>JANYGO010000029.1 GCA_025362325.1 Cyanobacteriota bacterium | reverse complement strand
ACAATTGAAAATCCCAAATCCCCAGATGCCAAAATCGATCTGCGGGGGACTCCGTGTCCTCTGAATTTTGTCCGCACTAAACTGCGCTTGGAGCAAATGGCTCCGGGTGCTGTTTTGGAGGTGTGGTTGGATGCTGGGGAGCCGATCGAACAAGTGCCTGATAGTCTGAAAATGGAAGGCTACCAGATTCTCCAAACGCAATTTATTGCGGATGAGCCAGATTCCGGCTTTTTTATGATCAAAGTGCAGCGCCCCGAACACCAGGAACCAGGATGAGCCTGAATTTGTCCTCGCTCGTCGGTACTGTAGTGGCTGTTCAGGCTAACTTCTACCGAGTCAGGTTAGATATAGAAGCCGACATTGATGACCATCTAGCCCTGGCGGATGCTCCTACTCTCCTGTGCACTCGCCGCACTCGACTGAAAAAAATTGGTCAACAGGTGATGGTGGGTGATCGCGTGGTGGTAGACGAACCGGACTGGACTGACCGCCGGGGTGCAATTTCTCATGTCTTCGGGCGCCGCACAGAACTCAACCGCCCGCCTGTAGCTAATGCCGATCGCATTCTCCTGGTTTTTGCCCTCGCCGAACCCGATTTAGACCCCGCCTCATTAACTCGGTTTTTAGTCAAGGCAGAATCTACAGGTTTAGAGGTGAGTTTGTGCCTGAACAAATGCGATTTGGTGATAGCCGAGGAGTTGGAACAGTGGCGCGATCGGCTTTCAGGCTGGGGCTACGAACCAATGTTTATTAGTGTTCGCAGCGGCTTAGGAGTCCAGGAAGCTGCGGCTAATTTTCAAAATAAAGTTTCTGTCCAAAAAGTAGCTGACCAGCATTTAGCGGACAACATAGATGATTCTTTGTTCCCTTCTGAGGACAACCCCTCCCTAGCAAATTCTGTCCCTCGGTTAGATGCGTTAAATGGGGTACCAAATCCTTTGCCGAACTTGGTTGAGAGCCACATCCGAGACAAAATAACGATAATTTGTGGGCCTTCTGGGGTAGGTAAGTCCAGCTTGATCAACCAACTGGTTCCGGCGCTGAATCTGCGAGTGAACTCTGTTTCTGGCAAACTCGGCCGCGGGCGCCACACGACTCGCCACGTCGAACTATTTGAACTCCCCGACGGCGGACTTTTGGCAGATACTCCGGGCTTCAATCAGCCGGCTCTGGAATCCGATCCGTCGGAGTTAGCTGCATATTTCCCAGAAGCGCGTCAGAGGCTGGCTTTGGGTAGCTGCCAGTTTAGCGACTGTTCGCACCGAGACGAGCCTAACTGTGTGGTGCGGGGCGATTGGGAGCGCTACCAGTATTACTTGAATTTTATGGAAGAGGCGATCGTCCGCCAACAAGCTCTGCAAAACTCTAGCAGCGCTGAATCGAGTTTGAAGCAGCAAACCAAGTCGGATGGTACGCAGCAGTACGAACCGAAGTTGCTAACTAAAAAATATCGCCGCACGAACCGCCGCCTGCAACATCAATCGCTGCAAGATATGTGTCAAGAAGACTTAGAGGAATTTTGAGGATGTAGTCTATCGCCCGCGAGGCGCCATAAAAGACTATCAAGACTTGCCCAGAAACCCGGTTGGCTCGATCGCAATACTTGGTTGCAGCAGGAGGCCCCGTTGGCAAGACCCTGTTTCTTTAGTCGCGAGCGCGTCAGTCCTGAGTACATTAATAGCTAAAATTAAATGGCCTTGGATTTGTTAAAAAAAGTACAACAGAAGTAAAAGTTAGCGGGTAATGCAGGAGCAACAATTTTATGAATATTCAAGAACTGTTTCACAAAGGCGGCCCCGCCATGTGGCCCCTGTTGCTGTTATCGATTCTGTCCGTAAGTACAATTATCGAGCGTTTGTGGTTCTGGGCAAGCCTTTTGAGCAAAGAGAAGCAGATTGTTAACCGGATTCTCGAAGCGGCCCGCAGCGATTGGGGGGCGGCTAGCGAGATTGCCAGACAAGCCAACCGACAGCCGATCGGGCGATTTCTTGCTGCACCTCTGCGCCTGTACAATCCCGAACCAGATTTATTTCGACTCGCACTCGAAGCCTCAGCCGATGAAGAGTTAGCTTCGATGCGCCGCGGCGACAAAATCTTAGAAGCGACGATCGCTCTTGCCCCTTTGCTGGGCTTGCTGGGAACAGTTTTGGGCTTGATGAACTCGATCAATTCGATCGGCGGCGACATCAGCACGCAGGCAATGAAGGGGGTGACTGACGGGATCAGCACCTCGCTAATCACTACTGCTACTGGGATGATAGTAGCAATTTTTACCTTGGCGTTTTATCGGATATTTCAAGCTTTTTTGTTCAACCAGGCAAAAATCTTTCGCAAAGCTGGAAACGAACTGGAATTGCTTTATAGGCAATACTGGCCTGCGGCTAATGCTAAAGGTCGATCGCCCGGTGCAGAACACAGTAATTCTTCCTTTGGTTCCGATGGTTTGAACAGGCGTTCTCTCAATTCTCAAGAATCGGGAGAACGTCTCATGGAGCCGAAATTGAAAGGTTCCGATCCTGATGTTGATTCAACTTCTAATAATTAGAACAAAGGAGAACTGATGAAGATTCACTTAGATACTCCTGCTGAAGAGGCTCGGATTGAACTGCTTCCTTTAATTGACGTGATATTTTGCATTCTGACATTTTTTCTGCTGGCGGCTTTGCAAGTGACTGGCCAGCAAGCAATTAGTGTCGATTTGCCCAAGGCGAAGACGGGACAAAGGCAGGTGCGAGAGATGCTGATTGTCAGCATTGACGATTTCGGACAAACTTATATAGACCAATTGCCTGTTAATTACCAACAGCTCGATCGAGTTTTAAAGAGTTTCCAGACCAAAAATCCTGCCGGGTTGACAGTGTTGTACGCTCCTCAAAATGCTAAATACGCCAAAGTTGTGGAGGTTTTAGACAAATTGCGGGAGGTAGGGGGCGATCGAGTATCCCTGGCAACACTACCTAGTTCGGCTTCCTCCCCGCAGCCTAATAATCCGTCGCTTCCGAATTCTGGGATTCCTGCGGCACCTTCGGGCAATTTGGCTCAACCCCTGCCGTCTCCTGTGGCTCCGGGACAGCAGCAGCTCAATCCCAATCGGTTTCAATCTCCTCTCCCGGCTCCGGGACAGCAGCAGTTCAATCCCAATTTTAATCCCAATCAGTTTCAATCCCCTCTCCCGGCTCCACAGCAGCCTAGCAACTCTGGTGCAAATCTGGGCATTCCTCCGGTTTCGCCTGCACCCACTGCTCCCAATTTCAGGCCTGGAGCGGCCGCTCCACCGCAGAATGTCCCTCCCTCCAATTAGTGAGAAGTTCGGCAACGTGCGGAATTTCACCGATTTAACGGATGGAGTTCGAGGGTAGAAGTCAAGCCTGAAGAAGCCTTCTGGCTTCCGAAGGCATTCGACCGAAGGCAGTTAGGCAACGCATGAGTGCAGCGGATGTAACGGATTTAACCGATAGAAGGAAGGAAGGAAGAAAGAAAGTTCGGCAAGGAAAGTAGGGGAGGTAACGGATTTAACACAATAGAAGGAATAAGGAAGAAGAGAGAAATAGAAATTCTCCCCCTCACCCACTCTCCGTCACCCACTCTCCTCTGGCCCAGAAAAGCTCCGCCCGAGGAGAGTGTAAAGGGCTTCAACTGCTTTGGTTCGTACTGAGCCTTTTTTTTGTTAACAAGTATATACAGTTGTATCTGTCTGCGCAAGGAACTTTTGCAGACATTTCGTTATCTGTAGGCTTAAGTTATTTCTTGGGACAGATGGTAATTTTGTCAAATAATTGTTACCTTTTGTAATAGATACTAAAGCGATAGGGGCTGGGGGGTATCCTGAAACCAAAAGCCGATCGCTGAAATAACTTACAAATCTGGTCGATCCAGGTTTTTACTTTCAAGTCACCTTTACTTACAGAGGAGTCTTTCGTCATGAGCCAACCAGCAGAATTGTCTTTGGAGCAGCAATTTAGTCTGTGTTCCTTCAAAACACAGGTAAGTGACATGAGCCGCGAACAAGCTCAGGAGTTTTTGGTCAAGCTTTACGAGCAAATGATGTTGCGGGAAACCATGTACCGCCATTTTCTCAAACACCACTGGGGTTTAGAACCAAATCCAGGCCTTGAGTAGCAAAGAGTCGCAGTCGGCGATCTCCGTCTCTTACTCTCTTCCCTCAGGTGGAAATGAGTTGGGGGTGATGGGGCGTCACTCTTTCACCAGAAGGCTTCAGAAGGAAGAAGGAAGAAGGAAGAAGGAAGAAGGAACGCGCTCTAAAATCAAGGGTTTCAGCAATGCGAAAACGTCCTAATTGTCGGGCGCGGTTGCTAGAGAACGATGATCGAGAAAACATCTGCACAGACTTATCGTAGAGCAGGAAAATTTTACAGTTCCTTTGTTGATTACACTCAATTTGGGGAGTCGATGCGAGCAATCTGTCGATCGACTATTCAGGAGATCGCAAAAATAATTTATCGCCGCTCGACTCAAAAATTATAAAATTTTTGATAATAAATTGTAAAATTTTAATAAAATAAATATATTTGTCGGTAGTTGCAGGGGGATGAGGCTTGACAATAATGGCGCTAGTCGGACATCTGAGCGCGACCTCCGACCAGCAACACCTTCAATTTTCACATCAAACTCTAGAACTGACCGAAAATTTGGGTACAAGCCCCTTCTTCAGTGGACGGCTTTAATTATGTTTCTTGAAAAAGCATCTGGACGTTTGCTCACAGCGATGGTATAATTAGGTAGGAGGATAGAGCAAATGTTTCATTTAACCTACGAATTTAAACTCAAGCCAACGACAAGACAAATAGAAATATTTGAAGATTGGCTAGAACAATGCCGTCGCGTTTATAATTACGCATTGGCAGAGCGTAAGCATTGGTTTGGGTCTCGTAGTTGTCAAATTAACGCTTGCTCTATCCGATCTGAATTTATCATTTCAGCCGAAACGAAGCGACCAACTTATGCGAGCCAATGCAAAAGCTTAACTACAGCCAGAGCAAATATACCTGCTTTGTCTGCCGTTGCCGTACACGTCTTACAGCAGACATTAAAAAGACTTGAAAAAGCTTTCGTAAGTATGTGGGAGCAAAAACATGGTTTTCCCCGCTTCAAAAAAGCCGGGAATATGCGCTCGTTTGCGTTCCCACAATTGGGGGTTGACCCCGTTCAGAATCAAGCAGTCAAGCTCCCTAAAATTGGTTTAGTCAAGTTTCACCAATCACGTCCTATTCCTGATGGCGCAACGATTAAGCAAGCAAGGGTAGTCAAGAGAGTTAGCGGTTGGTACGTGATGTTAACCCTACAATGGGACGTTTCAGTGCCCGATCTAATGCCTCACGGTGAAGGTATCGGTATCGATGTTGGATTAACTAATTTCATAGCAACTTCTAACGGTCTTTTAGTCAAACGCCAAAAGTTTTTCATCGATGCAGAACGCAAGCGAAAACATTGCTGCAACAAAGTGTCAGTCGCAAAAAAATAGGCTCGAACAATTGGCGTAAAGCTCAGAAGAAAGTCGCTTCATTGCATGAGTAGGTTGCTAACTGTCGCAAAGATTGGCATCGTAAATTATCTCATCAAATCTGTAAAGATGTGGGGATGATTTTCGTTGAGGATCTGAATCTGATCATGCTCTCTAGGGGAATGTTAGGGAAACATTGCCTAGACGCATCTTGGGGGCAATTCTTCACGATTCTAGAGCAGACTTGTCTGAAATATGGCGTGTACTTTCAGAAGGTAAACGCCAATAAAACAAGCCAGACTTGTCCCAACTGTCTAACAGAAACAGGTAAGAAGCAGCTCTCAGAACGTATTCATACTTGTTCAAATTGTGGCTATACGACAGATAGAGATGTTGCAGCAGCTCAAGTAGTTCTAATTAGAGGACTTGCAGCCGTAGGGCATACCGCCTGTGATGCTTTCTGAGGGTAAATTCGTCGGAATCCCTGCGAAGAAAGAATCCCCATGCCTCGATAGCTGGGGTATGTCAAAACTGTTGACTCTCGAAAGAGTTATTCCGGCTGGCGTTCCAGAGTCGCCTCCATCGTACTCGTCAAGTAATGACCAGACATGATACCGCTAGATTGGTAGTAGCGGTTGTCATCAACGCGGTGAAGGGTATCAAAACCCGTCCGCCGCTGGCGTTCGTCTCCCAGTACCCAGTAACGCTGGACGATCGACTGGGGAGCAATCCAACCTTCGCCCTCGACGCGGCCGAGTTCGCTGTGTTGGAGTACAAAAGTATACTGCCGCTCATCGCTGTTGAGGTGTCCTCGGTACTGCAAAATAATCTCTTCGCGATCGCCTCCTGGAAACACGAGCTTCGTCACCATACTGAACCAATCTGTTCGGTTCCAGCTCACTAAAGTTTTGCCTTTAACCGTAATTGGCACGCCATTGCGCTCAATCCAACTTCCTTCAAGCGTCCATTGGCCAGATTCCATTAAAAACGTGTGAGCCACAGTGCTGTTCCTATGCTTTTCCTGCTGGCTACAATGCTGGTGCAACAACGCACAGCCGTTGTCCCTCAGACTCTATGCTATCATGCCCAACTGTGCCAACAAGAGTTAATTTCTCCTAACAGAACCGGTGCACAAGCACCAGTAACTTGAGGCAGATTGCCGGGAATACCCCGAACCCGCCAGTCGGCTAAAACCGCGAAGGCGATCGCCTCTTTAAAATCTACACTCAAGCCGGCCTCAGAAGTAGTCAACACTTGCACTGGATGCAATTGTGCTTGCAATCGGCGTTTCAAGTAGAGATTGTGGCTGCCGCCCCCGCACAGTAAAACTCGATCGGGCATAGCCGGCAAAAAAGTTTGGTAACTGTGAACGATCGAAGCAACAGTCAGCTCTGTCAGAGTAGCCAGCACATCAGCAGGACTGAGGTTGTAAGCGGAGGTTTCGACCAAACACCGGTCAAAATAGTCTACACCAAATAACTCTCGCCCAGTAGATTTCGGCGGTGCTTGGCCAAAGAAAGCTTGCTGGAGCCAATCCTCGACTAAAGCTTGACAGGGAGTGCCGCCAGCGGCCCAAGCTCCACCTTCGTCACAAGTTTTAGTGCCACCGGAGAAGTGCTGCACTGCCAGATCTAACAGTGAATTCGCCGGGCCTGTATCCCAACCCAAGATACCGTCCCCAAGACCGGAAATCTCTGACTCATGGTTGTTTGCCTGCTTTCCCGTAGCGGGAAGATAAGTAACATTGCCAATTCCGCCCAGATTTTGGATGCAGAGACTGCGGTTGGGTTCAGCCAGCAGGCAGGCATCCACTATTGGTACTAAGGGTGCTCCTTGACCTCCTGCTGCAATGTCTGCCGATCGAAAGTTGCTCACAGTCGTAATGCCTGTCAATTGCGCGATTAGCGCACCACGCCCGAGTTGCAAGCTGTAACCCATGACAGCTCCGGCGATTTCTTTGTCTGCTTGCCCTGGCGGTCGGTGGTAGACTGTTTGACCGTGAGAGCCGATTAATTCTGCACCATCATATTCTGCTTGAATTGTCAAGGCAGCCGTGGCAAATTCTTGGGAGATGGCATCATCTAGTTGGGCTAGTTCGGCGACAGACAAAGCTGAGCCGCTGCAAACCGAGAGAATTTGCGATCGCAAATTAGCAGGATAAGGAAAAGTCTTGCCGGCCACCAAGTTCACTTTCAAGTTTGTTTGGGAACCGACCACATCCACCAAAGCAGCATCAATGCCATCCACCGAGGTGCCGCTGATCAAACCGATAACGCGGGTCATTCAATTTTAGATTTAAGATTTGAGATTTTAGACGATCGGGTGCGCGAGGGCGATCGGGCGCGAGGATATTATTTGAGGTCGATCGTGACGATGACCACAGTAATATTGTCCCGTCCCCCTTTCTCCTTAGCTGCTTCAATCAAAGCAGTTGCAGCGCCCTCGCAGGCGCGAATCGACTTCAGAGGCGAAGCAATCAAAGGATCGGAAAGTTCCTCAGTCAAGCCGTCGCTGCACAGCAGCAAGCGATCCCCGGGCTTTACGTCTACCGGCAAAATCTCTATTTCGCGCAAATCATCGCGACCCAAACACTGGGACAAAACGTGACGCCAAGGATGACTGCGAGCCTGCTCCGGAGTCAGTGCCTTTCTTTTGACAGCCTGAGCAACCCAAGTCTGGTCTTCAGTAATCTGCTCCAAGCGAGCTCCGTGCAGCCGATACAAACGAGAGTCCCCGATATTAGCGCACCAAGGCCGGCCCTCATCCCTAAAGATGAGAACCACAGCCGTAGTCCCCATGTCAGCGCGCTCGGGATGTTCGAGCTGATCGGTCAAAATTGCTTGATTGGCAATTAACAAAGCCTTTTCCAACAACAGGGGAGAATCTTCAGGCCCTTCCCAATGTTCGAGCAAATACGATTGAATCGCCTGAGTCGCAATCCGGCTGGCTTCTTGACCTCCGGCGTGTCCTCCCATTCCGTCGGCCACTATGAAAAATCGTCCGTCAGAGTCTATGCAGTAAGAATCCTGATTTACGGAACGAACTAGCCCTGTGTCTGTCTTACCTGCGAAAGAGCGTTTCATAGATTAGTGATTGGACTCATCGAACTTAAAAGCTTGATTTAACTGGTGCAATGTTTTCTTGCAAAACTTAAATCCCGAACGGGAGTTGAAGTTTCTGCCGATCGCGATCGGAACTTCTCAAAAAATTGCACTGCCTTAACCTTACATTGTAGATCGTGTAGTGCTCATCCCATCTGAAAATTTCAGTACAGCAACTTGCATCAAGCAGCACCTGCGCTAAAAAACTGGATTTCTACAAAATATCCGAGGTTTAGCTGGCGACAAATCTAGGAAGCAACCAGGTTTTTGGGATCGTGAGCGGGTAAGTGCTATGAATTTTAGAAATCTGTTGTCAGCCAGCCAAAACTTAACATTTGAGGTCAAATGTTGGCTGGCGAGAAATCTCAAGCCTAAAATTTCAAATCCCCAAGGGCACAACTATGACATCCTGTCTAAACGATCGATCCGCTTGAACAAACGCAGCATAGCTACCCCTGCACTCCCCGCCAGCACGGCCAAAGCGACAGCCGCCCAGACTTGATGGCTGACAAACAAAATTGTCGCCGACAAAGTAAAAGCACTCATCAGCAAAGCATAATTCGTACCCATTTGAGCGCTGCTCATACGGCGGAGCAAGCGTTCTGTTTCGGCAGAACGGACGCGAATCCGTAAATCTCCCTGTTCTAGTTTATCAATAGTCTCCTCAATCCGGCGGGGCAAACCCAAAGCAGTCGAACTCACCTGAGCCGCCTGACGACCGATTTCGTTAAAAATGCTGCTAGTTGTATCAGACCCATTTCCATTACTCATAAGCTGCATGGCAAAAGGTTGTGCCACCTCCATAAAGTTAAACTCGGGATCTAAACCCCGGCCCACGCCTTCAATCGTCGAAAAAGCTCGCATTACAAAAGTAAAGGTAGCTGGAAAGCGAAAAGGTTGGTCGTAGGCAATATCGTAAAGGTCGTCGGTAATTGCGCTTACGGACTGATTTTCAAAAGGCTTGTCCATGAAGTTATCCAGCATATACTGGATGCTGCGGCGCACCGGACTCATATCACCTGTTGGAACCAAAGCGCCCAAATTGATCAGAGAATCCATAATCCGCTGTCCGTCTTTGGAAGCAATGCCGTAGAGAGTCTCCATCAGTCCTTCGCGGACGTTGGACTGGATTTGCCCCATCATGCCAAAATCGTAGAAAATCAGAGATCCTTGAGCACTAACAGCGATATTGCCGGGGTGGGGGTCAGCGTGGAAAAAACCATCGTTGAGCAACTGCCGCAAATAAGCTTTCGCGCCCAACTGAGCGATTAATTTGCGATCGATACCGGCTGCTTCCAAAGCTTCATAGTGACTGATTTTAATCCCCGGCAGGTATTCCAAAGTCAGCACTCGCGGAGCCGCGTAGCGCCAATAAACTCGCGGCACCTGCACCCAGTCGCAGTTGCTAAAATTGCGGCGAAAAGTATCAGCATTGCGGCCTTCATGGAGATAGTCAATTTCCAGCCACAGAATGCGACAGCATTCCTCATAAATCCCCATCCAATCTCGGCCGCGGCCCCACTTAGGATGGTTTTGAAAATAGCGAGCAATTCCCTTAAGAATTTGCAAATCAATCTCGAACAGCTTCCGCAGTCCAGGCCGCTGCACCTTAACCACAACTTCCGGGCCGGAGTGTAGTTGAGCTTTGTGTACCTGACCCAAACTGGCAGCGGCCAGGGGCACCGGGTCAAAGCTAAGATAGAGTTCCTGAACTGTCTTGCCCAAATCTTGCTCGACAATTACCTCTAACTGTTCGTAGCTGAAAGCAGGCACTTTGTCTTGCAGTTTAGAAAGTTCCTCGACAAACTCTGCGGGGAACAAGTCGGCGCGGGTGGAAAATAATTGTCCAACTTTAATGAAAGTCGGGCCCAAATCCAAGAGTGTTTCACGAACCCAGATAGCTTGAAAGCGGCGTCTGGCAACTTTCTTTTCTTCAGTTACGCCTCCCCAGTAGCTCCAATTTTTGCTGTCCAACCACAGGGAAGCCAGCCAGAGCAAGACAAAGGCCCAAATGTCAAAGAAGCGCCGCTGCCGGGAGTATTTTTCGCGATTCCAGCGATAAGCTTTAGTTTTGTAGGATTTACCAGCAGTTTTTGGCTCATCGGCGTCGCCAGTGCGCTTGCGGGAGCGTTGGCGATTAACAGAGTCATCAAGGAGAGCAGACACTTGGGTTCCCAAATTGCTTATTTTATGTTGTTGCTTCGATGGTAGGTAGGAGCGCAGGAGCGCATTGCTTTGCGCTCACGTAGTCATAAATAATAGTTGTAGCTCGATTGATCGCCCTTTTTTAAGGCAAACTGCTGCGGTAGCGCTGCAATTCCGATCGCACCAGAGCGACTTCGGCGCGCAGCTCGTCAATCGTTACTTGCAAGTCGGCGGGATGGATGTCTTGAATGGTAGTGCTGCTGGTGGTTGCAGTGCCGGTTCTGGTCTGCATCGCCTCATCCGCAGCTCGATTTGCTCGTTCCACAACTCGATCGGTGAATTGGCGCAGGCGTTCTCTTTGTTCGGCGTCAAATTTGCCGAGTTCGGAGAAAGCGTTGGTTGCTGCGCTTTCTAATTGCTCGTATAGTGCTTCTGCAACTGCTCTGCCTACAAAAAAAGCATGAACTGGGGGTTTACTCATAAAAAAAATCTCTGTGCGCTTCCGCAAAGAATTATAACTTGCTTGTCCTCGATGGTGCTTGTTCCTAAAGAAAGGAATTTTGCCAGAATTGATGCAGTGCCTTGGCTCTCACCGAAACAAACAACTTTTTTGAGGTGAGGGATCGCCAGACTCCGATCGCCCGTCGGCACCTGGTCAACTCGCTGCATCCTCAGATCTGGTGTTGCTAACTGCTTTCTCAAGCGGAGCAGGTTTGGAAGAACCACTGCGCGACATCAGATCGCCGATTAGCCGTGCCTAAATCTTAACATAATTTCTGCAAAAAATCAAACATTTATACATTTTTTTCGTCGGGCATTCGGATTGTGGAGCCACTAGAAAATATTCGATAATTTCAGGCAGAGGCTGTTGGTTTTTTTCCGAGTCGATCGCAGGTTGTGCGAGATAATAGGTGGTTCGGAGGGGCGTTATATTGTCCAAAATCGACGGATATTTGCTGACTCCTAAAACCAAGTATTTGTCCGCACTTTTGACCAAGCAAAATAATTTTAATTGGTCGCTGGTTCAGTCCCAGGCACTGTCGGTTCTGCCACAGGGGGCGGCGAGTTAGGGGCGATGGAACTATCGGAATTGGTGGCGCTGCGACTCGGTATCGCCAGTTCAGGGGACGGCAGTGAAGGCGACGCTGCTGGCGCAGCTTGCGACTGCCCAAAGGTTTCAGCACTCTTAGCCCTAGGGCTAGCGGGTGCGGGGGGGGAGTAACTGGGCGCTTGGGGTGGCAGGGGCGCAACGGAGGGTACCGGTGCGGGGGCTGGTTGGGGTGCTGGCTCGATTTGGGTTTGAGGCTCAGGAATCGGGGACTCAGAAGGCTGCGCTTGGGGCTCCGGTGTCGGGGCTGAAGGTGGGGCTTGGGGTTCTGGGGCGGGAGTTTCCGGGCTTGGGGACTCAGAAGGTTGTCCGAGGGCTGCTGAGGGATCGATCGGTTTGGGGGGGATGTTGCTGCTGTCTGCGGTGGGTTTGGGGCGCTTGTTGAGTACGATCGGGGGCAGAGGGCTGCTTTCGACTGAGGGCTGTCCAAACATCGGCGCCGACAAATCCTGAGATTTGAGCAAATCTTCGAGAGATGGGAAGGATTGAGTTTTGGGCCCATTGCTGACACTGATGCTGTTGTAGCGCCATGCGAGGTCAAAACCCATCCAGCCTGCAATTGCAGCCGTGACGACAAACGCCAGCAAAGTCAACTGCGGCGGGGGAGGTGCGGGCAATCGCAGACTTTGTTTGCTTGTTCTCTCTGCTGGTACTAGCTCTTTTTCTTGCAGCATGGTAAGCCAATTTTCTACTGTCTGGGGGCGGTTTGCGGGGTCGGTTTCGAGTCCCTGAAGGATTGCTCGCTCGATGCCGGGGCTGAGGTTGGGCTGAAATTGCCGCAAAGAAGCCAGGGGAATTCGATCGCGCAGGGGTGCTGCTACGGGCGGTACGCCGGTGAGCAAGTAGTACAGGGTGGCGGCGATCGCATAGACATCTGTGGCTGGTGTACATTTACCGTCATAGAGGTATTGTTCGATCGGCGCGTAGCCCGGAGACAGCAAGTTAGTGTGAGTTTGTTTGGTGCCGGCGGTAAAGTCGCGCGCAATACCGAAGTCTATCAACATTACTAGATGAAAATCGTCTCGCCGGATAATATTTTCAGGCTTGATGTCTCCGTGTAGCAATCCGCTGTGGTGAACTGTACTTAAGGCTGAGGCTATTTGCAGAATGTAGTGCAGGGCCTGGGCTTCTGGCAGTGGCTCACCTGCTGCGACTATTTGGGCGAGGGTTTTGCCGGGAATATAGTCCATCGCAATAAAAGACTGTCCGGCTTCTTCAAAAAAGTCGATTACTCTGACGATATTGGAATGCTGGCACCGCGACAGGCGTTGTGCTTCGGCAATAAACTGCTGCTGAAACTGGGCAGATTCTGGGTGTTGGCGCAGACTTTCGTTGAGGGTTTTGAGTACGACGGTTTGGTTTAAATGGGTCTGGGTAGCTCGGTAAGTGATGCCGAACCCTCCTATACCTAAAGTCGCGTTGATTCTGTATTTGCCCTTTTGCAGGGCTGTTGCTGGCGCTAAGTTCATCTTCAGTTGATGCCGGTTCCCAAACTATGCTACCGCCTTTGGGTTATTTCGCAGAGTTAGGGCTAATGTTCGATCTACGATCTGCGCCATAGTTTTGGCTTGAGCTCTGCCAGATCATTCTATCTGTAGCAGCCGTTTTAAGAAACTTAACACAATATTTTGCCAATAAAAATCCCGCTCTTGTGGAACGGGAAAGCCATCAGGGTGCATCTATATAATCTGACTATAGCGCATGGGGGGTATAACCCCCTTTTTTTTTTAAATCTTTACAATTGACCGATTTATGTAAATATTTAAATATTTACTTGACTTTTGAACAATTTTATAGTTTTCAATTAAAATTGATAGTTAACTGTCAACTGTCAACTGTCAACTGTTACCGTGCTTTGGCAAATGGTGCAGCAAATACCATAAGACGGCTATATTTGCGATAAATACGGCTAACTTAAGTACGGTGACACCATGAAATAACTCATATATTTCTGGCGGAATACTGATTCCTACTAGCACTAATACTAAAATTGTTGCCCAGCCTTTTTCGTACCACAAACCAATCGTTTCAATAGCAGTTAAAACTGCATATAGTCCGGCAGCCAATCCGCTAAAGAGCAGGGTTTTAGGCTGGACACTGACAACTTTTTCTAGTAAGAATTCAACAATGTTCAGTTTGGGCTCTAACAAAAAATAATCCGAAAAATCTTCTAAAGCTGCATGATTTTTCAGTGCTAAAAGTAAGGCGATCGAAGTTGCTGTCAAAAGAGTAGCAACAAAACCTTTGTAAAGAACAATTGCGATCAAAGCAGGAGGGCGCTGTTTTTTCACTTGAATTCTGGGAATATTGATCATGTTGATAATGTAAGATCGGCTGGTTAGCCAGTTTGAAATTGAAAACTAAAAATTTAGTGGGCGCGTCAGCAATTAACTAATCAATTATAGAAAAAAATGCGCTACTAACACATTCACCTTGCTAAACTTGCTAAGTTTGAGGGTAACGTTCTGCCAAGAAGGAGATGGCAGCAGCCCGATCGCCCAAATCGCCATCCAACGCAGCCGCCAACAAATCATCCAACATCCGTTTAAACCCGGGCCCTGGCTTGTAACCCAATGCCTTCAAGTCATTGCCGTTTAAAGGCGACTCAACATTTGCCCACCGGGTGAGATATTCCCAAATCTGGCGGCGGAAACTTCGGGGACTTTGTAGGGCGATCGCAATTAACAGCGGCAACTCATAATTCCTCAACATAAACACCAATTGACTCGGTAACTCGCACTTCGGCAAATTCTCTGCTAATTCGTTATTTCCAGCTTTCAAATGTTGCAGCCGCTTAATGCTATCAGCAGGTAACTGAAGATTTGCAGCCACCTTGCCGCGATATTCCGGTGCTAAATAAGCGATCAAAACTTCCAGTCGGATCAGCCAATCAGGAATATTGATAACTGGGAATTGGTAATTGGGAATTGGTAACTGGGAATTTGCAATAGTTGCCTCTTTCAACATCAATCCGTTACATCCGTTAAATCCCGTACTTTGCTCGTTGCCGAACTTCCTGCCATTCAAACATCGATCGAGTAAACGCAACCTGCGCCACAATTCGCGCTCCAACTCCAAAGTAGGATGAATACAGCGCAAAGCCTGCAAATCTCCCAGCATTTGCAAAGCAGTCTGCCAATAAGGAGCTTGCAAAATATATTTTAACTCACTTTTAAGGCGAGTTTCCAAAGCTGGAGCGCGGCCGTTTTCCCCCTGAATTCGGTAATAAATTCCGCTTTCCAAAGCGTTGCGGATGTATGCTTCAGTCTGCGGCTCAATTGAAAATCCCAGCCGCACCGCAAACCGCACAGCTCGATAAATCCGCGTCGGATCTTCAATAAAACTGTTAGCGTGCAAAACTCGAATTTGGCGCGCTTCCAAGTCTAGCAAACCGCCAAAAAAATCTAACAATTCGCCACTGCGAGGCACACCCAACCGCACAGCCAGCGCATTAATTGTAAAATCTCGGCGGTACAAATCTTGGCGAATCGAACTCGCTTCAACTTCAGGATTTGCCGCCGGATAAGGATAAAATTCAGTACGAGCCGTAGCGATATCCAGCCACAGCGAGCCGAAAGCCGAGTCTTTGTGCCACAAAAGCGCGGCGGTTTGAAATTGACCGTGAACGTCTAAACGCGAGTCTGGGTATATTTTTTGGAGCGCTGAAGCTAATTCTACACCGGCACCGGAATCGCCGGCACCGCAGTTTCCATCCACTACCAAATCAATATCAGTTAGCGCCAGTCGATCGTCCACCGCTAACAGTAAATCCCGCACTGCTCCACCGACAATATAAAGTTGCCAGCCGCGCTTTTGTGCAATATTGGCTGCGATCGACAATAATTGCCACAATTCGCTACTAATGCCCGATCGCAACAACTGCTCAACCGATTCAGGTACGCGATAATTAGACAACTCAGCATTACTTCCCCTGTCTCGCCCTTTTTGCTGGTGCAATTCCCGCAACACGTCAGTGCGAGTCACAATTCCCACCAGTTGGCCGTTTTCCAATACAGGTAAACGCCCGATATCGTATGTCACCATTAAAGCTTCAATTTCTGGGAGCAAGGTATCCGGGGCGATCGTTTTTAGCTGCGGAGTCATGTAACCCTTGACAGGAGCGTGGCTGAAGCCGTGATGCAGGGCGATGTCAATGTCGCGGCGCGAGATAATTCCCGCCAGCAGATCGCCCGCATCGACCACCGAAAGCCCCGAATGTCCGTAACGGAGGAGGATACGGTGAGCCTCACCCACGGAGGTTTCTGGGCGAATACTCCGCACAGGAGATGACATTAACTCACGGGCTGTCGGAGGGTGAGGGATTTGAGCTTTGAGTGCGTCAGCTAATTGATTTAAAGTCAATTCTGGATCAACATCGCGAGTAGCGAGGGAAGCGGCGCTGGCGTGGCCTCCGCCGCCGAAAGGTTTGAACAATTCGCTGAGGTTTGTGTTGTCGATGCGCGATCGACCGATAATAGTTAAGCGGTTGGAAACTTGAGATTCAGGGATGTTGCGGTTGTTGTCGTTTTGGGTAAATTTATAAACGTTACCTAAAAGTAGAGCATCGGTTTCAGTCAAATCGAGCAAGCGAGAAGCCAGCGCCGAAAGTCCGGGAACGAAGGCTTCAGTGGATAGTAAGACTGAAGCTACTGTATAACCGTGCAAGGTTTGCGATCGCAAATTCTCCAGCGCTTCCTTGAGCAAATCCTGCAATTGCGGAGACAAACCGGGTTCTACATATTCAGCAATTACCCGCAAACTCGCTCCTTGTTCCATCAACCACGCCAAAGCCATTGCATCTCGCGCGGTTGCGCCGTCGAAGGTGAGGGAACCGGTATCAACATGGATTCCGAGGGCCATGACTGTGGCTTCTGAAGGTAAAAGCCGGGATACTGTATCGCCGTTTTCCGTTGCTTTTTGGAGTTTATCGCGGAGTTTTTCGACAATTAATGTAGTGGTAGCCCCGACTGCTTCAATTTGGGTAACAGTCGCGGGGATGTCCAAATCAGCCTGTAGGTGGTGGTCAAAAACCGCTATTTCGTTGATGTGTGGCAAGTCTAGCCACTCGGCGGCTTTTCCTAGTCGATCGCGCCCCGAGGCATCCACTATACTAATAGATCGAATTTGTTGCGGATTGACCGATCGACGTTCAATCAGCGGGTACTCGTCGCGGTGTAGCGCCAAAAAATCCCGCACAGTCGGGTGAGAACCCCCAGTCAGAACGATTCTGCTACCGGGGCGCAGCACGCAAAGTCCCACCGCTGCTCCCAAGCTGTCAAAATCTGCTGTTGTGTGGCACAAAACTAAGTCCATAGCCGAAAATCTCGTATCTCTCACTCCCACACTAGCAATTTATGGCGATCGGATACCGGATCGGGCGATCCTCTTCGAGGGCTTCGCTAACGGGCTTTAACTTAACCTTGCCAGTTTTCCCCGCTGTAGCGAACAATGATAAAATTGATGAAAATCTCAAGAGCCGCTGACGCCTGGAAAGCGCAACTGAGAATTTGCACGGGCGAGTCGAATTTTATAAGCCGATAATCTCCCGATTGATCGTTGCAAGACTTTCAAAAACTGTAGAATCCCCGCGCGTTCACGCCAGGGAGTGACAATTCTAATCAATCCACCGCTATATCGAAAGGAGAAAAGATGTTATCAATTCTGTTTCAAGTCGTTTTACTCGGTCTGGTACTCCTGTCATTTGTGATGGTGGTCGGCGTTCCAGTTGCTTATGCTTCTCCTCAAAACTGGAATCAGTCTAAAACCCTAATTTTTGCTGGTTCTGGTCTCTGGTTTATACTGGTTATTGCAGTGGGTGTATTAAACTTTTTGGTGGTTTAAATTCACCCAATACAATCGAATAAAGAAGGTAGAAGGTAGAAAGTTGAAGGCATTCGCCAGCGCTCAAAAGGCATTCAGTATTTGCTAGAAATTCGGATTTATTTAGACCGTCCCAGCCTGTATATTTTTGCATTTGAAGTTCAGATGAAATGTTTCGGCTTTCTGACTTTTGCCTTCTCACCAACAAAAAACTAAAATCTAAAACCTAAAATCTAAACTAGA
>JANYGO010000028.1 GCA_025362325.1 Cyanobacteriota bacterium | reverse complement strand
TGCGACAGTTTTCACCAACCACCACTAAAATGGTTGACACCATAATTGCTGTGGCTTTGGATTTAATGAATCCGAAACATCTCAAAAACTGGTTTACTAATTGCTGCTACTGTACCTCATAACATCTGGAAGTGCTGTATCAGTCAATCCCACAGCCGCTTCCTCTTCATTAGTAAAAGCAGCCACAGTCTTGTCAGCAACCAGGTATGTACCGTCAGACAGCTTAATATTGACTAACGCCGCAGGCCCGTGACAGACAGCACCGACAATTCCGCCTGCTTCATAAATAGCAGCCGCAATCTCAGCAAGTTCCCGATTCTCAGCAAAATCCCACATTGTCCCGTGTCCCCCAGCATAGAAAATAGCGCCGTATTTTGCGGAGTCAATTTGTGCAGGATTGAGGGTATTTTCGACTCGCGAAACTTGTTCCGAATCATCTAAAAAAGCCTTATTTAGCGGGTCTTCCAAATCAATCCCAACCATCGGAGCTTTGCCACCTTTTGGACTCACAAAATCTACAGTTAATCCAGCGCGATTAAATGCGTCCAATGGATGGGTTACTTCAGGGAGATAGAAACCAGTTTCTTTACCAGTATCGCCCAGTGTATCGTGGCTGGTTAAAACAATCAGAACTTTTTGGCTAATCATAGTTTATTGCTTTTGCTGTCAGGTGTTTTTGTGCCTCTTGTTCACTCTAGGTCGAATTCATCTAAAATACAAATTATAAAACTTTAGAGCTGGTATAAATCTATTTATAGATAAGATGGCGGTTGAAACCATTGTGGTTAATTGTATTTCCCTTCTTCCCTCTTTCTTATTCCCTCTTCCTTCTTCCTTCTTCCTTCGCCATGATTAATTTTGAATGGTATCGGAGCTTTATCGAGGTTTACCGGGTGGGAACCGTATCGGGTGCAGCTCAAGTTCTCCACCTTACC
This sequence comes from Cyanobacteriota bacterium, assembly GCA_025362325.1. GTDB lineage: Bacteria > Cyanobacteriota > Cyanobacteriia > Cyanobacteriales > Microcoleaceae > Microcoleus. The sequence continues at coordinate 5,802 of JANYGO010000028.1, read as the reverse complement.
CAACCGGCTGTTAGCCAACACGTCGCAGCCTTAGAGTCAGCTTTGGGAAATCCCTTGTTTCAAAGGACTCCGAGGCGGATGGTTCCCACGGAAGCGGGACAACGACTGTATACTCAAGTTGCAGGCGCGATCGAGAAACTGGAGTCAGTTCCGCACAAAAACTCCACAGCCGAAACTCCGCAAACCATCAGAATCGGTACACCGCAGGAATTCTTTACTGAACAAATGCTCGATCGACTCCCGCAGGACGATCGCACTTTTTACACAGTGCAATTTGGGTTAACAACAGAATTAATCCCACAACTCAAAGCCGGAAAACTCGACATTGTAATTGCCACTCAAAAAATCACTTTATCCGATATTGAATGTCAATTATTATTCGAGGAAACTTTTTGGCTCATCGGCCCGCCAAATCTGGAAGTTCCGATTGCCGAAGGAATCAGCCAAGCAGACTTAAATCCCCTCGCTCAATGGCTTCTAACCCAACCGTGGATTGCTTACAGCGAAGAATTGCCGATCGCCCGCCGATTTTGGCGCGTGGTATTTGGCAGAAGAATCGACGTTCAACCCAAACTAATTATCCCCGATTTAAGAGCAATTAGACAAGCTATAGAATGCGGATTTGGTTTTAGTGTGCTTCCCGACTATTTGTGTGCAGATTGGGTAAAAGCAAATCGCTTGACACTTGTGCTTAAACCTACGCAGGCAGTTACTAATCGCATCTGGCTGGCTTTTCGGAAATCTGAAAGACAGTTGCCAAAAATCAAACGGATGTTAGAAATTTGCCAAATCAATGTAAACTAAGTTAGCCTTAGAGTAAACCATCAATATCAATTTCACTTGGAGGTCACTTGTGGTAACATCTGCACCAGAAGCTACAGCAGAACTGCAAAAACCTATTGGCGAACAGCGCGTGGTAATTTGGGGGTTATCTTGGGACGGTTATCTACAAGTTCTCAATGCCTTGCCCCAGTCACGAGGCTGTCGTTTGATCTATGACAACGGGATTCTAGAAATCACCATGCCCTTAGAAGAACACGAATTTTCAAGTCGATTAATCGAGTGTTTTATTAGGACGCTGATTGAACTCATGGGAATGCGGATGAAAACGATGGGTTCAACAACTATGAACTATCCTCTTCTCAAAAAGGGAGCCGAACCAGATAATGCCTACTACATTCAAAATCAACCCCTCGTCAAAGGCCGCAATGTTGATTTTACCAAAGATCCTCCGCCTGATTTAGTGGTGGAAGTAGATATTACTCATACTGATATTGAGAAAAACAAATTCTACGCTGCTATTGGTGTACCGGAGTTTTGGCGGTTCAATGGCAAAGTGTGGCGAATTTATCAATTACAGGAGAGCGAGTATATGGAGGTTGAATCGAGTCCTACCTTTCCTCAAGTGCCGAAAGAAAGGCTAATTGCTTTTCTAGAACAGGCAAAAGAAGATGAAATTGCGGCAATACGCGAGCTGCGGGCTTGGTTTTAACGCTGTTTTGAAACACTTAAGTTACTCCTAGTTCGGATAGTCGGACTTTGGAGAAGTCGTCTCGGTTGAGTGTGTCCTCAAAGGACGGGGTTTCTACCCGAATTTTCGATGAAGCAAACAAATCCCACTAGCACACTCTCTCTTTCCTCACTCTGCGCCAAGAGCGCCCTCTGCGGTTAAAAACTCCAAATCATACCAAAAAAGGGCTGGCAATTACGCCAGCCCTTCAACTAATTTTAGATATTAAATTACCAGTAATCTAACATCTAAAACCTCAAATCAATCTAACTTCTGTCAGTAGCAGCCACAGGCTCAAAACTCGGAACCACAACATCAGCATTCTGCTTAGTCAACTGATTGTACAACCTTTCAGTATTCGGGAAATTAGCAGCCGGCAGAGTCGGGAAGCGGCGGTAAGGAACAGTATCCTCGCCAAAGGCCTCCGCATATTCAACACTGCTCAACATCGCGTTGATAAAGCCCTTAATCCCTTTACTTGCCAAGATTTGGTTGTATGTCCGAATCTCCGCTTGATTGAGAGGAGCGCGACCCAAGAAATGCTTGGTTCCCAACTCAATCACCTTAGTATTTGGATAAGGTGCGTAGAACTGTTTCACATACAGCGGCGAGCAACCCAAAGACTCAATGAACTCCTTGAGATTGATTTCATTGTTACCCAGTTTGCTTTCCAGCGCCGTGAATTCATTCTTCACATACGCATTCATGTCGCGCTCAAAAACTTGACGGTAAGCAGCTTGAATTAAAGTTTTCAAAGCCACTTTGTCCTTAGTTCCAGTCAGCTTGAACACCTTAGTTTGTTCGCGCCGCTTGCTGACACCTTGAACGAGGCGATTTTCCAACTCGATATCGCCGAGATTGCTCGCAACACCAAGTTCGATAAACCGAGGTGTTTCTGTCGCCGGCTCAACGCTGACCTTTTTCTCACCAAAGGAACTCGATCGCATCGTCCGCATCGACAAACCAGCGGGAGTCACGTAGCGCTCGTAGGGAACAGTATCTTCCCCAAAAGCTTCGTTGTACTCCAGAGAATCCATGATGCCGTCAACCAGCGCGTAGAAACCCTTCTTGGCGCAAATGTCAAAGTAAGCGTTCATTTCCTGACGGCCGTAGGTAGGGCGTCCCAGGAGTCGGCGGTGAATATACTCGATCGCCTTACAAACGTAGAGCTTGCTCCAGTACATATTGCGGAACACGTCCGACTTCGCCAACATCCGAATAAACTCGCGCATCGGAATATCGCCGTTTTCCAGCTTAATTTCCGCCACCTTTTGGCGCTGGCCATCGAACACATCGCGACCGAACACTTGCAGGTAAGCAGCCCGAATCACCGCTTGGGTGGAGCTTTCGGTAAATTTGACACTGGAAGCACTGCTGTAGCCGGTGCCGACAGAAGCACCGCGGCCAGTAGCTTTTTTGGGAGCAATGTAGCCACCCGGCAACTGGTCTAATTTAAAGACCTTGGGGCCGAGAGAGCCGGGAGCCTTGCCCCTGGCATCCGGGTTGCTCAATTGGTTTTCAATACCTGCACCTTGACGGATCAGGATGCGGCGGGTGTCCTTGCCGAAGGGAGCGGGACGGCTCTTGGGGTTGCGAGTTTCTTTCGGGAAAATCGCGCCGAACTGAATTTCTAAGGGGTCATTGCCAACGCCGTAAACGTGCTGGTCAGGTAGCGGCTGAGTGTAGCCGGCAAACAAGGTGATGAACTGAGGAACCTTGCGGAACGGAGCGCTGAAATTGAACAAATCAATTTGCGGGCCCCAGTTGCGACATTCCTGAGCTTCTTGGCCCAAACCGCGCAGGTAAGGCACTGTTTCTTCGCCGAAGTAGTCGGAATATTCCTGGGAATAAACCATTGCGTCTACGAGGGCTGCCAGGCCGCCTTTAGTGACGATCGCAAAATACTTGCTAAATTCTTCCCGCGAGCTCAAACCGCGGCCGAGGAAGTGTCTGGCCGCCAGTTCTACAGCACGGCTGTTGACAAACGGCTCGTAGAATTGTTGGCGGTACAGAGGAGATTTACCCAATCGGCGGATAAACTCTTTCATCGAGATTTCGCCATTTTTGACCTTGGATTCCAAGTCAGAAATGCTTTGGCTGTAGGCGCGGGTAATGTCGCGCTCGAATACTTGGCGGTAAGCAGCTTTGATTACTTCAATCTTTTCAGCCGACGACAGACCGGTCTTCATGACGAATTTCGCCCGACGTTCCGCTGCGTTGAAGTAGATTTGAGGCAGTTGCAGCCCTTGCTGATCCTTGGTTTCGCGCTGGCGCACCTTGTCTGAAGGTGTGGGAGCTTTGAATTCGGTAATTGCTACGTCGAAATACTGTGCGACCATGGTACGTGCCGCATCATCATTCTTGAAATAGTTCAAGGATGCAGCCTTCATTTCCTGCATAGCCACAATTGTCGCCGCCGAAGAGCAAGCATTTTCGATAATTTCCCGCAAGCCGCGCACGTTCACCGAAATAATGTTCGGGTCGCCCGCGACGATCGCGTAGGTAATGTAACGCAAAAACCAGCTCAAATCCCGCAGAGATTTGGTCATGTTGCTCGGGCCGTAGCGCGAGACATTAATCGGTTGAAATCCTGCGGGGATTGGGCCGCCACCGCCGCCGTTACCCGAAAACAAATTTCCCAAACCCAAGAATCCGCCGCCGCCCGAGCCGTTGCCGTTGCCGCCGCCACCGCTGGCGCGACCTTCAACGTAGGTAACAGTTCCCAGTTTCATGCCTTCAGAGACATTCTTCGAGCCGCCGCGACTCGCGCCAGCCACAGCCATCACAGGTTCTGCTGGTCTTTCCAAAAATGCCAGGGGGGAACCGCCGACAAAAATTCGGTTAGCTGCGCGGGATACTATCAGTTCCGAGTTTCTGGTGAGTGTTTCAGAAATTTCGATCCGAAGAGCGCCGGAACTGAAATAATTTGCCAATTCGCTGAGTTCGCCCCGCTGTAGGAAGCGGTCTTGCTGTTCTGCTTGCGAAATCGTTGCGACCGGTACAGTTTGATATAGTTGCGGACGCGCAACTGAGCTTCCACCACTTGCTTTTACAGTCATTAGACTCTTTCGCTCCCTATCTAAATCGTTGCAGCATTTACCCAGACTAACCTTGCCTTCTGATGCAGGTAAAATTAGGTATGTTTGCTTTGTTTACTTTTTGCCTTCACCTGTCATGAGGTTCAAGCGCTTACTTTCTTAGATTAAAATGTTTTGGTTTCATCTTTCTTCCTGCCGGGAAATGTCCGACCCGAAGACAGACACGGGGTGATCCCTCCGCTGCGCTCCGCCCGTACACCAGTGGAAAAAAAGACAAAGGCAGGAGAGTTGACGAGTGGGCGATCGCAGCAAGTGCCGTCAATTAAGGAAAAAGAAAATTCAAAATTTTCTTCTGCCTTTTTCTAGGCTTTTTACTTTCTGCTAAAAGACGACTCCGCTTTACCCGAAAGCTCAGCGGTGGACGATTGACAGTCCTTGTTTGTTAAAAAGCCTGCCGAGATTTATTGTATAGATTTAAGAGATTTTATATGAGAAAAAATGATAAGTTTTATTACGCGAAAGCTGTCAGTGCTTGGCACTCAGGGGTTAGCCGATCGCCTGCTGCCTCTGTTTCAGGCTTACCCAACTCCTTCGCAGCATTCCCGTTGTAAGTAACGAAGCAATCGGAGTGTACCGTGCCCTGTTCACGCGCAGCTACTATCTCAAAACTCACACTATTACCTTACCTATGGATACTACGCCCGATATCAGTGCGGCCGTGCGGCGGCTTTACGATACTTTCCCTTTCCCGCCCGATCCTTTGTCTGACGAACCGCCCCCAGGCTACAACTGGCGCTGGAGTTGGCCGGATGCTTACAATTTTTGCACCGGGCAAAAGCCGCAAAAACTGGATATTCGGATTTTAGATGCTGGCTGCGGCACGGGTTCGAGCACGGATTATCTGATTCACCTCAATCCCGAAGCTTCCGTGACGGCGATCGACTTGAGTTCCGGTGCTTTGAAGGTAGCACAAGAACGCTGTCGGCGCTCCGGCGCGCGAGAAGCAGATTTTCGTCACCTTAGCATTTATGATGCGGCCGAGTTAGAGGGCGAGTTCGATTTGATCAACTGCGTCGGCGTGCTGCACCACTTACCAGATCCGATCCGGGGCCTTCAAGCACTGGCGGCGAAGTTGGCTCCGGGCGGTTTGATGCACGTGTTTGTGTATGCTGAACTCGGCCGCTGGGAAATTCAATTGATGCAAAGGGCGATCGCGCTTCTCCAAGGCAGCCAAAAAGGTGACTATCCCGATGG
>JANYGO010000015.1 GCA_025362325.1 Cyanobacteriota bacterium | reverse complement strand
CTCCGTTCTATCAAGACGACTAATTATCAAGAGTTAGCAAAAGCCAGAGAATTTGGATTTAATGAAATTACATCAGAAAATATTTGGAATTGGTTTACTCACTGCTGTTATTGTACCTCACCTTTGTAAGAAATGCTATATATCCCTCAAGAAATGACTTGTTATCTCAAGGAAGAGTTATCATCTCTAGTTGGATTTAATAATGTTTTGCTTGGTTTTTTGGAAAATAGCAACAACATCAACACTGTACTAATAATACATAGTCCACCGAGTCCTTCCAGAAGACTCAGTGGTAAGCGAAGCCAAATAATTGATGCAGCTACAGCCGACACAGGCTCTGCACTTGCCAACAAACTCGCTTCTGTAGGTGTAATATATCGAAGACTATCTAGATATAGATAAAAAGCGATTAATGTGCCAAATATAATCACAAAACTAACAAACAAACCAGTAATAACAGACCAATGTTGACCTTGTATTTGCCAAGGAGAAGCGATCGGGCATAATGCAATCCCTCCTATAATCATGCCCCAGCCAATGATTACTTCAGAACCCCAACGTTGTAGCAAACTTGATGGATATAATGTGTAAAATGCAAGTGCAATTGCAGAACTTAATCCCCATGCTATTGATATAATGGAGACGGAAAGCTGGTAAATAGATCCATTTGTTACGAGAAGAAATGTACCTAACAAAGCAAGTCCTAGGGCTATAAACTCTTGAATACTAGGAATTCTATTGTACTTTACTGCTAAGTAAATCATAATAAATAATGGAGCCAAATATTGCAATAATGTTGCTGTAGCAGCATTACCAGTTTGAATAGCTGCGAAATAGGTATACTGCACTCCCAACATACCAACAATTCCAAAAATCACTAATCGAATCCGATATTGGGGAGCATTCCACACAGCAAAAACTTGGTTGAATTTCTTTCGGAAACCTCCAATTATTAATAACAATATTCCTGAGATAAGAAGGCGCATTGTAACCAACCAACCGGGAGTAAAGCCCTCATCTTGAAAAAGCCTTTGTGCCACCGTACCAGAAAGTCCCCATAAAGTGGCTGCTATCAGCACCATAGCCAGTCCCTTATAACGTAATAACTTAAGCTTTTTTGAGTCAGATGTGAGCATAGTTTTTAATCATTCCATCAAAGTCAACCTGTGCGCAGTGCACACCCTACAAAGTCAACCAGGTTCGTAGTGAGGACTAAAGTCCTCTCAATGGATGCGGACTTTAGTCCTCACTACGAACCCAATAAAATAGGTTAGTAGTGAGGACTTTAGTCTTCTGAATGGATGCGGACTTTAGTCCTCACTACTAACCTTTACCAAGGAGTAACCGCCACAGTGCCGCCCGGTGCAACAACTACTCGGAAATCAGCCAACGGTTCCGCAGGCGGCCTGCTACCAACTGGTTTGTAAAGCAACTCCGACAACGGCGCTTCGGATCTCGCGACTGCTGCGGAATTCTCCGACTTGTAACCGACAATCGCCCCGTCTTTCGCCACACTCACCCGATAAACCAACTCCGTCTCAACCGCAGGCTGATTCTTCAAAACTCCGTCAATTTGCTGGGAAAGTTTGCCCTTCAACAGATCGATTTCGGTCGCATCGGTAATCGGCGCGGCGGCAGCCCCAGGACTGGGCAAAGCTTCGGAAACAGGACTGGGCGTGCTTTCCGGCGAAGTATTCGACTGCGGTGTGGCTGAGGGCGAAACAGGCGAAGTGTTCGACTGCGGTGTGGCTGAGGGCGAAACAGGCGAAGTATCCGCAGTCGGCGCGGGGATCGGAGTTGGCGAACTCGGTTCAGCTTTGGGAGTTTTATCCCCAGGTAGCAAACCGCCAGCAGGAGGCGTGGGAGTGGGATTCGGCGAACCCAAACCCCCCGAACTCGGCGCGCCCAGATTCTTGCCCGCAGGATTGGGCTGCGGTACCGGATCTCTCGGGCGCTGGACTTGGGGGACTGGCACCAAGAAAAACGCCATCGCCGCCAAAGCCAAACTCGAAACTCCCACCGCCGCAGGCAAACTCCGCTTCGCCAAAGGTTCGGCAGATTTGATATAACGCTTGGAAATTGGGGTTAATTGCAGCGACAATTCCGGCAGCGTCTGCGTGTCGGCAAAAAATTGATCGATCGCCTCCACCAAGTCAAAGAGCTGTACCGTCGTCAAATCTACGAATGCCGACAGTTCTGTTTTTTGATCGATTTGGGTGGCGCTGCCTGCTTCAGCGGGTAGAACTGTCAACCGGTGCGAATTCCCGTCAATTCTGTGCAACTGCACCATATCCACATTCGGGCCGTAGCGATCGGGATAATGCACTCCGCTCATAAATTCTTGAGCGTAGCTGCTGACGGCTCTCACCAAGCTTTCAAAAAACTCTCGTCCCCCGCTTAGGGGCTCCCGGAGACCTGTCACATAGCATTCAGCGCTCATTAATATCGAAAGCACTGGCCGCATATCTAATTGGCTGGCTGCCGATCCATCGCTCAACCCTTCTAGAACCAGGGTGCAATTTGGCAGACTGTACTGACGCCTAATAGTCATTTTTATTCCACTTCTCCATCAAACAGGCTAACCCAGAAGCGCTGCATTCCCGCTGTGCCTGTACAAAATAGCAGTTTGCTCAACAAGTTTAAAGCTAGTTCGTCCAGCTTTTCGTCGGAATCATAAGCTACAACTAGGGATCGCTTGGGGTTCATGCGCGATCGAAAGTGAGCTCGAAAACGTTCTAAATACTCGGCCAGCGGCAAGTTCTGGTTGAGGGGGATATTTTTCGATCGCAACTGCTGCGAATCTAGCAGCAACTGCCGAATTGTCGCGGTTAACTTGCGCGCCATATTACAGGCGATCGCCACCAGCGCTTTTGCCTCCATAACAGTCAGGGAGCGGCGCTGGGTATAGCGTCTGAGCGGGTTAGTATTGCGCATCAGCCAAAAGGCAACCCGATTTTTGATAATTGACTCCAATTCCAGCTCCTTCGACACTGCCAGCATTTCTTCAGCACCTCCGAGATACAAGGCCTCGATCGCCAGCAACATCAAGTCAATTTGCAATCTAGCCCGGCGGGAACACCCGCCATCGTTCGGCGACAAGTCTGGCAAACTGTCTAAAATCAACGGGTTTGATTCGGTAAGCGAAGTTTCTGACGGCATTAAGATCACGACAACATTCATTCCAAAGAAACTATACGGTTATCCGGGGTCTCAGACAAGGTAATTTCGCTTACCGGAGACACCCTGAGATACTTTATTTTTATCACTCAGTTTTATTTCTGACTTTAATCTAGCAGCTAGTGGCTTCAGTTTGACTGTCTGGCGATCGATCGGCATAGGGGGACAGGGTATGCAGCGGTTTGCAACCGGGCCAGGTACGATCGGGAAAAGACATAGGAGTAAGACCAATGATTGCAAGTGTTTTCCCATTTCGGACTGTTTTGGTGCAAATTTTAATTATGTTTTTGGCGATCGCGATCGAATCGTGGTTTCTCCAAAAACTACTTAAGCTCAGCCCCAAAACCAGCGTTGAATATGCAGCCATCCTCAATCTATCTTGCACTTGCATGGGTTGGCTAGTTTTCTTCGGCATTGAAAGCGTTCTTTCCAAAGATTTGCGGGAACGGCTGATCGACTATATGTTATTAGGCGGTCAGCGGGATCTTTACGCTGTCCTAACCCTGCTTGCCACCTGCATATTGGTAGTGACTTTTATCACCAAATGGCAAGCATTAGAACTGTTAAACAACTGGGTTTTCGGCAATAAAAAAGCTGCTGTCACACCTCAATTTAAACGGTCATTTTCCCTGAGCCGCCGTCCTCCCACGAAAAACTTTTTTAAAGTAAGTACCCAATTTGGGGCAATTTTAATTTCCCACACAGTTAGCAATTGCCTGATTCTCACAGTCTTATTTTTGCAAAACGTCCATTGAAATCAACGCCTTTAATGTTGTTCCTTCTTCTGAGGTTTTGCCGCCGATTCTCTTTGAGCCGTAAAATCAGTAGCCGCCGCCCGATCCGTGAGACTAATTTTTCCAGTTAGGGTGTCTTTCTCGACAATTCCTCGCAGTTTAACATAGTTATTTTGCGCGATCGCTGTGGATTCGCTGCAACCCGCTAAATTAGGAACCGCACCCGACAAGCTCAATCCTTGATTTTCCCACTTCCCGACTAAAGAAGGTTTCTCCTCTGCTGTTGTTTGGCGATCGCCCTCGCTGCTACCCGATCGCAAATTACCGCTCAAATAAACACCAGATTGCTGAATTGTCAATACCAAAGCATCAGATTTCAGACATTGCGGCAAACTTTTAGCATCGAAGCGATAACTTCCCGCAATTGCAGGAGGAGCCTTTAAATTTGTTTCACCGTAAGCAGTTACCGTCTTAAAGAGCACCGCCACAAAGGCGAGCGAAATACCGTAAAATGATAACAATTTGACATTTAAATGAATCATAATTTTGGGAATTGGGAATGGGGAATTGGGCAAACAGGGCAAACAGGGCATTGGGCATTGGGCATTGGGCATTGGGAATTGGGGATTGGGAATTGGGAATTGGGCAATTCTCCCAATCTCCCCCTCTTCCTTCTTCCCTCTTCCTTCTTCCTTCTTCCTTCTTCCTTCTAATGACTACTTGGAGTAAGTACCGAAGCCAAGTGCGATCGCACTTTCACGTAACACCGCGCAATCAGCAGCGAAGAATGACACTGCACCGCCAATTCATCAGTATACTGTCCCAAAGTTTGGCGCTCAATTCCCCATTCCCGACTCGTACCCGCGATCGTCAAATCAGCATTAGCAGAAGCCGCCACCACGGCTTGAATTGGCTCAGCAGCCTCCACAATCGGAGTTTCAATGCGCGATCGCACCTCAGCCGGCAACTGATCCATCACTCGCTGAAACTCGTAACTCAACTCATTTCCCTCTTCCCCGTCCAGCGCCACCCGCAGCACAGTCAAACGGCGTTCCTCGCTATTAACCAACAATCTCAGCGCCAATTCCAACCCCAAATCGTCGTGAATATTTGCCGCATAAGGCACTAACAAATTATTCAACCGTTCCCGGCCTCTGTCCACAAAAATTGCTACATCCACCTTCGCGTTGCTGAGAATTTGGCCGACACGTCCTCCCAAACGGTTGCTGGCAAAAGTAGGTCTGTGCCATCCTACCAAAATCAAATCCGCGCGATCGAGTTCCGCAATTTGCGCCGTTTCCCGCGCCACATCCTGAGTAATCCGAATAATGGGATGCACGAATTTTTTCGCCTCCGGGAATCCCAAACTATCAATCAATTCTGATAATTTAGAGTGGCGTTCTTGAATAATGCGATCGGCTTCCGCAGGCGTACTTTGAAAGACATAATCCTGATTTAATTCGATCAAACTCAGAGGATGCACCGCCGCCGACTGCAAATCGTTACCGCCCACACCAGCAGCAGGCTGCGCCAGGGCGATCGCCAGTTGCAGCAAACCTTTCTGCGTGTTGGGATTAGCAACTGGTACTAAGATTCGATATTTTTGCAGCAATTCTTTAGCCGTTTCTTCACTGCATTCAGCAATTGGTAAATCTGCTAATTCTGAATCCTCCGGGCTAACTTCTGAGATATCCAACCGAATTAATCGTTTTGGATAAGTCCACTCCAACAGTGGCGAAGTCATAAAAGTTGTGACTAAAGCCATAATGACTAACATCGTAAATAGCAGTGGCGAAATTACGCCCAAAGAAAGACCGATATTCAGCACAATTAATTCAGTCAAACCGCGAGTATTCATCATCCAACCCAGCGCTGAAGCTTCGCGGTTGCTGATGCCACAGACTCTGGCAGCAACGTAAGTCCCGAAGTATTTACCAATAATTGCTACTCCCAAAACTGCGGCGCACAGCAGCCACAACTCGGGACTATTTAGCAGACCGATTTGAGTGCGCAAACCGCTGTAAGCAAAAAATATTGGCAGCAGAAATATCAGCACAAAATCTTCCGTTTTCTCAGCTAATTCTCTGGTTAGTCCGGCATTTTTAGGCATTGCTACTCCCAGCAAAAAGGCGCCAAAAATTAAGTGAATGCCGATCCATTCAGTAATTAAAGCCGACCCTACAACTCCCATATAAATGCCGGAGAGCACTAATTGAGATAACCTGCCGGTGCGGTTGTAGTGCTTGGAAAGCCGCTGCAAGAACCAGCGGACTACAGTCAGCATGAAACCGATGTAAATTACAGATTCAATAATTGTCGGCAAAGCGCCGATCATCGAGTTAGTGCGCGTAACTGCGATCGCCACCGCTAACAAACACCACGCCGTCACATCGTCTACCGCAGCGCAAGTCAGGGCTAGCGTCCCCAATTTTGTATTCTGCAAGTTGTGCTCTGTAATAATTCTGGCCAGCACTGGAAAGGCAGTAATTGACATCGCAGCGCCCAAAAATAGGGCAAAGGCTGTAAACGAAACGCTATTATTTGAAACGATCGGGTACAGCAGCAGCGCTAACAAGCTTCCCAGGGAAAACGGCACTAAAATGCTGACGTGAGAAGTTAAAATCGCTACATCTAAATTGTTTTTGAGATACTTGGGATTCAGTTCTAAACCAATCAAAAACATAAAAAATATCAGCCCTACCTCAGATAAAACGTTGAGGAAGGGCACGGCTTCGGCTGGAAAAAGTGCTGTTCCTAAATCTGGTGCAACCAAACCGAGAAGAGAAGGCCCGAGCATAATTCCTGCTACAATTTCTCCAATAACTTGAGGTTGTTTGATCGCTCGAAATCCTAAACCCACAAGTCGGGAAAGTGCGATGACAATTAGAACTTCCAGCAAGACGAGAATGGGGATGGGCATGGCGTTTTTAGCTTTGGGTTTTTTGCGGATCGAGAAGGTACTCGTAAAGCAGGCAGAATTGCCGATCGAACAAAATGAATACAAGCTCGATCGAACTATAAGGCACAAGACACGCACCAACGCCATTGTCTCACAGCCTAACAAAGGCTTTGGCAACCTCAAACCTGGATTTTGGGTTTAGTTTATAAGATGCGCTTGCTAGTCACTCTAACCGTAGCGTGCCCCCCGCACCCAATCTGCGCACCCGCATCTCACTCAAGCGGGCGCGCACCGGCAGCCCCACCCTACGGATCTAAGATAGTCAGAAAAAGTGGTGCTTCTGGTGATAAACTAGAAAAGTTGTTTCAATTCGCACATCCGGGTTTTCGGGTGTTTCGAGGGTGAAAACCCTCAGAAATACGACCGGGTGGAGGATTAACCCGAATACAGGAGTTAAAAATACAATGCCAGTAGTTAGTTTGGCTCAAATGTTAGAGTCAGGGGTTCACTTCGGACACCAAACCCGCCGGTGGAACCCGAAAATGGCTCCCTACATTTTTACAGAGCGCAACGGGGTTCACATCATCGACCTCGTGCAAACCGCTCAGCTTATGGAAGACGCCTACGAGTACATGAGAGTGGCCTCGGAAAAAGGCAAAAAGTTTTTGTTCGTGGGTACGAAGCGCCAAGCTGCCGGGATTGTAGCCCAAGAAGCTCAACGCTGCGGTGCTTACTACGTCAACCAGCGCTGGCTGGGGGGAATGCTCACCAACTGGACGACGATTAAGTCTCGCGTAGAGCGCCTCAAGGATTTGGAGCGCCGCGAGGAAATCGGCGCCCTGGATTTGCTGCCAAAAAAAGAAGCTTCAGTGTTGCGCCGAGAAATGGCAAAACTCCAGAAGTATCTGGGCGGAATCAAAACTATGCGCAAGATTCCTGACGGAGTGGTGCTGGTAGACCAACGCCGCGAGTATAATGCTGTGTTGGAATGCCAAAAGCTGGGAATTCCCATCGTCTCTCTGTTAGACACCAACTGCGACCCGGATTTGGTTGACATTGCGATTCCGGCAAACGACGATGCTATTCGATCGATCAAGCTGATTGTCGGCAAGTTGGCTGATGCCATCTACGAAGGTCGTCACGGTCAGCAAGGCGGCGACGGTGAGGAAGACTACGACTACGAAGGTGGTTACGAAGGCGCTGAATATGATGTCGAAATCGAAGAATTGGATGACCCCAATTATGTAGATCCCGACGAAGCCGCCGACGCTGACGGCGAAGAAACCGAAAGCTAATATTGCGATCGGAATCTGACACCAGGCAATTAAAAATTAAAGATTGAAAATTAAAAATAATAATTTTTAATTGGACATTTTTAATTTTTAATTGTAAATGGCACAGGTCTAAGTCATTAGTAGTGTTCTGGGAAAAGCATTCCGCAGTGTCAGCGCCAGAATGAATCCTGGCGTTACAGGTACAAAGTCCGCCCTCAGCCGGACTGGGTATTTCTTCACTCTTGTCTAATCATTAACATTAAGATTAGTGACTAATGACTAATGACTAATGACTGATGACTAATGACTAATAACTAATTTTGATTGGGAACTTAAAGAAGATGGCGGACATATCTGCAAAACTTGTTAAAGAACTGCGCGACAAAACTGGCGCAGGCATGATGGACTGTAAAAAAGCCCTCGTTGCAAACGATGGCGATATCGAAACATCAATTGAGTGGCTGCGGAAAAAAGGTCTGGCTTCGGCAGGTAACAAAGGTGGACGGGTTGCCTCTGAAGGTATAGTAGGCAGCTACATTCACACTGGCGGCCGCGTGGGAGTGTTGGTGGAAGTTAACTGCGAAACCGATTTTGTCGCCCGCCGCGAAGATTTCCAAGCTCTGGTGCGGAATATTGCGATGCAAATTGCAGCTTGTCCGAATGTGGAATACGTGAAAGTTGAAGATATCCCCGCCGAAATTGTCGAAAGAGAAAAGGCAATTGAAATGGGCAAGGATGACTTGGGCAACAAGCCGGACAACATCAAAGAAAAGATTGTTCAAGGGCGGATTGAGAAGCGCATGAAAGAGTTGTGTCTGATGGATCAGCCTTTTATTAGAGATCAGAATATCTCGGTAGAAGAGTTGGTGAAACAAACGATCGCCCAAATTGGCGAAAATGTCCAAGTCCGCCGCTTCGTACGTTTTGTGTTGGGCGAAGGCATTGAGAAGGTAGAAGCTAACTTTGCTGATGAAGTGGCAGCCCAAATGGGTGCTCAATAATCGAAAATTAAGATTGAAAAGTAAAAATTAAAAATGTGAAAAATTAGCTTTTCACATTTTTAATTTTTGCCGGACATTCCTGGATGCAGAACCTGATTATTGCAGGTTTGTACTGCGCACCTTACCGCTATATGTAGCGCATCAAAACACTGGCGTAAGTCCCGCAGGACTCATGCACTGCGTACCAAAAACCCGGTTCCTAACCAGTATTCACTCTTTGAGTCAAACAATTTGTGGCAGAAACCGGTTTTTTTGGCCGATCGTCCTAATTTTAATTTTATACTGGCTATTTTAATTTTATACGGGAGATATGGTGGGAGCAAGAGAGCGCATAGAACAAGATATGGCAGGACTCGATGAGGCTTTAGCAGCCTTGAATTTGGAGTTTCGCAGTACCTACGAGAGCTATTTAACTGCCTTGGGACAAGCGGTGCGGCAGCAGTTAATTTTGGCGTGCTATCACCTTTGCACTCAAGCGGTGCCGGAGTCGTTTCTCAAGTTGTCCTTCGACGGGCGGCAAAAAATGCAGCAGTCTGTCAGGCGTTTGGCTGTGGCATCTGAACAAAAATTGCGATCGCTCGCCACCCAATCACAGGAAGAAGAAATAAATGAAGAAATAGATGAAGAAATAGAATTTTCCGCCATAAACTATCAATTTCCCACCACAAATTACCAGTTGCCAATTGCCAATCCCCCGGAAACTTTGGCGCGCTGGCAAAATAATATTGAAAAGTCGATCGCCCAGATCGTCAAGCTGCTGTCTCGCGACACCAACCGCTTGCTGCAACAGTCTGGAATCTTGCCAAGTCAATTACCAGAACCGGTTCTAGAAGCCGCTTCTCAAGCAGAATTGTCCGGCGACAGCGTGGCCGGGCCCCCTAACTTATTAAATTTAATCATTGAAACCGATAACTCCTCGGCACCGCCAAACTTAGGAGAAACACCGAATTCTACAGCGCTGCGGATTACAGCGATTAAACTGCGGCTGTCGGAAATAGAGTTTGCCGATGCGGGAACCTCGGCTTGGCGCCAGCAAATTCGCAACCTCTCTGTACGCTTGAACTCCCTCGGTCGCGATTACCAGAAAAAGCAGCGGGAACTTGCTGTGGTGGAGGCTGAGTCGGCTTGGCGATCGAGTTGGTTTGAAGATTAGTTAGTTGACTGTTGACTGTTGACTGTTGACTGTTGACTGAGGAAGAGCTTCCAGGGAAGAAGGAAGAGGTTCGAGGGGAAAAGGTAAAACTTTTAGGGTGTTGAGAAACCAGGTTTATTAGATAAACTGGGTTTCTCAGTTCTCGGTGTTATACTTTTTTTGTGGGAACTGCTTAGAAGAAAAATTTAAAATCTAAAATCTAAAATCTAAAATCTAAAATTGATATGACTATCGATCGACCAGAATGGCAGCGATTGCAAAAAGCTCTTTCAGTAGAAGCCGATCGCGGATTTAACGACCTCCAAGGCAGTCAATACCGCTTCAGCGAGTTTCTGGGCCTCAGTTTGAGACAGTTGGCCGGTGCTGTCGGTGCTTCTGCTTCGCGCGATCGAGCTAGACAACTAGCAGCCGAATTTGACATCTACCCTCAGAAGGATCTCGAAGGGCGCCAACATTCGATCGCAATTACAGTCAGTTTCCTCAGACAAATGGAGCAAGTTTGGGAATCACAAACCCATCACCAAGAAGAATCAGCAGCACAAGTCAGACCCGCAAACCCTGACGTACCAACCACCCCAGCCGTTTCCGTTCCCCGCACAGCACCCCTGAGTACAGCCCCCCCACCGCCCAGCTTGACTCTCGACCAACAATTAACCCGCGTCACCGGCATCGGGCCCGCCAACGGCAACCGCTTGCTCAAACTGGGTTTAGACACCGTATACGACCTGCTTTATTACTATCCCCGCAACCACATCGACTATGCCAAGCAAGTACAAATTCGCGATCTAATAGCCGGGGAAACTGTCACTTTGATTGCCGAAGTAAAGCGCTGCAATTGCTTTTCTAGTCCGAAGAATAAGAAGTTAACCATATTAGAAGTAATTTTAAAAGACCGCACCGGAGAAATAAAAATTAGTCGCTTTTTTGCAGGGCCTCGCTACAGCAATCGCGGCTGGCAAGAATTCAAAAAGCGCGAGTATTGTACTGGTGCGGTAGTCGCTGCTTCGGGGTTGGTGAAACAAGGTAAATATGGGATTACTTTAGAAAATCCTGAGTTAGAAGTATTAGACGATTCCGGCGGTGCGATCGAATCGATGAAAGTCGGCCGCCTGATACCTGTTTATCCGCTGACGGAGGGGGTGGATGCCGGTTCGGTGAGGCGATCGATCTTAGCTGCAATGCCGGCCGCGAAACTGTTGCCGGAATCGCTACCGGATGATTTGCGCGAGCGTTACGGGTTAATGGGTTTAGCCGATGCAGTGACAAATATTCACTTCCCGCTCGATCGAGATTGTCTCGCCGCCGCCCGCCGCCGCCTAGTTTTTGACGAATTTTTCTACTTGCAATTAGGGCTGTTAAAGCGCCGCCAAACCCAAAGAAAAGCTCAAGCTAGCGCCGTCATCCTTCCTAGCGGCAAATTGATCGAACATTTTTATGAAATATTGCCTTTTGCGATGACGAATGCTCAAGAAAGAGTAATTAACGACATCCTCAACGATTTAGCTTCGCCGCAACCGATGAACAGATTAGTGCAAGGCGATGTCGGTGCGGGCAAAACTGTAGTCGCCGTAGTCGCAATGCTAGCAGCAATTCAATCCGGCTATCAAGCCGCTTTAATGGCACCAACAGAAGTTTTAGCAGAACAACATTACCGGAAATTGGTAGGTTGGTTTAATTTGATGCACTTGTCTGTCGAACTGTTAACTGGTTCGACAAAAGTAGCAAAGCGCCGGGAAATTCACAGCCAGTTAGAAACCGGAGAATTGCCAGTTTTAGTGGGAACTCACGCGCTGATTCAAGATACGGTGAATTTCCATAAACTGGGTTTGGCAGTAATTGATGAACAGCACAGATTCGGCGTGCAGCAGCGCGCTAAATTACAGCAAAAAGGTGAATCTCCACACGTTTTGACGATGACGGCAACTCCCATTCCTCGGACGCTGGCACTGACGCTGCACGGCGATTTAGACGTGAGTCAAATTGATGAACTTCCCCCCGGTAGGCAGGCGATTCAAACGACTGTTCTGTCGGCAAAAGAACGCAGCCAAGCTTATGATTTGATTCGGCGGGAAGTGGCGAGCGGGCATCAGGTTTATGTGGTGCTGCCGCTGGTTGAGGAGTCGGAAAAGTTGGATGTGCGATCGGCAATTGAGGAAAAAGAGAAACTCGAAAAAAGTATATTTCCTGAATTTAAGGTGGGTTTGCTCCACGGCAGGATGAGCAGTGCTGACAAAGATGAGGCAATTACTAAGTTTCGGGACAAAGAAACTGATATTTTAGTATCTACTACTGTGGTGGAAGTCGGAGTCGATGTGCCGAATGCAACGGTAATGATGATTGAAAATTCGGAGCGTTTTGGACTGTCGCAATTGCACCAGTTACGGGGGCGAGTTGGTCGGGGAAAAAGCCGTTCTTATTGTTTGTTAATGCCCGGTTCTAAGACTGCGGAAGCTATGCAGAGAATGAAGGTTTTAGAACAATCTCAAGATGGCTTTTTCATTGCGGAAATGGACATGAGATTGCGCGGGCCTGGTCAGGTTTTGGGAATGCGGCAGTCGGGTTTGCCAGATTTTGCTTTGGCGAGTTTGGTTGAGGATCAGGAGGTTTTGGAGTTGGCGAGGGCGGCGGCTCAAATGGTAATTGAGAGTGATGAAAGTTTGAATCAGTGGCCGGTGGTTCGGGATGAATTGGATCGGAGATATCGGCGGATGATGAGTGGCTCGATTTTGACTTAGATAGTTCTGGACGCAGCAATTGGGTTTGGATGGCAGGGCTTACTCAATTGCGGGCCAAGAAACAGGTTTATTCAACTACGACAAAATAGGTTTGTAGTGAGGACTTTAGTCCGCATCATTTTTTGCGGACTAAAGTCCTCACTACAAACCAGAGCGAGAAAAGTATAAAATGTTGGTTTATGATGATACAAACTCCGCCATTTTATGGTATGTTAAATGGACTAACATCAGGCATGAATGTCAGAAATCAGGTTTCTTGTGACAAACTCACGTAAAATCTTCTATTTTTTGTCAAGAAACCCGCTTTATAAGCTTTTGCTGAGAATGGTGCAAAAAATCAAGTTGAGCGAAGGGTTACGCAGATGAATTCGTTGGGTGTGAGTGCCTCAGCCCAACCTACTTTGTGAGAGGA
Source organism: Cyanobacteriota bacterium (assembly GCA_025362325.1). Taxonomy (GTDB): domain Bacteria; phylum Cyanobacteriota; class Cyanobacteriia; order Cyanobacteriales; family Microcoleaceae; genus Microcoleus. The sequence continues at coordinate 4,158 of JANYGO010000015.1, read as the reverse complement.
TTTTGCCCTAGCTCTAGGGCATTTTTATGAATTATCAGGCTTGGGGCACTTATTCACCCAAGAATCCTTCGCAGGAATGACGGAGAAGTGTCAAAATTAAGATAGTCCTGCCAAAAACAGGGAAAAGGAAATCCAGCCCGTACTCGCTGGTAAGGTAGCATTAATTCCTCGCTTGTCAAGCTTGCAGTTGGTCGCCGACGGTTCGTCGCATTTAATCTCAACAGTAATTATGAAAGATCTCACTCGTTATCGAAATATTGGCATCTTCGCCCACGTGGATGCTGGCAAGACCACCACAACTGAAAGAATCCTGAAACTGACAGGCAAAATCCACAAAATCGGTGAAGTTCACGAAGGCGCGGCGACGACTGACTTCATGGAACAGGAGCAAGAGCGCGGGATTACGATTCAATCCGCTGCTACTACCTGCTTCTGGAATGAGCATCAGCTCAACATCATTGATACTCCCGGACACGTCGATTTTACGATCGAAGTTTACCGTTCGCTGAAGGTTCTCGATGGTGGTATTGGTGTATTCTGCGGTTCGGGTGGAGTTGAACCGCAATCGGAAACCAACTGGCGCTACGCTAACGATTCCAAAGTAGCTCGTATCGTATATATCAATAAGCTCGATCGCACGGGTGCAGATTTTTACCGGGTTGTCAAGCAAGTCGATAAAGTCCTCGCAGCTAAACCGATGGTAATGGTTTTGCCGATCGGCATTGAAGAAAAGTTTTGCGGCGCAGTCGATTTGCTGACCCGCAAAGCCTGGATCTGGGATGAGTCCGGCGATCCGATGGGCTACGAAATTACCGATGTTCCAGCCGATATGGTGGATGATGTCGAGAAATACCGCGAACAGTTGATCGAACTTGCCGTCGAGCAGGACGATCACCTGATGGAACAGTACCTCGAAGGAAACGAGCCGAGCATCGAAGACCTCAAGCGGTGCATCCGCAAGGGTACCCGCGACTTGGCATTTTTCCCGACTTACTGCGGCTCGTCGTTTAAGAACAAGTGCGTGCAGTTGGTGCTCAATGCAGTGGTTGACTATCTGCCGAACCCAATGGAAGTATTGCCACAGCCAGAGGTTGATCTCGATGGTGAGGAAACAGGCAATTTCGCGATCGTCGATCCAGAACGCCCATTGCGCGCCCTGGCATTTAAAATTATGGACGATCGCTTCGGCGCTTTAACCTTCACGCGCTTGTACTCCGGTACGCTATCTAAAGGCGATACCGTACTCAACACCGCCACAGGCAAGACCGAGCGCATCAGCCGTTTGGTAGAAATGCACGCCAATTCCCGCGAAGAAATTGAATCGGCTCAAGCTGGCGACATTATAGCGATTGTGGGCATGAAGAACGTCCGCACCGGACACACCATCTGCGACCCCAAAAATCCCGCAACCCTAGAGCCAATGGTTTTCCCAGAACCAGTCATCTCCATTTCGGTAAGACCGAAAGTCAAAGGAGGCGAAGAAAAAATGGGAGCAGCGCTGACGAAGATGGTACAAGAAGACCCATCTTTCCACATGGTGACAGACGAAGAAAGCGGCGAAACCATTCTCAAGGGCATGGGCGAACTGCATCTCGACATCAAAGTGGACATTCTGAGACGCACCCACGGCGTCGAGGTAGAAGTTGGCGAACCGCAGGTAGCTTACCGCGAGTCGATCACGAAGCGCCTCGAAGACAACTACGTCCACAAGAAACAATCCGGTGGTTCAGGTCAATTTGCGAAAATCGGCTATATCGTCGAGCCTGGTGAAGTCGGTAGCGGCTTCGTGTTCGAGTCAAAAGTAACTGGCGGCAGCGTACCGAGAGAGTATTGGCAAGCCGTGCAAAAAGGCTTTGAAAGCTGTATCGATGTGGGAGTCTTGGCTGGCTTCCCCTGCTTGGATTTGAAATTCACCCTGGTTGATGGAGGTTTCCACCCGGTTGACTCTTCAGCAATGGCTTTTGAAATTGCTGCTAAAGCCGCCTACCGCCAATCGGTTCCCAAAGCTGGGCCTCAGTTGCTCGAACCGATCATGAATGTCGATGTCTTCACTCCAGACGATCACATGGGTGATGTCATCGGCGACCTCAACCGCCGCCGGGGGATGATGAAATCTCAGGAAACAGGACAAACAGGAGCGCGGATTAAGGCTGATGTGCCGTTGAGCGAAATGTTTGGCTACATTGGCGATTTGCGTACCATGACTTCTGGGCGCGGCCAGTTTTCGATGTCTTTCTCACACTATTCTCCTTGTCCGAGCAATATCGCTGAGGAAGTGATCAAGGAAGCGAAAGAGCGTCAAGCTGCGAAGTAGTGAATTTGACTCCTCGTAGGTGCTATCTGGAGTCAAACAGAAAAATTAGATCCCCGCTTTTTGAAGAAATCGGGGATCTAATTTTTGTAAACTATCGGTTAGAATAAGTCAACAAAATATATTAGATAAGTAGTTGCACATAATTAATTACACAGATTCTCGGCTCAAACCCTTACAAGCGTAAAGAGTCTTTATGTAATTAATTTTGTTTGGTTACTTAGTAGAACCACGAGCAGACTTCAACAACATCTTGATTTCTTCAAGACTAAATGGTGGTGAACGACGATGAATCATAGCGTGACAATTTGGGCAAACAGGACGCAAATCTTTTATAGGATCAATTTCATATTCTTCTGCAATCTCTGAAAGGGGTCGTAGATGATGAACATGAATGAAACCTTTTCCCAGTTGCCCAAAAGCTCTGCCAAAATCGAAATCACAAATAGAGCAACTTGAACCGTAATAATCAATACATTTTTGCCGAGCTTTAGGATCTCGTTCATAGGCGTTGACTGAAACTTGCCGTACTGCCCCCTCACGAAATGTTTGTACTGAATCTACTTCATCAGGAAAGAATCTAGTAGTAGTTACAGATTCCTGAACCTGAAGCGGATTTTGCCAATCCCACAAACATTTTAGGTATTCTTCAAAACGGTCTTCCTCACCAAGAAACACATTTGATGCAGCACGAAAGATAGCAAAGATTTCGACAAAGTTATTAATCACTGGCTGAGCTGCATCTAGGTCTTTAATAGGAAGAACTAGGGATGGACTCTGAATATAAGTACCATTCCAACCTCCTTCATGAATTAATTGCAGTCTGTTAATGAACTCTTCATACTCTAACTTACCATATTTTTCCGGTGCAATATTATTTGAGAAAATAATATATTTACCATGCTTCAAAATCCTAGTAACATCTTCTAAATGGTTTTTCAGAACGTGAACAATCGGATTGCTTTCTAGCCCTCTTAATCCAAAAAATTTCACAACTAAACTATAAGAAGTACACTCGAATCTCTGTTGAAAATACCAACCTTTTTCTTTTATAGCCAAGCCAGCGGTTGCTATTTTGAAGGGCTGGGTTTTCTTGGCTCCAAGGCGATGAGCTGGTGTAGTCACTATCCGACAATCTGAGAGTACATCTGTGCCATAAACTTGGTGAATTAGGTCACAAGCTTGTTTAATGATTATTTTAAGCTTAGGGACAAGTAATTCTTGTAGCTTATCAGCACGCTCTCGATTGTCTTCGACTGAGAAGAGATCTTGTTCAGCAGACCCTATCAGTGGCAAGTCAAAGATTTGTGACAATTTATATTTATTCTTCGACATGACAAGTGCTACGAAAACTAATCTATATTTTAGCTTTTTTTTCGACATATCCTAAAATAGGTCACGCTTCCCCGGCTCCTAAAACTTGTGCTGTGGTGAGTTTCAGCCTTGTAGGGTGCGTCAGTTAGAATAGTTACTGGACTTGGGAAACGCTTATGGACTGACGCACCCTACTATCGTCTTTTAAATGCCGAACAGCTTATGACTCAAATAAATCCCGATCGCACTACTGGTACAATTGCGATCGACGTTTGCGCTCAATCAAACGGGCAGTATCTTTGTCAGATTTCGTCATCTCTGAGCGATCGCCCTGATGATACCATGAATTTTTACGGACAAACGAAAGAACACGCGATCGCCCTAGAACATTTGGTAGTGCCATGAAGGAAAGGATGGAGTAAACTTAAGCTACTATTAGAGAGAAGTGTTTGTCATTGGTGATATGACAGTAGAAATTAATTCTTGCCCCAATTGTGGCTCAGAAGAAGTTAGTCGTAACGGTCAGACTCGAC
>JANYGO010000004.1 GCA_025362325.1 Cyanobacteriota bacterium | reverse complement strand
CTGACAGCGATAAATTAAAACGCGGTCTGTTTTCAGAAATTGGCGCACTTCTGCGACGGTACTTTGGAGAATGCTTGCCGTGTCTATTGACGATCGAATATTTTCGAGCATTTTGCCCAACAGCCGCTCTCGGAGGGCTTGTTGGCGCAATTGTTCTTCAATCTGTTGACGTTCGATCGCGTAATGGATTGCTCGCACCAGCAGAGTTCTGTGAAATCTTCCCTTTACCAAACAATCTTGAGCGCCCGATCGCAATATCGACAGCGCCGTATTTTCATCGTTGATATCTGTCAGCACCAAAACTGGCACTGTGGGCGATCGGGCTTTCAGGATGGCGAGCTCCTCGCTTCCCCCCAAGCTGTCTGACACTGACAAATCTAATAATACCGCATCAAACTTTTCTGCTTCCAGACACGCCAGTCCTCTCTCCAGACACTTAACAGTTTGGAGGCGAAACATAGACTCGCTAAATGAGCCTAAAAGGTCTTCGATCAGGGTCGCAGCTGCCAGATCATCCTCAACCAACAAAATTTTTAGAGATTGGTTACGTGTTAACACAAATATAGCGTTCGGAGCGGGTGGAAGGAAACTTTTTAGTTTTGAGAGCGATACTTGCGATCGGCTCAATTTGTCCGTCTATCAAATTCACTCTACACTCAAACTATCGATCTAGCCCTCAATTAAAACTTAGAGCTCCTGGGCGGGAGCGAAACAATTTCAAACCAATACTGGCATAAAGTCTTCATTACTTCAACCAATCCTTCAAAAGTCACTGGTTTGGATATGAAAGAATTGGCACCCAAGCGGTAGCAAAGCAAGATATCTCCGCTGCGGTGCGACGTTGTGAGGATCACAACCGGAATTTGTTGCAAGTCGGGGTCAGCTCTAATTGAAGTTAGTGCTTCTCTCCCGTCAAGCCTCGGCATATTCAGATCCAAAAGTATCAGGTCTGGCCGAACCCAATTGCTACCAGGATATCGACCGCGACGGTACAAATAGTCTAGCACTTCTTCTCCATTTTCCACAAATTCGCTCCTAATAGCTAATCGAACTTCTCGCAGTGCTTCCTCCAGCAAAAAGCGCGTATCCTCGTCATCATTGGCTATTAAAATAGTAAATTGTTTCTGTTTATAATTCACGGCTTTGTCTCAATACCAACAGAATTTGTGAGGTGGCAGGGCTTGGATAGGTGTCCGATCTGCCTGCAAAGCATTTGTTGCCATCATCCGGCAAATATTGCTGAGAATACTGAATTTGTGTAGCAGCAATTTGAGGTTTTGTATAATTCGCAAAGGTTTGCAAATCATCCTTGTTTCACTTAGCAGTCTGTCCGAGAATCGGCAAGCTGCAAAGACATCCCAAATGCTTGTGGGCGAACTACTAGGAAAAGTGCTGCATCTCAAAGCAAGATGCTCTGGATAAAGTTGAAACAAACTGACAAGTCTTGCACGCACCACTGATTTTTGAGTTGTATAAGGATCGAGCTAATACATTTATATTGATAGATTTTGATCTCGATGTCATCAGTGAATATGCTACAGTTTTTGAACATTTGTGTAAAGAAAAGATAAAGATATTGAAAGTTTAAGTAAAGAAGTGGTGAGAGTCAAGCAATTTGGCGATCGAACCTCCGGATTCATCAGTGCGGTCGCTTTCTCCAAATCTCAAATCTCAAATCTCAAATCGATTGACTTCACTTAGGTACAGGAACAGAAAAATAAAAAGTCGAGCCTCGATTGGGTTCTGATTCTACCCAAAGGCGGCCGCCGTGTCGATCGACAATTCTTTGACAAATCGCTAAACCGATACCCGTTCCCGAATACTCTTTCTGGGTGTGCAAGCGCTGAAAAATCTGAAAAATTCGTTGATGGTACTGTTCGGGAATGCCAATACCGTTGTCCTGCACCGAAAACAGCCAGTTATCCCCCTGACGCGAAGCGCCGAAGAACACCACCGGCGCGGATCTGCTGCGGTACTTAATGGCATTGCCAATTAAATTTTGAAACAGTTGCAGCAGTTGAAAACTGTCACCTGTTACCCTTGGCAAATCGCCCCTAGTAACAGAAGCTTGATTCTTGCGGATGGCCAACTGCAAATTAGCGCAAGCATCCTTAAAAACCAGATTGCAATCTATCAAATCAAAAGGTTTATAACTGATCCCCACCCGCGAATACTCCAGCAAGTCATCAATTAGCGCCTACATCCGCACACCAGAATTAACAATATTGCCGATAAATTTATTTCCTTGGGCATCAAGTTGCTTGTGACAGCGCTTTTCTAAGAGTTGAGCGTAGCCGACAATCGTGCCCAAAGGCGCTTGCAAATCGTGAAAAACCACATAGGTAAACTGTTCGAGTTCGGCATTAGAACGAGTTAATTCTTGAGCGTAGCGGGTTTGAGTTTCTAAACTCGCTTGCAGCAGTTCTTGTACCTGCTTGCGCTCGGAAATATCCTCGATCGCACAAATCAAAAACTGCACCGTTTCCTCAGCATCGCGCATGGCCGAAACAGTAACATTCGCCCAGCGCACTTCCCGATCTTTGCAGATCAAACGCTTTTCCCGAGAAAAAGTTTGAACCTCCCCGGATAACAGCAAGTGCAGGTAATTTTGGTCAGCTTCGATGTCATCGGGGTGAGTAATTGCCTGCCAATGAAGCTGCAACAATTCCGATTCTGCATAGCGGACAATTTGGCAAAAGCCGGGATTTACCCGCAAAAATTGACCGCCAAGCGCGGTTTTAGCTATGCCGACTGCCGCTTGCTCGAATAGGGCGCCGAAGCGCTCTTCGCTTTCTCGCAGGGCAATTTCTGCTCGTTTGCGATCGGTGATGTTGCGAAAAGTTACTGCCAAACCGTCGTTTAATTTGACCGCGACAAGGTGCAGCCAAGCACTTGTATCTCGATCGTGTTCGTAATAAAATTCCTGGTCTACAGTTTCTCCTGTTTCTACTACAGAAACGTACAAATCAAATAACCCGTTATTGCGGACTTGGGGAATTTCTGCCAACAAATACTTGCCCACTGTCTCATTGAATGGCACACCCGAAACTTTTTCGGCAGCAGGGTTGACCAACAGCCATTGGAAATCCACAATATCTCTCTGACTGTTGCGGAGGGCAGAATAAGCCACTACACCGTCTAAGGAACTATTTAATATGCTAGCAAGCAGCGACTGCGACTGTTGTAGTTCAGCGTTTTGCTCTTTTAGTTGCTGTTGCAGTTTTTGCAGACGGACTTGCTTGTCAATGCGCGCTAAAACTTCTTCCACTTGAAATGGTTTGGCAATATAGTCAGCACCGCCAACTCGAAAAGCTTGTAATTTATCATTAATGTCATCTAATACGCTTAAAAAAATCACCGGAATTTGTTCAGTTGCCGCTGTCGCTTTCAGTCTCCGACAAACTTCATAACCGTTCATTTCCGGCATTCTAATGTCGAGCAAAATTAAATCGGGGCAATGGGCGATCGCAGCATTCAACGCCAGTTGACCGCAAATTACTCGGTAAACCTCATACCCCTGGGCTGTTAGCAGCTTCGACAAGAACCGCAAATTGCTCGGTTGGTCGTCAACCACCAATAGTTTAATTGCGCTATTATCCATTTATTTTAAACTCGATTGAGTTAAATCCATTATCCTGT
>JANYGO010000003.1 GCA_025362325.1 Cyanobacteriota bacterium | reverse complement strand
GATGAAGATGAGAGGGGCGATCGATCATTTCGATTCATACTGGTTTTTTTGTTAAAAACAGTTGATCCCTCTTTTTCTCTTTAATCCAGTCTGGGTCAGCTTTTATCCCGATCTTGACTGACTTTTGTCAGTCAACCAGGGAGATAAGTTGTTCAAAGCTTTACGCAAGGGGCTTGCTACATGGCATCACCTCCTGGAGAAGCTCGCGCGCTTACAAATGTCGCGCTGCGGGCAAACTTTTTGATGCTGCTGGAACAATCGCCCGCAACAACACTCGCCGACGGAAAACTGGGGGGTTTGGGCACCGGCAGTCGAGCAAAAATCCCTGTGTCAGGCGGTTCGTCTTTGTCATTTTGGTGATCGCACCAAGCGTCAAAAACAGGAATCAGAAATTTGCAAGTGCTGGAACTTTGGTTAGCGAAGCCCTCGCAGAAAATCGGCACTGGAGAAATTTCAAAAGCGATGAAACTTGTTTCGATTGTTTCAATTGTTTCAGGTTCGTACCATTCCAGCGGACACGGAGCCCACTCGCAAAAGGAGTCAAGAGAAACTTCCGGGGGTTCTTCGAGATATTCAAATCCACCCTCATCCTCACCGACCCAAGCATCGTAAGCAGCCCAAAAAGCAAACATATTACCGTCAAAATCATCAGGATCGGGCGGCTCGTCAGTTGACACCACATCAAAATCAAGCAAGCTCAGTTGCCCGTCAGCATCAGATTTAAAACGGATATTTTCAGCCTGCGGCGGGGAATAAAAAGCGAGAAATCTAAAAGAAAAAGTAACACCAACAGAAGTTTCGATCGCCGGCAATGCAGCTTCCACAACCGGAAAATTATTTCCGATCGCAGTTTCGAGTCGGTCACAACCTTTGTCGCCGCAATTCGGAGGACGATTAGCTTCTATAAAGCTTGCAAAATAATTCTCAATGTCAGCAGCGTGATTTTCGCAAAATTCCGCCGGATCGAAAGTGACACCGGGAAAAATTTCAGCCGCTGGTGCGATCGCCTCCTGGCATTGAACTTCGATCGCCTGCTGGCATTGAACTTCGATCGCCTCCTGGCGTTGAACTTCGATCAACTCCTGAATCGGTTCAATACCAGAAAAAGTTTCGATCGGCTCCTGACGTTGCTCGACTTTGACACCAAGAAAATTTTCAACTGCTGCTTCGGCTGCTGCTGCAATCAATCTGGCAGCTCGAGGATAAACGATGCGACCAAACTTGGGCTCGATCAGCTCCTGGTGTTGAACTTCGATCACCTCAGCAACCAATTCGACACCAGAAAAAACTTCCAGCAATTGCAGCAGCAGGGGAAGGACACCGGCAATGGCATCAATCCAGTTTTGGCGGCACCGTTTATCGCCCGCTGGGAGCGCGTCAATCTGATGTCCGATCGCCTTTAATTCCTTAAAAGTCTTAGTCTGTAGCTCTTCTAAGGTGTACATAGGGGGAAAAGGGTGAGAATTACTCACCCGAACACATTACAGGGTATGCTCTGCTATTGCACGTGCAGATTATGATACTATGTTTGCACGTGCTAAAATATTTGTCAATAGTAGCACGTGCAATAATTAAAAGGAGTCTTAATATGGCTAAAAACTATGGTCAATCAGGGAAAGAAAACAGTAAACGCAACGGTTCGGCTAGACCCCGAAGACTGGGACGCACTGGAGGACAAGGCGAAAGCGATGGGGATGGAATCGAGAACAGAGTTGATTCGGGCGATATCCCGGGGTTACATAGAGACTCGGAAAGCTCTATCACCACAGGAAAAACAGGCTTTGGGAAAATGCTAAGCCAGTTGAGAGAATTGCAGCGCTCTCACCTGGCTTATGTCGAATCTCACGAGGAAAGGCTTCAACTGAGACTAAAAGCAGCGCAGGAACACCATCAGAGAGTCATGGAACAAATGAAAGTGCTTGAACAGGAGATATTGAACCTTTTAGGGGAAACAGTCTCGTAATTCCAAAAAGCCAGCATCCGTGTGGGGTGCTGGTTTTGCGTTACTAATGACTAATAACTATGACTTAAGGGCAATCGCATTAAAACCGCTACTGGCGACACCTGCCAGGGCTAAACCCAAGCAACCCCAGGTAGTGCCATGAAGGAAAGGATGGAGTAAACTTAAGCTACTATTAGAGAGAAGTGTTTGTCATTGGTGATATGACAGTAGAAATTAATTCTTGCCCCAATTGTGGCTCAGAAGAAGTTAGTCGTAACGGTCAGACTCGAC
>JANYGO010000353.1 GCA_025362325.1 Cyanobacteriota bacterium | reverse complement strand
GATAAATTCGGTTTAGCAATTTCAACGAAAGTGGATTAATATCTCGAAGTAAAAACATATAAAACCTCTTTCAATAAAACTTGATGGTTTGAGTATATCATATTATTTGATTTATGTAATTAATTTTGTTTGACTACTTACTTTAAACAAGCGCAAAAAGAATGCCCCAAAGGGGTAGGTCTAAAAAAAGACAGCAAAGCTAGCGGTGGTTACATAACACTTCAATTCAAATTAGGCATCAAGCGAGTCAATAAAACCTGTGGGTGCTACCTGACGATGCACGGGATTACCGATGCTTTGAGACGGGCTCACCTAGTCGCTAGCGCTCTAGAATCACTAAAAACCGAGTCTCAGTTCTTGGCTTGGTATGATGATGTGATTTTAGAAAAGAACGTTATCAAAAATGATTTGATGACGTTCGGTGAGGCGATAGCAAAAGTAGAGAAAGAATATTGGGACGGACACACGAAGCGTCGTCAACCTCGCGACAAGAACAATGCTAGCCACCAATATAGCTGGCAATGTGTTTACGGACACTATTTCAAGCTATTGCCACAAAACACAATCCTGAACCTGGCAGACATTCTGTTAGTAGTTCACAGCAAGCAAGCAGGAACTAAATGTTTCAAAAACTGTTTGTGCGCTATGCGTAAGCTTGCTGAGGCTGCTGGCAACACTGACTTACTTATTCGCCTTAAAGAAATTAACGGCACGCAGACACAGTTCAGAGAAGACCTTCAGTCTATATCAGTGGATGAATTTTTGAAATTTCACGAAGAAGTTTTAGCCATATCCGATGATAAGCGATACAACTTAGAGTCACGCAAACGATGGTTGTGGGTATTCTCGATGCAGGTGGTGTATGGTTTTCGAGTACATGAGGTGTTCGCGATTCAGAACGTAAATGAACCGTTTAAGACAAAGGATGGCGTTACTATCCCGGCACTAAGCGAATTAACTAACACAAAAATGATTGCCGTAGTAGGGGAAAGGACAAAGTTAGAAACCACGACTAAGACTGGCTATCGATTGTGTGTACCAATGCTTCCTCCTACTCACTCGAATTTAATCGAACGTTTGGGAATCAAATCAGGGCAATTACCTGAAGTTAGGTTGACATCGAGCAATCCAAAGACAATTTCTGGTGCATACAATGACCGTGCGTGGGCTACTCTAAAAAGATGGAATAAGGGCTTTACTCAATCTCACGCCTTGCGCCACTTAGCTAATCTCAATGGTCAAATGGCAGGGATGTCTCAAGAAACAAGAGCTAAGAGTTTAGGGCATTCAACGCAGATGAATGAAGGCATTTATAAGAAACGAGCCAATACTCAAACAACAATTGATTTACTAACTCATTCCATAACAGAAGCTATTCCATTTGGTAGTGCGATCGGGGTGCTTAAACAATTGGGTAGTGACGCGAAAAGTATCAAATTGCTAGCTGCTATTTACGGCATTACACCCGAAGAGGTGATGGAGTTGCTTGCCGAATAATTTGAAACAAAACTTTACAGTCCCTGTGTTGACAAGGGATTGTAAGTCTGCAATCGTGAGTAACTAAGGAAGATTGATGCGCGACTGACAAGCACTTGCAATGCTAGCCAAGTCACGACTTCCCCAACCTGTTTCATATCAACAGTTGGAGCCTATAAATTATGCCACTTTCAGACGATTGCCCTATGGGGCGATCGCAACTCTTAATGATTGAGTTGACGGGGTTTTGCCATGACTAAACCTACCGTCAGCTACCGTCGCATTGACCAACTCAGGGCGATCGCCTATGACCGTGGCTTCACCAATGAAGACGCCAAGCAGTTCGGGAAGCTTTCTAAAACTGCTACATGGGAAGCGCTGCTATAACTGTACCTGGTTGGCGGTGAATCGCTTGACACAGTGAATATAGATACTGTATACAGTGCAGATAACTTTGTAAACACGACACCTGAACCGCTTGCCACAGAATGTGTAGACACTGTAGACACCCTAGATTGGACTAACGACGGTTCATCCCCTGTGTGTGGTTTCACCCGCCAGAATTCCACCAGCTTTTTAGACTGGGTTGATTTCTCTCAACTCATCGCACTCGTACTCGCATCGGCGGGAGTGTTTGTGCTGGCAATGTCTATGTGGCGACAAATCAACCCCTTGAATTTATTTCCCTCCCCAGTTCGCATCAACATTCAAATCGGGACAAAACTATGAGCTTACAACTACGCCTTTTTGGTGGTAATTCTGATGCTGGAAAACTTACAGCAAACAACGACGGCGGACACGCCATCGACAAATCAAAAGTTCTGGCAAGCACTGACGCAAGTGTTATCACACCGTTAAATCCCGGCAACTTTTCCAGTATCCGTAGCGTTCCAGTTGTGCCAGCACCGCGCTACTTCACTAAGGAAGAAGCGGACGCCATGAAGGACTTAGCAAAGGAGAAAACAGACGGTGCAAAACAGTCCAAACGTGCCTATGAAGCGCTAGCAAAAGTTGAAGAAGCCGATGCTAAAGTTCACCGTAATCACCGCAAATATGAGGGTGTTGTGGCTGACAATGAACTGGGCAAAAAGCGCTCAGACACTAGGCTGGCTAAGCACTTGCACAGTTTGCGTCCCGGTTACGCACGACTGGGTTTGGGGATTGACAAAGCTGACAGCGATGCCAGGACTCGGATTGACGAAATTAAAGCTAAACTGACGGGAGGGACTAACTAAATGAAAGCGATGTATCTGGCAAATTACTTCATTGCCGGATGCGTTGCTTTCTCCCTTCTGGGGTGGATAGCAAGTCTGCATCCGATGGCAATGAAAGCCGTTTTATTCCTATTAGCAGCAATTGCAATTGGCTGGGGGTTGAGTTGGTTGCTCGACTACTCTCTGAGTAAGTTGCTCAAGATTTCAGTGGCTGATTTACAGGCAGTTTTAATCGGCGGTTTGGCAATGCTGCTGGTTGGTTTGGGGGTGTTTCTATGCAGCTAAAACTGTTTGCGTTGAGCGCTTCTGCGGTGGTATTGTGGGTGACTCCACTAGCAGCACTAGACAAAAAGCTAGACACCCACAAAGCGCTGCAAGGCATAAGCCTGTGTACTGCAATTGCCTGTGCAGTGTCGGCGGGTAACATCGCCCGCGAACTGTCAGAGCAGGGTGAAATTGAGGCAATTAAAGAACGCGCAATCACCGCCGATGTGATTGATGAAATTTCCACAGCTACCTACGTTTCGCAGCAGCAGCGACAGCAGGAAGCGGAACAGGTGCTGAACCCGCGCGAACATCTAGAACGCTCTCTGGAACTGACTTATGACGAAGAAGAGAAATCAGAACCGATTGCTCAAAAACAGCTAGTTGAACCCGGACAGAACGGCTCGGAGAACGCTGAATCAGAACGCGCTGAACGAGCGCTGCAATTGAAAGCAAAAGGTTGGGGTAAGGCAAAAATCATCCTTGAGGTTTGGGGAGTGAGCAAAGGTGGCAGCCAAAAATACAAGGATGCTGAGGCTGAGTACAAACGCTTAGTCGGGGAATAGCGGTGGCGCAGCAGATCAAGAGCGAAAGTTTTCACAAGGCCTATAGCCTTGGAACGCTTGTTCACTGCTTCTTTTTTGCACCTGTTGTGAGTATGTAGACAAAGTTACAAACCTATTAGGTTTGTAACGGGTGTCAGAGTGTAGTCAGAGTTTTGTGAAAACACGGTGGCAATGTTGGCAGTCCCAACTCTACTCAAAACATCTTGTATTATTGGAGTAAGCATTCTTCCGAAGTGGACTCCATGTTCTGCGGCCGAGGTTGGGAGTAGGGGAGTGCAACATAGTACGGGGTTGATAGAGAAAGCCGCTGATAGCCCACGCCCCCCGACGCCAAATAATTTTTTCACCTACCCTTCTAGTGGCAATCGAGGATAGGCGACTTAAGCTAGTCGCCTATCCATCCAATGGCTTATAAAAGTACAAACAGCAAAAAACCGTCCTGCAAGTTGTGGCGACTCAATGAACGGTTTTTGCGATAAACCCGCTTTTTAGGGCGGAAAACCTATGACTACATCTTACTCTACAGAGTCAAATTCTGCATCCGATTCCTCAGAAATTTCCAGCCAACTGAACACGGGTTCATTCGACATCCGCAACCATCTGGAAAAACTAGAACCAGGCAAAGGTAAAGATAAGTACATTTGCCCGGTGTGTGGCGGACGCAACCTAAACGTTGAAAGTAAAACCGGGAAGTACAAGTGCTTTACATCCGACTGTGCCCCCGCAGATATCCGTGAAGCTATCAAGCCCCTGTCTGAGTTTCTAGCAGAACAAGGAACGGGAAAACAAACACAGAAGAAGGTGGCAGTCACCAGGAGTGCAAAAAAACAGTCGGTAAAGGTTCCAGTGCCGGCTGGATTGAAGCTCCTGAAGCTGCCAGCGCCACAGTCCGGGCCTGAGCCTCAAAAACCTAAATACATCCCAAGCGGTGTGCCTGCTGATGCAGAGCAAGTCACCTACGTTTACAGTGCCTCACAGGAAGTTTTTCGATTCCAGTGGCTCGACCTGAGCAAGCCAAAGGGACGGGATAAAACCTACCGTCAGACACACCTCGACGGCAACGGTAAACGGGTATGGACTAAAGGTGATTCACGATGGTCTGCCTACCGCATTGATGAAGTAGTTGAGGTTTTAGCCGGCGTACCAGATAGTGAGCCTGTCGCAGTTCTGATGCTTGAGGGTGAGCCAAACGTAGAACTCGCGCGGTCTCACGGTATCGCAGCCTTAACTATGCAGGGGTCTAAATGGAGTCACCCTGAGATACAAATAATGGCTGAAACCTTGCACTTAACAGGCAAAAATGTCGTACTCGTAAAACTACGGGACAACGATGACACAGGGGTTAAGAAGGGTACAGAAGTCCGGCTGGTTTGCGACCATATTCAATTCCCTTGCATAGTCGTTGACCCGGTTGCCATTTATCCCGGTATCCCAGACAAAGGGGATATCCGAGAGATTTTGGAAAATATGGACATTGAAGAGTTTATTCGCCGATTAGAAGCGGAAATTCATAGCGCTGCAATGGAAGAAATACAAGAAAATTCTATATTCTCACGCCCGCATACGTGTGAAATGTAGTACATTTGTCGTCTATCAGTAACACTGGCTACTACATTCCAGACACAGCACCAGTTTCAGAAGAAAATTACGTTCTAAAAGCTGAATCTGCACTGTATTCTGATGGTCGTTGGGTGTCGATTACGGGTCAAATTTACAAATTTACTGGCAGTTACTACCAGTTACAGGCAGAGGTTACGGAGAAACGTCGTATCTTTGACTGGCTAAAGACCTACTCGGAGAAAGGGAAGGGGGGCGTGTACCGTCGCAGTCGAGTCAATTCAAGTAGTGCGAATGAGGTCTATAACTCCATGGTCTTAGGGCTTGCGGTAGACATTGAGACTGTGAACCCGCCGGGGTTGAACTGCTCTAACGGGGTGGTAAAAATCAACTCTGACGGCTCACACACAATTACCTCTCATGACCCAAAGCAGGTCTACACATACATCGGTGGTAAATATGACCCTGATATTGATGTCACAGATTGCGATCGCCTTTTAGAGTGTCTTGAGCCACAGCAGCGAGAGATTTTTCTCAGGACAATTGCTGCTGCACTGTGTCTGCCACTTGCTCGTTTGAAGATGTCACGGGTTAAGGGGCTGCTGTGCCACGGTGATGGTAGTAACGGCAAGGATACTTTGCGGACTGCGTTGGTGGCGGTGTTGGGACGCGGTGTCACCGGAAAAAGTTTAAAGGACTTTCAGATTTATGACACCGGGCGCAAGTTTCCCCTCGCCGGCCTTGAGAGTTCTCTGTGTAATTGGTCTAGTGAGAATGCGGACGCGGTGAAATTGGACAAACTGCAAAGTCTCAAACAGTTCATCACTGGGGATGAGTTAACCATTGAGCACAAGGGACGTGGCGAGTATCCGTACAAGCCATAGGCGATATTTCTTGCTAACTGCAATGTTCTGCCAAGTATCAGTAGTGACGCAGAGGCTATCCGCAGCCGATACTGCATTCTGAGTTTCAAGAAAACTTACGTGGTCGGTGCTTCTATCGGTAAAGGTGAATTAGAAGCCGATCCACGATTTAAGGAAGACCCGAATTTTATTCTGGAACGGATTGCACCAGCGTTGCTAAACAGGATGCTGGAGCGGATACCGTTGTTACTTGCCCAAGGGATTAACTATGGTTCCAGTGACGCAGCTTTACGGGAAGCTCAGGAAAAGTCTCAGCACCTGTGGCAGTTTGTCAGGGATATGGGATACGAGGTCGGTCAAGGCGATCGCGTTTACGCTAAAGACTTGTGGCGGGAGTTGCGGGACTGGTATGTAGAGGCTGGCGTTCTTGAAATTGAGTCGGGTTCCAACGATAAGGAGAGGTTGGTCTGGAACGAGTTGCCGGGACGCGATACTCCTGTTAAGGCTATTAACCAACTGTTTGCGCGGTTCAGCGAGCTATTTCCTAAGTTGGAGAAACATCGGCACACTGAAGCGGCTTTAGATTCTTCTCGGACAAAGGGTGAGGCTTACTATTTTGGTATCAGCAAGCAAACTTCTGAAAAGAGTGGAAAATCATCCTCACCGTCCTCACCGCCTTACACAGCAACAAAATCATCCTCACCGTTGCCTCACCAAGATTTTATCGGTGAGGACGGCGGTGAGGCAACAATCCTTACGCAGAGCGTGGGTGAGGACGGTGAGGATGAAAACTCACTCTTTTTGGAATTTTGCAATTCCTTCTCAAAACTCACTGTTTCTCAAAAGCAAAAACTGACAGAATTACTCACAGGCGTCCCTTGCTCTGACCCGCTCAAAGCTTTCAGGGTCGGAGACAAAGTAGCTTGCAACAATCCCGATGACATGGCTTACAACTGGCACGGTCGCATCGTTGAGATTCACGCAAGCATCAGTTGCAAGGTTGACTGGCAAGAGC
>JANYGO010000351.1 GCA_025362325.1 Cyanobacteriota bacterium | reverse complement strand
GATAAATTCGGTTTAGCAATTTCAACGAAAGTGGATTAATATCTCGAAGTAAAAACATATAAAACCTCTTTCAATAAAACTTGATGGTTTGAGTATATCATATTATTTGATTTATGTAATTAATTTTGTTTGACTACTTATAAAATCTAAAATCCTAAATTTAAAGTCCCAGGGTGTGCTACTTTCAATGTGAGCTGTAAACCATCATGCGGGAAATCTGCCAGAGCGTGGAAACCATATTTGAACTGCTGCTAGACGAATTCAAAAAGTCCACTCGCGCGTCTGAGCAGAACTGCCAAGATGTAGCAGGACGACTCGCAGCAGAAGTCACCAGGATATGCACAGAAAGCCAGCGGATTCAAAACTCCGGAGACATAGAAGGTTCAGCCCAGAGCCTCGCTCATCACCGCTTGCAACAATGCCTCCACTACTACAATTTAGGCTCCGGGCCCGGGCGAGTAGAATTGCACAGTACCCTCAGCGCGATCGTCTATCGCTCCATCAGCCCTCCCCAGTTGCAGTCTAGCTATCAGGCGCGAATAGAACTGATCAAAGATTTTTTACAAGGATTTTATCTCGAAGCTTTAAAAGCCTTCCGGCGCGAAACGCAACTGCCACCTACCTACAGTCCCCGCACTCGCTTAGAACTAGCAGAGTACATGGCCTTTGTAGAGCGCTTCGGCAAGCGGCGCATTCCTTTACCTCGGAACCGCAGCCAGCAACTAATTATTTTGCGGGCGCAAACCTTTTCCCAGCAGCAGCCCAAAGAAACCTCCGTAGATATGGAACAAGCCGCCGACGGAGGGGCTTCAGATTCCGACCAAACTTGGAACGACACCTCGGTACACTCGGTGCGGGAAGCGATGGCCGGACACGGTTCATCGGCAATTCGCCCGCTAGGCGAGGAGTCAGAATCTCTGCGGCAAAACGTGACAGACGAATTAATCGCTTACTTGAAAGAGCGCAACCAACAAGACTGCGCCGATTACTTCGTGCTGCGCTTGCAAGACTTGCCGACTAATGAAATAGAGTCGCTGCTGGGCATAACTCCCCGCCAAAGAGACTATTTGCAGCAGCGCTTCAAGTACCATTTGCTCAGGTTCGCCATGTCGCACCGCTGGGAACTCGTTCACCAGTGGCTGGAAGCAGACTTAGACCGCAATCTGGGTTTGCTGCCTTCTCAGTGGCAGGCTTTTTGTGAGCAAATTGGCCCAGAGGGGCAGCGTTTGTTAAAGTTGAAGCAACAGGGTCTGTCAGAGTCGGCGATCGCGCAAACCCTCGGCAGTACGGTAGCCCAGGTACAGAAACGGTGGTTTAAATTGCTGGAACTTGCCTGGGAATTGCGAAATAGTTCAGATTCCGGAGAAGGGGCATCTAGTGATGAATAACGAAACGAACAGGGATGCAGAGGCTTTCGAGCGCCATTTTTTAGACTGGATATTGCAGGCGCCAATCGCGAATGCCTCTAGCGAAGAAGATCGGGAAAACTTCAATGTGCCCTCTAGCTCAGAAGAGTGGAGCGACACAGAAGAGAATTCCGGGGTGGAATACTGGGAATGGGACGAACCAGACCCGCTGGACTATTTAGAAGTGGGGGCGCACAGCAATGCACCCGCACAACCGCTGACTATTGGAGATATACCGACCGTGCAAGACCGTTTTCAGACCTTGTTAAAAGAGAGGCTTAGAGCAGAAATTGCCTCCAACCCGCCGCTGTTCCCCTGGGAAACAGAACTCAAAAGCTACGACCACGATTACCCGGACGATGCAGTCCCTCAATGGGTTCCCCCCCTGCACCTCTGGACTCCCCAACTACAAAATATTAGATGGGGTCGCCTGCCAATTCCGATCGCCCAAGGGGTTTTTGCTCAACTCCTAGAACCTTGTCAGGAACTGGTAATGTCGTCGCTGCGGGAAGGCTCGAAGTTAGTTCGCGCTGTAGATAGCTTGTTTCCAGGCCAGTCCCACAAGCTCAACGAATTAGCCGGTTTCGTACTCATGGGTGCTGCCAGAGGAATTACAGGTTTAGAAGTAGAAGATTTACCGAATTACGAAGCCGCGACTACCAATCAACAAATGGTGCTATCGCTGTTGGCCGCCCGAGAAATCATGGACTCTCTAACTTTGAATTGTCCTGTAAATCAGCCCCCGGTTTCGCGGCAGTGGCTGACTGCTTTGGGCTCGCTGACTCTCTCAGCTCAATACCTGTCCAACCGCAATACAGAACCACCAATGCCGTGTTTAAGAGTTGAGTGCGAATTTCCAGGGGGAGGAAGTTTGGAACTCAAGGGAGGAGATGCCGAAGCAACTGCACAGCGTCCCAATTCGGGCCATTTAAGTGTGGAGTTGTTTGACCCGCAACCTGATAAGACTTATGCCCTAGAAGTTCGATTCCAAAACTTCGAGGCCAGACCTCTGATGTTTGCTATTCGTCCAACTTTGGCTGGACAAGATAGCAACTAGAAAAATAAAATTAGAGTAAATCAATGTATGTTTTACTCTGTGGTTTGACCTCACACAAAAACAGATGTAATCCCCGACTTTTGTCGTGGAAAGCCAAAAGTTTTAGATCTTAGTTAAAGCCCTCTCAGATTAATCTGTGGAGTCAATCTAAAATCTAAAATCTAAAATCTAAAAGCGATTGACTTGGATGGGTGCACATGACAACTGATAACCTGCGAAATATACCTGTTTTAGGTAAGCTGTGGGAGCAGATTGAGGCAATGCCTCCGCCGGTGACTGAGGATTCTTTACTGCTGCGAATCCTAGTTCAGTTGTTGGTAATTGTGGGAATTGTGGCTACTGATGTTGCTGCTGAAGAAGCCCTGAACCTGTGGGCTGTGCCTGTTAGTATTGTAGGAGCAACTTGGAGTTGGTACCGCCGCCGCGATCGCAATATAGCTGCTAAGTTCTGCATAGCTATTGCCATGCTGGTGGCGCTGTTCGCTTTTTTTACCCGCTTGGTTGGAGAATTAAACGATACGCGGTTAGTTTTGGCGCAACTGTTAATTCAAATTCAAGTGCTGCACAGCTTCGATTTGCCCCGCCGCAAGGATTTGGGCTATTCGATTGTCATCGGGCTGATTTTGTTGAGCGTCGCGGCTACCATCAGTCAAACGCTGACTTTTGGGCCGCTGCTATTGGTGTTTTTGGCTTTAGCGCTGCCGACTTTGGTGCTGGATTACCGATCGCGCTTGGGACTCTCGAACCCAGAAATTAGCAAGCATTCGGCAGAAGGTAAAGCCAAAAATAACAACTTGTCGCTATTTGCTGCGACTTTATCCCCCAAATATTTTGGTTGGCTGCTACTGATAACTGTCGGGTTGGGGCTGACTATTTTTGCGTTTTTGCCGCGCCTCCCGGGTTATCAGTTGCGGACTTTTCCAGTGAGTGCTCCTATTCAATATCAGGGGGAGTTTGACTCGCGCAGCATTCTGAATCCGGGGTATGTCAAAGGGGGAAATCAAAAAGGAACTGGCGGAGGAAGAGGGCGAAACCCAGACAAAGGGCCGGGAGAGGTTGACTCTACTTTTTATTACGGTTTCAACCAGCGCATCAATCAAAATTTGCGGGGGGAAATGAAACCTCAAGTGGTGATGCGGGTGCGATCGCAGGCGGCGGGTTTTTGGCGGGTTTTAGGCTTTGACAAATACACCGGTCAGGGTTGGGAAATTTCTCGCAACGAACAAGCTCAAAAGATAAATAGACCTAGGTGGTCTTTTCAATTTTATCTGAATCCTTTTCCCAATGCGCCTCGGATTCAAGAGGTGATTCAAAGTTATACTGTTGTTGCTCAGTTGCCGAATTTGATTCCGGCTTTGGCTAAGCCGAAGGAACTTTATTTTCCGACGCAGGATGTGGCTGTGGATGCGGAGGGGGGTTTGCGATCGCCTGTGGAATTGGCGGAGGGTTTGACTTATACGGTGATTTCTAATGTGCCTTTTCGCGATCGCTCTGTGTTGGGGCAAACTGGTACTAATTACCCGAAAAATATTCGCAAATTCTATTTGGATGTGCCGCCGAAAATTGCGCAGAAGGTGCGAGAGAAAACTGAAGAAATTTTGTTGGCGAGAACTAGAGTAGCTAAGTCGGACAGGGCGATCGATTCTCCCTACGAAAAAGCTTTGTACTTAGCTCAATATTTGAAGCAAAACCCGAATTACAAACTTGTAAAAGCCTTGCCATATTTACAGGAAAGTGAAGATTTAGTAGCAGGTTTTCTGTTTAGCTATAAAAACACCCAGGATGGCAAAAAAGTTACAGGCGGATATCCTGACCACTTTTCGACGGTACTGGCAATTATGCTCAGATCGATCGGGATTCCGGCGCGAGTGGCTGGCGGTTTCGATACGGGAGAGTTTAACCCGTTTACTGGTTTGTACGTTGTCAGAAATACCGACGCTTTCTTGATGACAGAGGTATATTTTCCCAAATACGGCTGGTTTGGTTTTAATCCGATTCCCGGTTATCCGCTGATTCCGGCTTCGGTGGAAGATAACCAGACTTTTAGTGCGCTGGAATCGTTCTGGAAGTGGATCGCGGGTTGGCTACCGACACCTGTGAGAAGCGGGCTCGATTCAGTTATCGGTTTTGTCATTGGCTGGATCAGTTTGATTCTGGGCTGGTTTCTGGGACAGTTTGCTAGGGGTTGGGTTGGGTTATTTATTGGGTTGATTAGTGCGATCGGCTTTGGCTTTATGGGCTGGTTAATTTGGCAAGGGTGGCGCAAGTGGCGCTACCGTCGCTGGCTGGGGAAATTGCCGCCGGTGGAGGGGGTTTATCAGCAAATGTTGAAGGATTTAGCGAGTCGGGGATTTGCCAAGCAGAAAGCTCAAACGCCTTTGGAGTATGCTGAGGCAATGCGCGACCATCATGCAACTGATGAAGCTGAGGTAATTGAGGAAGTTTCGCAGGCTTACGTGCGGTGGAGGTATGGTGGCGAAGCGGCAAATTTGGGTCAGTTGCGGCAGTTGGTGGAAAATTTGAGGCGATCGCACTTGCAGAAACTAAAAAAGCGCTGGTTTTAAGCGATCGGTATCAGTAAGGGTTACTATCGATGCACCACTACTCGCTGTTTAAGGGTTTTTACAATTTCTAGACGTTCCTCTACTGAAGCCGTTTAGTGGAGCGCCTTATTAAATAATGTTGACCGCCTTGAAAGGGTGATCTAGGTATAAGCCAACACCACCTTCAAGACTATTTTTACTATCACGCCCCTGTCTTTCTATAAGATATTGAAAACATGAATTTGATAGACACGCAACAAACCAAGCTATATGATCGAGAGGATCATTAGATAAGTGTTTTTGCCATACTCTGTTTCCATTTTCTACTCCAATTTTATAAAATCCTCGACCTGGAACACATAGCATAGAGACTATGCCGGATAACGGATCAATATTAATGGGTTCACTATTCATAACAGAAATGAGTCTTTTAAGTTCTGAATCTTGACCAGATTTCAAATCGGATTTATAGGCAAATAAAAAATTTAAAGCTCCAGTAAATTGATTCGTACAACCGTCTCTAACATCGAGTTTTAGGGTGGCTATTTCTTTTGCCGCTACAACAAATTTAGTTAATTCAGTGTTGTTAAGGCAGGATTTAACCTCTATACGAGCCAAAACACTATTGTACAGAAAGATACCTTCTGGTGCATTTTTTGAGACAAGAACAGGTGGACAGCTGATTGACTGACAAAAGTTTAATTAGCCCAAACTACAGTGGTAGCTTGAAACTCAATTCGGTAAGTTCTTTGCTGATGTTGTAAACGAGAAGCTTTGACTGGTTCGGGGTCAATATTAGTAGAAAAAGAGATAA
>JANYGO010000294.1 GCA_025362325.1 Cyanobacteriota bacterium | reverse complement strand
GCAATTACTTTGTCCCTCTCGACAATAGTTCGATCGCGCGAGGCGAGATTTTGCAGCCGCTGGGCAATTTCCTTGTCCCGCTCGGCAATTAGTCCGTTGCGATCGACAATTTCCCGATCGCGCTTGGCAATTTCTCCCTCTCGCTTGGCAATTTCTCGATCGCGCTGAGCAATTTGAGTTTTCACCTGCTCTCGCTGCTCGATCAACTGTTGGCGTTCCGCTTGCAGTTGGGCGATTTCCGATCCCAAACTTGTTTTTTGAGCTGAAACTGTTTTCAATTGGTTCTCGGTGCGATCGAGCTGAGCTCTGGTAGTCGATCGAGCCGTTTCAACTAATTTCAATTGTGACTCAGTACGCGATTTAGCCGCTTCCACAGTAGCAAGCTGTTCTTCAGTCTGGGATTTAGCCGCTTCTACCTGACTTAACTGCTGTTGGGTTTTCGACTTGGCTGCTTGCACGCTATTGAGCTGGGCCCGCAGCGAATTTAATTTTTTTTCTGTCCGGGCTTGCTCGGCATTAGCTGCTTGGAGGGATTGATTAATTTGCTCTAAATTGGCTCTAGCTTGCGCTTGAGCGGCTCTGGCTTGACCTAATTCAGTTTCAACTCTATTTTTTTCTTGAGTGGCTTGGTTGAGTCCTCTGCGGGCGTTGTTGAGCCTTTTTTGAATCTCGTCTATTTGAAAAACCCCGGTTCGCAGAGGCTTGCTCGTAGCAAATAGGATGCCGAGAGTTGTGGCTGACAGGATGCTGCCGGCCATCACTGTCACAACAACAGCAGTATCGCGGGGGCGAAGTTTGAACAAACTTAACCGTGCCTTGCCGACTTTCGTCCCAAGACGATCGCTGACAGTAGCGATCACACCCCCCAACACTAAAATTACAAAT
This sequence comes from Cyanobacteriota bacterium, assembly GCA_025362325.1. Taxonomy (GTDB): domain Bacteria; phylum Cyanobacteriota; class Cyanobacteriia; order Cyanobacteriales; family Microcoleaceae; genus Microcoleus. The sequence continues at coordinate 21,471 of JANYGO010000294.1, read as the reverse complement.
ACCAGGATGTATCCAGCAGTCATTCCGATTTTAGATTTTGGGTTGTGGATTTTGGATTGAATCTAGAATCCAAAATCCAAAATCCTATACTTTCTCGGCATCAAGTGAATTGCTGGCTTAAGGCCACCGGATTGTGGACTGTGATCTTTTTCTTGTGGATCGAGATCATGGTTTCTTGTCTGAGATCCCCCAGCAAACGAGTCACAGTTACCCGCGTCGAGCCGATCGCCTCGGCGATCGCCTGGTGGGACAGCTTCAAATCAATCGTAATCCCTTCCGTACCAGGCACGCCAAAATCCCGGCACAGAATCAGCAAAAAGCTGACGAGTCTCGAACCCATATCTCGGTGTGCGAGGGTTTCGATCATCATCTCCGTTTGCAAAATCCGAGAAGAAAGTCCCCGCAGCAAAACCATAGGCAATTCTGCGTCTTCCTTGAGAGCTTTCTCGACTTGTTCGATCGGCAGCGAGATCAATTCTACGGGCGTAAAGGCTACCGCGTGGTAAAACCTGTCCGATCGGTGTCCCGTAATCAGAGACAGCACCCCAAATACGCTGTTTTCCCGTAAAAGGGCGACTGTAATTTCTTCGCCTGCTTCGTACACCCTGGAGAGCTTCACAGCACCTTTAATGAGAACGTAGACGCGCTCAGCCGGGTCTCCAGGGAAAAAAATTGTCTTGCCCCGTTCAAAGTTTTCCACAATGGGCGGAAACGCCCCGCCGCTGATTTGGCGGAACACGGCTGCTAGCGGTCTATCATGTGTCACGACGAGATCCTTTGTACTAACCAATAGTTTGTAACTTGCCGATTAAGCTTATTGAGTAAATATACTGCCCAGCCTCCAATATCCAGGGATTGTGTTACTTCTATCTAATGTTAAGGTAAGCATACGCTGTATGATTAAATCTAGCCCTTCTCTTAACTTTTTCAATTCCGCCCCATCTAGCTCCACAGCAAAATTAATCTCAATTGTGTCTCAATTGTGTCTGAATCAGTTAAATCTGAATCAGTTGTGTCTAAACTGGCGGGGTTGTAACATACAGCCAACGAGAATGGTGCAAGTTGCTTCTTTCAAAAAATACAGATGATAGATTTGACCGGAAAAAATGCTCTTGTTACGGGCATTGCCAACAATCGCTCGATCGCCTGGGGCATCGCTCAGCAGCTCCACAAAGCTGGGGCCAATCTCGGCATAACTTATTTGAAGGACGAGAAAGGCAAGCACGAGCGCAAAGTCGCTGAACTCGTGGAACCGCTCAATCCCAGTCTGTATCTGCCATGCAATGTCCAAGACGAGAGCGAAATCGAGTCTACTTTTAAAACCATCGCCGACAAATGGGGCAAGTTAGATGTCCTAGTCCACTGTCTGGCTTTTGCCGGCAAGGACGAACTTTCCGGAGATTTCACCAACACCTCCCGCCAAGGCTTCTCCAATGCTTTGGATATTAGCGCTTACTCGCTGGTGCGGCTTTGTGCTGCGGCTAAACCGCTGATGGCTGAAGGTGGCAGTATTATCACCTTGACTTATCTTGGCGGAGTCCGAGTGATTCCCAATTACAACGTGATGGGAATTGCTAAGGCGGCTTTGGAAATGAATGTGCGCTATCTGGCGGCGGAACTCGGCCCGTTAAACATTCGGGTAAATGCGATTTCTTCTGGCCCGATTCGGACTCTGGCTTCGTCAGCAGTTGGCGGCATTCTGGACATGATCCACCATGTTGAGGAAGTAGCACCACTGCGGCGCACGGTGACTCAGCAGGAAGTCGGAAATGCTGCGGCTTTTTTGTGCAGCAATCTCTCTAGCGGGATTACAGGTCAAGTTTTGTATGTCGATGCCGGTTACGAAATCATAGGAATGTAACAGTTGACAGTTGACAGTTGACAGTTGACAGTTGACTCCGAAAGCAACAGTCAACAGTTAACAGTCAACCCTTCGACTCCGCTCAGGGCGGCGCAGTTAACTGTTAACTGACAGTCTTTTGTTAGCTACAAAAGTGCTAATCCCAAACTACTAATTAATTACTAATGAATGACCAATTGGGAATTATGGAAATAATCGATCGCCCTCCGGTTCCTCCTGCACCTCCGGTTCAAGTCGCCCGCGCCGCCTTGGTGAAGCGCACGACACTGGAAACGGATGTGACTGTCAGCCTCAATCTCGACGGTGTGGGAACTTGCAAGGCGTCTACGGGAATTCCGTTTTTAGACCATATGTTGCAGCAGATTGCTTCTCACGGATTGATCGATTTGGACGTACAGGCGATCGGCGATTTGGAAATTGACGATCACCACACGAACGAAGATGTGGGAATTACCCTGGGACAAACTTTAGCAAAAGCTGTCGGAGATCGATCGGGCATTTCCCGTTTCGGACACTTCATCGCACCTTTGGATGAAGCTTTGATTGAGGTAGTCCTAGACTTTTCGGGACGGCCTCACTTAAGTTACAGCTTGGAAATTCCCAACCAGCGGATCGGCACCTACGATACCGAGTTAGTGAAAGAGTTTTTTTCGGCGGTGGTGAATCACTGTCAAATGACGCTGCACGTTCGACAGTTGCAGGGGGGCAATTCCCATCACATTGTGGAAGCGGCGTTTAAAGCCTTTGCGCGGGCTCTGCGGATGGCTGTAGAAATCGATCCTCGGCGTGCGAGTCGGATTCCGAGTTCTAAAGGGGTTTTGTAGTTTGGGGTTTGCAGTAGCGCTTCTGGGCTGCTGCAAACCTGTAAATCAAAATATATCTGCTATGTAGTTAAAAACACCCTGACTTCCCTCGCCGTACTTCCCGATAAATTCATCAATTAGTCGATCGCTACACCTTTCTATAGCATCAGCAATAGAACTTTGTGCTAAAACTTGACTCGCAGATTGACGCAAAACTTCAAACAAATTTACAGTAAAATCAGTATCTTCACTGACCAAATCCCACAGTTCTCGACCGATTAAAGTGCTCATTTCCGAATTCGGCAGAAGTTGCTTCAGCAGACCAAAAGTTACAGTCTTATTAGTTCTCTTGCCGTAAGCTATACCAATATAAGCGCGATCGCCTGCATTAATTTTTTCCTGAATTTTGTCAGCCCAATATACTATCTGGTCTTTATCCATATCATTCGGGCCACTTTTGACCTGTATCCAACATTTCTGGCCATCAATGGTAGTTTTGATGGCATCCCATCCTGACTTACCGGGCGGACTTTCTGCACTTTCAGAACAAGATATCAATAGTTTTTCAATAAAAAACCCCATAGAAGTAACAATAGACCTAGTGGCTGCCATATAAACATTAAGTCTGACAACTTCTGCTGGAGTATCGAGATTTAACGCCCTAATTAAAAAAGGGTTGGGATGAATTTTTTCTAAAGTCAGATTTTCCACCATAGCTAACTGTCGCCTTGTAAAGTCCCGACAGATACTAGCTAGAAAATTTTCAGCTATAGTAAGTTGCAGAGAAAGCTTACCTGAAGATGTAAATGCTAAAATGCGTTCAATCTCATCAGGAGTAAATTTAAGAGCTCTTTTCCCAGATATACTGCTGATGCCGTTTCTGAGTGTTTCTGCTTGTAAGTTAAGGAATTCTTCTAACTCCGCAAAGTGACTGGCGAAAGATCGAGACTTGCTGGCGGGCACTCCTACTTCTTTTTCTAAAACAAATGCTAATAATTCATGAAGTTGCTCTGACACTTTTATTTCTCCTCAACTCTCTTTTAAATATTAGTTAACTGAAAAGAGAAAGCTGTTGAATTATTTCTCGCCCTTGGACTCGATCGCCTTTAATGACCTGGTAAAGATATTCACCGATCGCCTTTCCCAATAATACAGGAACCGCATTCCCAATCTGTCGGTATTTAGAAGTTGTTGAGCCATGAAAAACCCACTCATCGGGAAATGTCTGAATTCGCGCGCACTCTCTGACACTCAAAGGACGTAATTCATCAGGGTGGCACATATCAGTAGCCTTTTGATGGGGGCTTGTTGTGACAGTAGGCGATGGTTTCTCCCACGCTAACCGTCGATAAAAACCCACTTTACCACCTTCAGATTTATATGCCCCTCCCATTGCTGCTGCTTTTAATTCGCTGGGTAAATCCTTCCAGTTTTGACCAGCGGTTAACAAACGCAAATACTTGAGGCGACTTTCTGAGTAAGGGACAAATTCTGGCGGAGAATCTACTAAATCCTTTAATCCTTCTCTAAGTGTCAGCCATTTTGGTTTTTTACCAGTACCTTTTTGACTGTGAGTTGGCAGGGGCAAAGTAACTGGATCGTTACTTTTATAACCAATAAAAATAACTCTTTCTCTACATTGAGGAACGCCATAGTCAGCAGTATTGAGCAAATCATATACAACTTCATAACCAATTCGTTTCATCTCTGCCAAAATCACTTGTAAAGCTGCACCAGCAATCTCATCAGGTTCTAATTGCGGGCAACCTAAACCTCTGCGATCGTGAGGTCGATGTCGAATAGGAGCTGACAGCAACCCTTTAACATTTTCCATGAGAAAAAAGCGGGGTTTAATTTCATCAACAATGCGTATGAACTCCATAAATAAGCTACCGCGCGGATCGCCAACAGACCCGCGTTTTCCGGCTGTACTGAAGGGTTGACACGGGGGGCCACCAGTTACTAAATCTACTTCATTAGAGCGCAGAGATCTATCTAAACCTAAGATTTTTCCCGCTTCTTGCAATAGGGTGTCGGCGTTAACTTGGCAAATATCTCTCGGTACAGCACATGGGGATAAGTGAGGACGATTTAGAGAGATTGTTTTGGTAGCATCAGGTTCGATTTCTACTAAAGTTACTGTCTGAAATCCTGCTTTTTCTAGACCTAAATCTAAACCGTATGCTCCAGCAAAGAGGCTAATAGTTATCGGTTTGTTGTTAATCAAAGCTTTAAGCCTCAAGACTAGATATTGCTGGAATGAAAATTGTACTTTACTAAAATCCAAAAGCAAGAGCATCAAGCATATGCTTACCCTTCTCCCGCCCAACTTCTTGATATATATCCAAAAGTTCTTCATAGGCAGTCTCTCCCCCTATAATATTCCAAAACTCATGTCCCATAATGACAGCTTGTTCAAAAGGCGTATACTTCCTTGCGACTGACCATTTATAATCTGAAGGATTTGGCCCGTAAGGATTGTAAGCCATAGCATAATAACATTGAGCAGCGGGGCGAGACTCTCCGCACAGTAAATGATATCTCAGCAGCCGTTGAATTACCTCCAAGCATTGTCCTTTGTTGGGTTTTGACCCTTTAATTTCAAAGAAAAATTTCCTCCCGTCATGGGATAGCACGTACAAATCTGCTTTGACCGATCGCCTAACTAAATGGTTGGTTTTTTGAGCCTCAAGAACAGCTTGGATCATTTCTTCAAAACCAGGTTTAGTTGCATTCTTGTCTGCTGAATGCTCGAATAGCGCTATCTGACGCTCAATTTCATTGATAGCCTCCACGCTAACTTCGCCAGAAATTTCATAGCTTCTGCTTGCTTCTTGGTGATGTTCCAAAGCAATGAGTTTTGCACATTCTTCATATGTTGTACCCAAACGGCTGCTGAAACCTCTTTCAAACTCATTAAGCCGCAGCAACTCTGACGGGACGAGCGCAGTTTGTAATAGTTTCGATTGTTCTGTAGAGGATAGCGAAGATAAATCTTTTGCTGGAGTATCAAGTTTCGGTATTAGCCGTCCTCTGTATTCATTGACAAGATTTTCGATGAAAACTTCTAAGTATGCTTTGATTATGATACGGGTAGTTGAGCTAATAGCTGACATTATTTTACTGCAAATATTCTGTTGACTAGACTTGTGACAAAACTGTGAGACAAAATCAAGCTTACTCCCTTATTTCTTAGTCCGCTGAGGCGGACATCGTTTGTGTAGGCGCGGTTTCAACCGCCGAATGATCTATCGCCGAACAATCTATCCAAAATGGGTTAAGAATCGGAAAGCATCGAGTACGTGACTCGCGCAAACGTAGGGCGAAGTATTGTAAAATCCTTGCCAAGCCGCCGCCTTATCTTCGTCGTACTTATCGGCTCTTTCCGAGTGTCTTCCCAGCCAATTCAGCCGCACCGCGTGACCCACTAATACATCTAAAACAATGTATTCTTCTACTTTCAATTCGGGGTTGCGCTGCGCGATCGCCGCCAACTCCATCAGCGCCTCAATATTGACTTGTCGGTATTCCGGCGCTACAATTTTGTTTAGCAAATGCTCTATTTGTAGCGCAAAATTCTTTTCGCCAGGTGTCATTTCCGATAAAATAATGTCGCTATCTAAGCGATTTCGACGCTCTAATTTATCGCCAATAATCAAGCCTTTGCAGTGCCGCAGCAATCCCCAAACACTCGGATAAAAATCCTTCGGTACGCGGTTGACTGCACCTTCCATTTGCCGCTTGCGCCGCCATCCACCCCCAGGCATTTGCGGTTCTTCGGAAACTGGCGCTACTACCCATTCAATATCTTTTTCCGGCTGTTTGACTCGCAGGGATTCTTGCTGTTTGAGGATTTGATTCATTTCCTCGTATTCTGTCAATACTTGGCGTAGGCGATTTTTGATTTCAAAGGGACTTAGCTGCATTAAATATTCGTAAGCTTCGTTTTGCGTAACTCCCAACTCGCGGGCTAATTCGCTTGTCAGCAGCAGAATAAAGTAGCTGACTCTCAGCGTCAGCAACCCTTTAAATAACTGTGGTTCGGCTTTAATTAACAAGCCTAGATAGATGAGAATTTCTTGGGTGAGAACTCGCTCGCGAATGTCTTCTCCACAGAATTCGCGAATTTTTTCCATCACTTCTGTATAAGAACCCGGCCGCGAAATCACCGAATCTTCGCTGTAGGCTTTCCCCACAGCAATCTGTTTTTGCCGCACCAAAATGTCTGTCACTGCATCTGACAAGCTGATATCAACTTTGTCCAGCAAGCCTGCGGCATGGCGGATGACTGCCCATTGGATTTTTGATTGCGAACTTTCTCCAGCTTTTGTATAAACTTCGTTCAGCAAATCAACAACTTGTACTGTTGCTTCCGCACCTCCCAATCCTGTATCGAAATAGAGTCCTTTGAGGCGAATCAGCGTATGCAGCAACTCAATTTGTTCGTACAAATTCTCTGAGTTTCGCAGGCTGGTGAGCAATAATTGAGTATTAGTTTCGCACTCTAATTTAAATTCTTGGGTGTGACCCAAAGGCCAAGTTTTTTCTGAATTATAATTCAGATAGGTGTCGCCTTCTACTGCACCTGTGACTGGAGATTCGGTGAATTCAAAATCGTGCATGAAATCAATTCTCTCGGTGCCGGCTGTCAGCATTAACTGATTAAGATTTCCCAGTTTGACAGGCGTCTTTTCCGAGTTGCCGTCACTGAGTTGCTTCATCAATTCCAGCAGTGCTTCGCGGCCGGTTTCGAGCATCGCGTGAGTCAGCATCAGCGTTACCGTGGGTCGTCCCAACTGATACCAGTGGCGGTGAATGTGAGCTATTTCGCTTTGAATTTTAGATACTAGAAAATGGTAGTCTAGAGTTAGGTAAAATTCTTCTCTATCCAAAAATGAGGGAAGAAATACGATCGCCTCTCCGCGAATTTTGAACACCCGGGAAGTTGTCAAACTCCGCAAACGGCGCACGGGCCGCCCGGTTAAGCCTAGCGGATCGTTGCGTCCGATTTGCGTGTAAATAGCGGATAATTCTTTAGTCTGGCGGACTTGAATGGGTGCTACCTGTTTGGGAGTTTGCGCTGCAATGCCGTTAGCGGCTAATTCTGCTTGCAAATCTTCGTCTTCAGCTAACAGGGCAATTTGTACTAAGGGCTCTCTTTGCTGACCGACTGACAAATGCCTTCCTAGCGGGTCAATATCGCCAACTGCGATTAACCCTTCGCTGAGCAATTGACCGAGAAAATACAAACTTTGCGCCCAAACTAGGGGAACATTTTCATTGGGTAAGCGCTGCTGGCTGTGGGGATTTAACTTTTCTGCTTCTATATTTTCGGCGGGGACGTAGTACAATTCTGGTAGAAGCGGCAAACCAGAGCGATCGACTGCTAGAGATTCCAAACGCTGCTGGTACTCTTGCACTTGGGCTTGATTTCCCTGAAATATGCCGTCCAAGAACAAATAAGTAAAAAATAGCGGCCACTCGCATTCAATGTGCTCGAACTGCCTTAATTCTGTGGGTTCGTAGTGCAGGCGATCGGCATCTTCCAAAACTGTTTGGTGTCCGTCCCGCAGAAACCGCTTGCAGCCGTAATTTCCTTGCAATTTGTCGATTATTTTATTGCGAGTCCGTTCTACTAATTCTTTATCTTCCACAGCAAAAGCGGGAAAACTAATCACACTTAATAAAGCAGCATCTACTTCTTTTGAACTAGATTCGCGAGGCAAAAGCGATTCTAAAGTGATGCGACTTCTGGCAATTTCATCTGGTAAAACGTGAATTACAGATGCTTGAGACCCGTTAACTCCGAACAAATCTAATCCATTCATTGCTTCCAGCGCTGCTTTTGCCATCCCAACGGAACTGGCATTCAATTCGGCATTGCCACGATTAATTTTATGACCTCTTTCCCAAATTCCATAATCTGGTGTGCGATAGGCTCTACCAATATAGTAAACTAAATTTTGGACGAAGTTGACTTCATCTATTGTAAAAATTATGTGCAGCCCAGAAGCCGTCATTTGAGCAAGAATTAACAAGAATATAGATGTAGCATCTAACTGCAAGTGTCCCCACTCATCATCGCCGACAACAATACTGCCAGTTTGAGTATTGTATTTAGCGTGCAAGGCATCTAGCGGCAACTGAGTATTTTTAAAGCTTTCTACTTTGCTTGATTGCTGCATCATCGCAAACAGCAAACCGCGCATCAGTTTGACTGTGCTGTGTTCGAGTTCAAATGTTCTACCGCGATCGCCATCAATTTTGCGGTAGGCTAAACCCAAGCCCCAAACTACCAGAATGCTATACACGTTATCGCGCACCCAGGCATCGGTGTAGTCGCCGTGTGCAGTAACAGCCGTACTCGCCGGCAGCAAACCTGTTATTGGGTTCTGGCGCTTGAGGATGACGTTTTTGATTTGCTGGTAGTAATAATCTAACCGGATTTGTCGCTCTTGAGTTGCGATCGCCATTTCGTGTTCCTTTTTTTCCTGATGCGAGCATAATTGCGGTGAATAGACTTTTAAATATATCAGAAATTATATCACTTCTCAAGTTCTGCAAACATAACAAGGTGATTGCCATGTCTAGCCGTAACAACAATAACAACAACGTTCCTTTCGTGAAAATCGTTTACTCTACAGTCAAAATTAATGGTAAAATTGAGCTGGTACCGATGGAATGGTATGCTGACGGCTCTGTCAAAAAAATTGAACGCTAATAGGCGATTCCCTACGGGATAGCTTCGCCGCGCGTACTTTAGACCAAAACTCTAAGGCAGTGGCGCGCCGCGTCGCGTACAAAACCCGGTTTCTGGGCCACAGAATGATGACTTAACAGACTCTTGGTGGCAGAAAACGGGTTTTTTGCGTCCAAGACTTGTGTAGAGTCGATCGCCAAACTAAACTAATTTAACTAACTAAGTATACAGAAATCCCAAAGAAAGAAATATGGATCGATCGCGCCCGCAATTTTCCGTACTGGGACTACCAGTTCACATATTAGACGATTATGCAGGTTGGCTGATAGAGCGGCTGCATCAAGGGTTAGGCAGTCACGTCGTGACGCTGAATGCTGAAATGGCAATGCAAGCCGAGCAAAATCCGGCTTTAGGCGATGTAATTCGCTCTGCGGAGCTCGTGATACCCGACGGTTCGGGAGTAGTGCTGTATTTGCGAATGCGCGGCAAACCGGCACAGCGGTTTCCGGGGATTGAACTAGCAGAATCGCTGCTGCAACAGGCTGGAAAATTGCCGGATTCGGAACCGATATTTTTCTTTGGTGGTTCCCCCGGAGTGACGGCGGCGGCTGCTGAGACTTGGCAGCAAAAAGTTAACGGATTGTCGATTTCTTCCCAACACGGCTATCTGGCGGCAGATGAAGAAATAGAATTCTGTGAAAGCCTCAAAAAGATGCAACCAAAACTCATTTTTGTAGGCTTGGGAGTGCCGCGCCAAGAGTTTTGGATTGCGAAAAACCGACACCTTTGCCCTCAGTCAATTTGGGTGGGAGTTGGTGGTAGTTTTGATATTTGGGCGGGAACAAAAGACCGCGCGCCGGCTTGGTTTTGCGACAATCATTTAGAATGGTTGTACCGGCTTTATCAAGAACCTTGGCGCTGGCGCCGGATGTTGGCTTTGCCACAATTTGCATTGAAAGCTTTGGCGGATTTTAGAGGTTGAAAGCTCTGCTTAATAAAATAGGTTCGATCGTTCGGACTTTAGTCCTCTGATTTTAGTTGTAGGGTGTGTCGCCCTGAGAAATTCCTAACTAAATATCGACAATCTCAAAGCGACGCACCTTACAAACTCTGTTTAATAAAATAGGTTCGATCGTTCGGACTTTAGTCCTCAGAAAAAGAAGGACTGAAGTCCGAACGATCGAACCTAACTGTTTTTGGCTAGACAATGTACGGAGAATCGATCGCCTTTGCCCGATTAATTGCCACCAATGTCTGGTAAATCAAAGCCGAAATCTCAGCCCGGGTGATGTCCCGCTGCGGAGAAAGCCGATCGCGCGCCGGATAATTAACTACAATCTTCAAAGCAGTTGCTGTGGCTGCGGCGCTTAAAGCAAAATTAGGAATTTGATTGCGATCGCTGTAAACTTGCAAAAGATCGGGATTTCCGCCCTTAAGTTCCAAACCGTTAACCAAAGATACCATCGCCTCAGCCTTAGTCAAATTCTGATTCGGGCCGAACTTCAACCCCGGAAACCCCGACAAAAACCCCGCCCGATTCGCCCGTTCGATCGCACTTCTCGCCCAAAAACTCGCAGAAACATCAATAAAATTGGTCGCCGGCGCCTTCGGAATCGGACTGAACGCACTCACCAACAGCGCCGCATATTGAGCGCGATTTAAACTGTTGTCAGGCGCGAAAGAACCGTCAGGAAAACCGCTAATTATATTCGCCGCAGCCAAAGCTTCAATAAACTTTTCTGCCCAATGTCCAGAAATATCGCTGAACACCGCACCGCCGATATTCGGATTGCCGCCGCCCTTTCTCACCGCAGCTTGCACAGCTTTTAAAGCATTCACTTTTCCGTAACCAAACCAATCGCTGCGGCGGCTGTTTGGATCGTAATTTCCCAGGCGATTCTCTAACTGCGGATCGGCATCGGCATCGACAATTTTGTCAGCAGTTTGTTCGAGAATTCCCCGCACTTCCCGCGCCGTCAAACGGGGGTTAGCTGACAGCACCAAAGCTGCAACTCCAGCGACTACTGGAGTGGCGCTGGAAGTGCCGCCAAAAGTATTAGTATAGTCCCCCGAGTCGTAGCCGGGAGCCCCGACGCGATCGGCAGTAAACACCCCCAAACCGGGCAAATACTGCGTCACATCCGGCGCAGTCGCAATAAATCCGGTTTCTGGCAGCCAAGTTCCCGGCGGCGCGTTGTTGCTGGGGGCGCACACCGAAATGCTGTTGCCCCAATTGCTGTAGGCTGCTTTTTTGTTGAGGGAAGTGGAAGCAGACACCGCGATGACATCCGGGTGCACCGCAAATCCTGCCAGCCAATTAGTTTGACCTGTGAGGAGGTTATTCGGCCAGCCTTTCTCGTCCACAGTACCGTTGACAGGGCGGTTGGCATTGCCCGCAGCGAACAGAATCACGCAGCCTCTGCCGCCCCGCCCTTGGGTTGCTGCTTTAGTGATGACGGCACTTTGGCGCAGGGAAAGGGGAAAATAAACTGCCCCTGGGCCCCAACTGCAAGAGATGACGGCGGCCCCTTTTTCGATCGCCCAATTGAATATTTTTTCGACAGAATCGTCATCAAGAAAACCCGTGGTACGGATGGGCATCAGGGCGCATCCGGGGGCGACGCCGACAATGCCTTTGCCGTTTTCTTCAGCCACGGCGACACCGGCGCAACTTGTACCGTGGTTGTCCGATTCGGCAACTGGCATCGGGGAAGTGTCGCCGTCTTTGAAATCAATGGGTGAGACGATTTTGCCTTGGCCTTGAAAATCGGGATGCGTCAGATCAACTGAATCATCGGCGATCGCAATTACGATCGATCGCACGCCGCGAGTAATATCCCAAGCTGGTTCGGCATAAATTTGAGCACCACCGACAAGTTCGTTGCCACCTTTGTTATTGAGATACCACTGTTTGGGATAAAGCGGATCGCGGGGTGTATAATGCTGCTGAGTTTCTAGGATAATATTGGGTTCTGCGATCAGAACTTCTGGATATCTTGTCAGGCGGTTGGCAATTTTGATCGGGTTTTCTGTTGCTTGTTTGTTGACTTCACAAACGAAGGTGTTGGGAATGCCTTCGACTGGCCGGACTATTGTTAAATTTGCTGCATTGGCGATCGACTTTCGCGATTGTTCGTCTACTGGTTCGCCAAATTGAATGGTAATTTGGTCGGTTAAATAAAAGAATGTACTCGGATTGTTCGCGGGACAATAGACGTGGCTAGCAAAAGCTATAGCATCGCTGGCGCGGGCTGCTTGCATTGCTGCATCTAGGTTTTCGGGCGCAACCAAATATTCTTCGAGATTGCTTTGTCCGACGCGGCGGTTAAGTTTTGCCTGATTTGTTGCAGCCCAATTGTTTGAGGCTGATGCTATCGTTGAGGGTCTGACTGTAAAGCGGTTGGGAACTTTTGACAGCAGCAATTCATCGCCGCCGCGCTGCAAAATCACTGCCAGACTTGCTTCGGGAACTCCGATACCTTGATAGTTTTGGAGGGTGGCAGAGGTCGGTTTGCTTGGTTGTACCATCAGAAATATTCCTGTTTAATTTGGGAGAGAAAACCGGGCGGTTGAAACCGCCCGATCTCTTCAACCCGCGGAGGCGGGTTTTGTGCGTGTAGACGCGGTTTCAACCGCCGTCTTATCTTATCTCTGTCTTCTCTCAAATAAACACGCTAGGATTAATGTTAAAGAATTCTCCCAGCGCCTTAGCTTGCGCCTTGCTAATCGCCCGTTTCCCATTAACCACCTCAGATACTACTCCTTTGGAACCAATCACGCCTACTAAATCGGCTTGTTTAAGTTCGCGAATTTCGATGAAATGCAATAGAACATCCCGGGGAGTCACTTCTGGATCTGGGTAATATTTTGATTCGTATTCTTCGATCAACAGCCCCCAGAGACTCAGTAAAGTTTCTTCTTCTACTGTTAATTCTTCCTTAGACATCAGAAAATCGACTTCTGCGAGGGCGCGATCGTTATCTTCTTCGTTCAGGATGGGCTTAGGCTGAGATTTCGCCAGGAGTTGACCGTAAGCGGTTTTTTCAATTGTGATATTCATTTCTCATTCTTTTGCTTGCTTACTTAGACATGGTTCTCAAGTAGAAGGTGGGTGTTTGTTTCTCGGTATCATGATTTTGACGTTAGGAGTAAATGTTTTGGATTTATTGAATAGATCAGGGAATCTGTAATAATTCCATGATGTAGTGAGTGGGATATTAACCTATTTTCTGTTTTACTTCATCTTCATCATTCCACTTGATTTTGTCATATTCGGCATGGGGTATAATTTTTTTAAAATATATAATTCTGGCTGTATAGTTGATTTTTACGATTAATCTATACTGATTGCCTTTAATATTAAATATGGTATATCCACAGACTCGATCGACCGATTGGGAATATGCCTGTCGAATCTCTTCTAGTGATTCCCAATCGTTGTCTTTGATAGCCTTGCGCCAGACTGCGATCGCAGCCTTGGCATCGTCGGGGTAGGATTCGATCGCACTCTCAAGATTTTTCCGAGAAATTAGTCTCATTCGGGTACCGTTTTTTAAACGACACCTCTATGTTCTCACAACGAGAACTACCTGTCAAGTCCCTACTTGGATTTTTTCCAGAGAGGTTTTTTCGCGCACCCTTTGACATTTGCACAAATTTGGTTTACACTTGGCCGGTTGCGATCGCCAATGGTACGATCGGCTCAAGCTAAATATCTTTTTAAAGCGCTGAGGCGCAAAGTAATTTCATGGTATACTCTGGAACTGTTTGCTGGCTTCGCTTCACTGCCCGGATGACGATCGGGGCGATCGCAGTTTTGACCCTGTTGCAACCGCTCCAAGCCCAAGCACAACAACCTTCTCGACCAGATAACCAATCGCAAGTCGAACCCGCCGACGACCCCACAGACCCCAATAACCTCCGCCCTGTCACCCCAGATAGCAGCGTACTCAGCATTGCTGGAGGTCAGCGTTTGATGACAGAAGCCAGCGGTGCTATTTCCAGTCAAAATTACACGCTCGCCGCTCAAAAACTCCAAGAATCCCGCCAAATTTTCAATCAACTCTCCAACTTCTACCAGCAACTGGGCAGCAGTTTTGCCGGAATAGACATCCGGTTGGCCGACAGCAACCGCACCAAAGCTGTGGAAACAGCCCAAATGCGCGATGAAGCTACCTACCGGCTGGCGTTGGTACACCGGGCGCAAAATAAGCCCGAACTGGCTGTCCCCCTACTGATTCAGATTATTCGATCGCAGCAGCCAACTCGCGACTTGGGTAAAAAAGCTTACCAGCAGTTACTGGAATTGGGTTTTGTGGATGCGCCCTATCCCCGGCCTGCTGCAACTCAACCGCGATCGTCTAACAAGTAGTTCCACTAAAATTTAAATTACAGCCGTCTATCACAGAAACTAATGGTCACACCGTCTCAAGTTGCAGAAATGATTCAGACTGGATTGCCAGACGCTAAGCTAAAAATTGACGATTTGAACGGTGGCGGCGACCACTATCAAGTGAGAGTAGTCTCTGCGGCCTTTGAAGGCAAAAGCCGAGTACAGCAGCACCAACTGGTCTACGGCGCTCTCAAACAGGCAATGGCTAGTGAAGCTATCCACGCTTTGGCCTTGGAAACCTTAACTCCCGCAGAATGGGCAGCGAAAAGTCCAGTTGCTTAATTGTTCAGTCAACTGCTGCACTTGCGCACAGTAACTCAAGAAACCGGGTTTTTGATCGGAATCTATGGCTATAACTAGAGATTTTTGTAAACGACCCGGTTTCTGCCTCAGTCAACCTTGAGAAACCCAAGAAACCGGGTTTTTCGCCGGAATCTATGACTGTAACGAGAGATATTCGCGAAAAACCCGGTTTCTGCGTCAGTCAACGTTTAAAATTTTTCAAACAATATTAGGAGCTACCATGACTACAGCACATGAAAGAATCGACGAATTGGTTAAGCAAAACAAAATCATGGTGTTTATGAAGGGCAATAAGTTAATGCCCCAGTGCGGTTTCTCTAATACTGTGGTGCAAATTCTGAATACTTTGGGAGTCCCTTACCAAACTGTTGATGTTTTGGCAGACCAGGAAATTCGTCAAGGCGTTAAAGAGTATTCCAATTGGCCGACAATTCCCCAAGTTTATGTTAACGGCGAGTTTCTGGGCGGCTCGGATATTCTGATCGAGATGTATCAAAAGGGCGAATTGCAACAAGTTGTAGAAGTCGCTTTGGCTTCCTAAATAAAACGAAGGAAAGGAAAAAGAAAGTTTTGAGTTTTAAATTGTGAGTTAAAGACTTAAATAATTCTGGGTTCAGAACTCAAAACTTTTCCAAACCTCTAACTTTAACAACTGTAGGGCGGACACGGCCCCGCCCTACTAAATACCAGTTTTGCAGCTACAGCTTGCAACTTCCTGACTTTTATACCGTATCCGATTAATTACCAAAAATCAAGGTTGTTTGTAGTAAGGACGAAGAGTCCTTATTCCTTAAAAGCGTCAAGAGAGGACTGAAGTCCTCACTACAAACCTAGCGGGTTTATTAAACGAAATTTGGCATTAATAGTAGTCTGCTTCAGTTTGTGTCTGTGTCTGTGGCATTTCAAAATTCGAGGGGTCGTGAATGTAACGCGCTGCTTCTTCCTCTAATCTGTGAATCAGATAGGGTTCCAGACCGTTTGAATGTCGCAGGGCTGCTAGGTAGCCGTCTAAGTAAAGCCGCAGGTCATCGAAGCGATAACCTCTATGCCACATTTCGACGAGGGCGTCGGTGAGTTTTTGGTAGTGCCGGATTGTTTGGGTGTCTTGTAGCATGGTGTGAGTTTGAAATCCTTTGTGGTGTGTATAATGACGGCGGGATTTAGGAATGGCCTAGATTGATGCTGAGCAAGCTCAGAAGAGAGGCTATTTCTAAATAAAAGTTTTTACCCTGCTCAACAGGCTACCCTCCATAAAAAATTTCACTCCCTGCAATGCAGTGGCTCGACTCTTTGGCGCGCACCTAGATAATTCGCCGTGCGTTTAATAGAGTCAGGATATTGCTGAATTTTACGATCGAACTGAGTGAGTCTTCCGGCTACCGAGCGAACGGTTGGAGGAATTCTAGTTTCAGTTGCGCAATTTGTCAACCTCCTGGGGCTGGGGGCTGGGTCGGGGGGTTCTGTTTTGGCAGGCGGTTGGGTCATAGGGTCGATCGGCTTTACACAGTCTTATTTTCATTGTAATGTCACCGCCAGAATGATTTAACCTTTCTCCGGTCTGATGATCGCAATTTGACCAAATCTTTAAAATTAGTACCCTAAGTTTGTTCGCAGCTTTAACTGTAGCTAGGGCTTGAGTAACGATGGTTACAAAACCTTGACAAAAGCTCTGTTAACCTGGTAGCCATTAGTGATAAGGGAAGCTCGCCGCTGTGGGATCTGTAAGTATTTCGATTGTTGAAGGAAATCCGCACCTGCGATCGCTCTTGGGCTGGCATTTACAGCAAGTCGGTCACTGGGTGCACCAGTCAGCAGATATCAGTCACGCTAGGGAAATATTTTTCAGCCGCCAGCCAACCCTAGTCATTCTAGATGCCCAATTGCCGGATGGGGAGGGTTTGGAATTTTGCCGCTGGTTGCAAGAACAGCAGCAATCGCTGATTTTGATGCTGTCGGCGCGGAATTCGGAAGCGGATATTGTCGAAGGTTTGAAGTCGGGCGCCGACGATTACCTGACTAAACCCTTTGGGATGCAAGAGTTTATGGCCAGGGTGGAGGCTCTGATGCGCCGCAATCGCACGATGATACCGCCAGCGACGCTGGAGTGCGGGCTGCTGAAAATTGATTTGGTGCAGCGCCGAGTCAGGCTCTATGAGGAACACATCGAGCTGACTCCTCAGGAATTTAGCCTGCTGTACGTGCTGGCTCAAGCTGGAGGAGTGCCGCTGTCGCGATCGGATTTGCTGCGCAGAGCCTGGCCTGATGCGATTGACAACCCCCGGACGATCGACACTCACGTACTCTCTCTGCGTAAAAAAATCGAAATTGACCCGCGACAGCCGAGCCTGATTCAAACTGTGCGGAATGTCGGCTATCGCCTAAATCTGGAATTTTTGAATGCGAATCAACCGCATTTACCGATGCCTGGAGTTGTGCTTTCTTAGACTGTTATCAGCCGATAAGTCTGATTTTAGGTTGGTAATTGATTGGTGATCGCATCTGTTTTTGCCGCCATAATAAAATCATTGCGGTGCAGTCCCGAAATCACATGAGTCCACCAACTAACCGTCACTTTTCCCCACTCGGTTAAAAGTGCGGGGTGATGCCCTTCGGTTTCTGCTACTTCGCCGACGCTGTTTGTAAAGGCGATCGCACTTTTGAAATCCGGGAATTTGTAAGTGCGTTCTAACTGAGGAATCCCATTTTTTTCAATTAAATTCCAATCGGGAATTTGAGGTTTGAGTTGGACAATTTCGTAAGCTGTGACGCGGGGAGAGTTTTGGCGGCAGGCGGCACAGCGTTCTGTTGTTAAAGGTTCCATAAATTGCAGTTTAGCGAGAAGATGCTAAAAGATATTATAGACAATTCTGATTTAAATTATTTTGGACAGGGCATCTGTCCGTTAGGAGTTACGAAGACATTGTGATTGAAGTCATTAATAAAACAGATCAGCAATCCTTGTCGGTGAACTTTGCGTCTCTCATTCCACTGCACCAGCTCAGTATGTGCGTTTGTGCGGTATTGATAGCGAGTTGACTCTAGTAAACTGTGCCCTGGATCGATCGCTGCATTTACGCCCACTGAGATTTTTTTAACTTCTCCGGTTCGTTTGCCGAGTTCGTTGACTGTGTAGTCGCGGAGGACAAAGTTTTTCACATAAATCGGCTTAGTTGAAGTATTCGTTATCCGCAGCAGTCCGAGTTTTACAGTTTCTACTCGCAGCACGTAGCTGGGTGGGATGTAACTAGCAAAAGAGGCAGAAGCCATAATCGCTGGAACCGCAAAAAATGATAATAATTTTTTCATTATAATATAGTCAAAATTGCCTTTGAGCAGCTATTTTACTACATCGAGAGTCTGCTTGGAAAGTGAAATTAGCGATCGCCCTTTTTTTCGGATCATTCATCAAAGAGCGATCGCACTTTCTCTCTTTTCCCGCCCAATTCAGTATTAACCGTTCAAGAGTCGATCGGGATCGATGCCAGATTCCCGCAGTTTTTGCATCAAAAACTCTAACCGAGCTTCGGCAAGTTCGGCGCGTTCTTGTTCTTGGTCTGCACGTTCTTGTTCTTGGTCTGCACGCTGCTGTTCCTGTTCGGCGCGCTGTTGTTCATGTTGTGCACGTTCCTCGGGAGTGGGAATCCAATTGCCTTCAGAATCGTACCAGCGCAACCACAGGCGATCGACTCCCAGATACTCACCTTGCCACAAACCCAAGCCTAAATCAATCTCAGACATCCACACCCGCGAGTCTGACAACTCTAGTTCTTGATAATGCGCTCCCTCCAGTTTAAAAGCTCTCATTCTATTGGTATAGCGGCTGAAAACCACATAATAAGGAACCCGCAAAATCTGCTCGTAAACCTCCCATTTTCTAGCAGGCTTTTCCTCTGTTGGTTCGGGATTTATATGACCGTTACCTGCTAAATTATCAGATGCCACCGGCAGTTCCCGCCCATCGTTTTCTCTCAAATCTTCTTTCTCTGTTCCCGGCGAGAGCAATTCTACAACAACAAAAGGATTGATACCTTCTTGCCAAACAACATAACTCAGCCGCATATCGACTTCATCATAAAGTCGGGAAACTCCCACAACTCCAAACCAATCCGGGCGTTTGTACCAAAGCGGGTGACGCACGTCATAGTAAAGATTCATGTCACTTCCGCTAAATATTTGAGCAGCGGAATAGTTGGAAGGGCGAAAAGTATAGCTCAGCAACTGCGGTTGCAAGCCGTGAAATTCATCGGGCAAACCAGGTTCCTCCGCATTTTCGCTAGGTAGATCGTACATCGTGGGGAGCGCTTCTCTGGGCGAGTTGGGCGGCTCTGTTTGAGGGACGGGATATTTAAATGGAAGCATAAGCGGTGACGATAATAATTGATCTTATTTTAACTCAAAAAAACTCAAATTTGTAGTTTTGCTGTTTTCGCCCAATCGCAACTACAAACCGAAAAATATTCGCTTACTTCTTAGTCTCGCGTTGCGCGGACTTTGTGTGTGTAGACGCGGTTTCAACCGCCGAGTTAATTATGACTCATCCTCTTCTTTTTCAACTTTTTGCACATCAATCGCCCCCTCCCGAAAAGGACAATTTTTGCAAGAATGAAGCCTCGAAACTTCCTCGGTGTTTAAAACTCGTTCTAGAGGGCAGCGGGATTCTTCCTCTTTTTTGTCGAAGCAGAGGTGGAAACCCACCAAACCGAAAGTCAGTATTAGCCCCGCTGAAGAATTGAGAGTACCGATTACAGTACCCACAACTGCTTCTGCAATCATCCATCCATGCTGTTTCGACAATCTCATAAATCATTCCCAAACTCAACTAAATTGAGTGTGGAATTTCGGGATACCCGAAGTCAAAGAAGGCTGCAACTGTGCTACAATTAGGCATTCGGGATATTCGGGACGGTCATTCGGTATCGGGAATCCCGAAACTTTCCCGAAACTTTTTTTAGCAACTTATTTTGAAAAGCTATGCCCAAGCAGGGAAAAGGTGAAAAGTCTCGGCAGCGAGTGATTGATTTGATGGAGGCGCTGCTAGATTATGCGTTAGACGATACAAATCGGATTTCTAATCTGAAAGTTACTTGGAAAAATGACAATAAAGAGTTGAGTGTCTCAGCGACGCTGGAAGCTCTGCGCCACTTACTGAAAGATAAAGGCAGCTTTAAACCAAGTGAGAAGACTTCTGACACGCAAGTTAAAAAGTACATCGGTGAGGTACTTAATAATTATCTCAGAGATTGGTTGAAAATTTTGGATCATCACCACAATGACGATGAAAAGCAGGGTAATCCCAATTGGAATTTTACTCTGAAGCTGTGGAGTAAAAAAGACAAAGCAAAGAATTTAGAAAATTTGGCAAAAGTGTGGGGCGAGGGTGCACCCGGTATCAGTATTTCGATTAACAGCAGGCCAAATACTAAGGACAAAACTGAGAAGGAAGATGTGCCCGCAGATTGCCCTCCCGATAAATCGATTAGGGTGGCTGTTTCTCAGATGCCTGAGTCGGTGCCTGTGTGGAAAGGGCGCGATGAATTGGTGGCAAAATTAACTGCTAAATTAGTACAAATTCTACCGGATGGAACTTCGCCGCCGAAAGTATTGGCGATTGTCGGGCAAGGTGGCATGGGCAAAACGAGTTTGGCGATCAAACTTGTAGAAGGATTGGGGATGAATTGGCAGCATTCGATTTCTCAAAACGGGAAAAGTTTGCTGGCTGGCGGTTATGAGTGCGTGATGTATTTCAAGGTAAAGAAAGGAGCCAGTTTTGACGATGTGGCTGGGTTTCTGTTAAGTGAAGGTTTGGGGATTCAGGGCGCGGCGGAGTTGAAAAAGCCTGAAGAAAAGATTGCGAAAATTATGATGGGTTTGCAGCAAACTCGCTGTCTGTTGATACTCGATAACCTGGAAGATATTTTATATTCGGCGGTTGAGGGGGAAAATCCTGATAGTTTTGATTCGTCGCAAATACATCGCACAATTTCACCGGATTGGGGTAAGTTGCTGAATGCTTTGGTTTACCAGCAGCACCAATCGCAAATGATTTTAACTAGCCGGGAAGTGCCGGGAGATTTGGCAGATACCCGCTATCCGGGGTTAGCGCCGGATTCCGAATTGGTGCATATTGAAGTGTTGCAAGGTGTGGATGAGAGGGCGACTATTGAGATTTTGCAGCGACAGTTGACTGATAAATTGGCTGATTTGCAGTGGATATCCCGGCGGGTTGAAGGTCATCTTTTTTTATTAACTCAATTGGTGTCTCTTGGCAAGGGAAAACCGGGATATTTGCGGAAGCATCCTGAATTGGTAACGAAGAAGGTGGAACCGATGTTGCAAGAACAAATGGCGAGGCAAAGTGCAGCGGGAAGAGATTTAGTTTCCCGGATGTGTGTTTTGCGAGTGCCTATAGATG
>JANYGO010000291.1 GCA_025362325.1 Cyanobacteriota bacterium | reverse complement strand
GGTATTGTAGATTTTGGCATCAGTGATGGTCATATTTTCCATTGATGCGCCGGATACGTCAGCGGTGTTGATGATGGCGGCGGTCAGATTTGCCCGATCGAGGTCTGCGTCATTTAAACTGGCGTTAGTCAGGAAAACTGCGGTTAAATTAGCACCAGTCAAGTTAGCCCCCGTCAAGTCAGCACCTTCGAGGTTAGCGCGATAGAGGTTAGCACCTTGCAAATTTGCTTCTCTCAAATCTGCACCAATTAAATGAGCCCCGGTCAAATCTGCTCCAGACAAGTCGCACTGAAAACATTGCCCGGTTGACAGTAACTGCTTGACTTGAGCCGGATTTTCGGCACGAGCCGGGCAGGCGAACAGTAAAGGAGCAATTAAAAGAGTAGCGGTTAATAGATGGCGTTTCATATTTTTTTCCTCGGTCTATTATGTATTTAAGTTCTGCTGTTTATATCTACAATTTTACCACGGTTGTTTTCGCAACTTGCAATCTATATCACATATCTACTGTGATATCGATTGCCCCTGACAGCGCACAGATGGTTTCCTAAAGCTCGCAAAATTTAATGTCGCAAAACTTAACAATGCCAAAGTTTAAGACAGTGCTTTTTTGTAGTAACATCTTCTATATTAGCTAAAATTGCCCGCCGATGTGTCTTTCTAAAGAAGGATCTGATTGACAATGCGATCGATAGTTTGAGCAGGTAGCTCGATCGCAAAAAATTCAAAACGAATAGACTATTTTTAATAAAAGTGTCACGAGACCGAAAATTTAACTTAAAATAAAGATCAACTTATAACTTTATACGTAGAGCGAGAGCCGTCACCGGCCAGCTCCCGGGCCAAACATCGGGTGCATTTTTTACAAGAAATTTTTATGCTGTCTCAGCAGCGCTGTAAAACTCCAGCTAGTGCTTGGAAAGCAGCGCTTTTTGGGAATTTCGCAGAGTCAGCGCGATCGCAAAAATGAATTAAATATGCTCAAAAACGATTCCTCCAAGTATCTGCCAACCTTAGATCAAGTAATTGAGCGCTGCCCCTTGACAGTTGCGCCCGATACCCCACTAGCAGAAGTAATTACCCTGATGGGGCAACGGCGCCCAAGTTGCTCTCTCAACGCAGACATTCCACCAACCGATATCTACCAGCAACTAACAGAAATTGCAAATCCCGTCACATCAAGCGCACTCAGAGACGCGAGAGGTATCTGCGTCTTTGTCGTGGAAAAATCCCTCGAAAAATCATCCTCGCAATCTGCTCAAAATTCTCAATTGCAAGGAATCTTCACCGAGAGGGATCTCGTTGATTTGATTGCCTCGGGCAAAAACTTAAAAGGTGTCACCATCGCAGAAGTCATGAGGCAGCCGGCAGCAACTCTGACAAAAGGTGAAGATCAAGACATTTTTAGCGCCATAATTCTGCTGCGCCAACAAAGAATTCACCACCTGCCAATATTGGATAATGGCGGCCAACTCCTAGGAGTAATTACGCCCGAAAGCATTCGCCAAGCCATGCTGCAACCGGCAAATATCTTAAAAATGCGCAGGGTGAAAGAAGTAATGACCGCACAAGTCATTCAAGCGCCTGTCACTGCGTCAGTTATGAGTTTAGCCGAGTTGATGGCGCAGCACCGCGTTAGCTGCGTGGTAATTACAGAATCAACAAAATTATCGATGAATTTGCCGTTCCCAATTCCAGTAGGTATCGTCACAGAACGGGATATTGTGGAATTTCAAGCTTTAGATATAGATTTGTCGCAGACGATCGCCCAAACTGTGATGAGTACCCCCTTATTTAGTCTCCAGCAAGAAGACTCGCTGTGGGTAGCTCATCAGGAAATGCAGCAGCGTTTAGTCCGCAGGTTGGTAGTAACGGGCGAACGGGGAGAACTCCTGGGAATAGTTACTCAAAGCAACTTACTGCGGGTACTCGATCCGATGGAAATGTCCGGGGCGATCGACATTTTACACACAAATGTTCAAGAACAGACTAGGGAATTGCAAAAGGCGATCGCCTCCCTCAGCTTGACTAACACCAGACTGGAAAGGGAAATCGCTACCCGCCAGCAGGCCGAGGTGCGGCTGCAACTATTAGAATCTGCCGTAGTTAATGCTAACGATGCGATCGTAATTATGGATGCTGGACACAGCAATATCTCCGATCCCACCATCATCTACGTCAACGAAGCTTTTACCCAAATGACCGGTTATCGGCCCGAAGAAATTATCGGCCAAACACCCAGTTGTCTGCGCGGGCCCCACAGCGACGGCGCTCAAGTTGCC
>JANYGO010000241.1 GCA_025362325.1 Cyanobacteriota bacterium | reverse complement strand
CTTGATAATCTCGATTAACTCATCGTCAAAAGTGGTCTGCGTTTTGCTAGTCAGGCGCTCGATTCTGCGAATGATAACTTCGGAGAAAACTTGTTTTAACGCCAGGGTAAGTGTGAGGACAATGGCGCTCAGAACGATTTTGAACAGCGGTATCGGCATGTGGAATATCGAGATGTTTCCACTAAAAATGAGTTTCCCAAAATCATAACCAGCCAGAGCTTCCATAAATGATATTGCCAAAGTTTTCATTGTTTTCTAGTTCGATACTTACACAGCGTGGCAGTCTATTCTCTTTCAACTACCCCGACTTGCTTGTTAAAAGTCGGGGATTTTGTTTGTCTGGAGTCTTCAACTCGATCGCAACACAAAGCGATTGTTGAGCGGTTGCACGGGTATGGCATCAACCGCGATCGAGCCGCTGCCACTATGGTAGTGGCATAACGCTCAAAGTATTTCTTCTGGACTTCTCGACCTTCACGGCTTTTTGCTGCACTGACTCTATCAACGCTCCGAGAGAGTATAGTCACTGCTCGTGTTTTGCCCTCCATAAAAGGGTAGAGGGTGTAGATATGTTGAGCTGCAGTCATAGTTTTAAGCTTTTTGGTAGTTGATTGGGAAGAGATAAAGGACACACCCAAAGCGATCGCTCATTGTTCCCGGCAAGGGTATGCTTAAGAACCAAGTAGCATATTAAGGTTAAGCCTGCATTGGCAGTTTTTGACCCTCTCAAGTAGCGCAAACTCGCTGTCGCTAAAAATTCAGGGAGCGCAAACTCGCTGTCGCTAAAAATTTAGGGGCGGGTTCTTCTAACACATTTACTCCCATAGCCCATGACTCAAATATTTCGAGTATTTACGAATTTGGTTGTTGCATAGCTTTATACTGTCGGCGAAGTGACAAAAGAGGGATAATACTCCTATCCTGATACTCAACTCAAACACTAATCAGGAGTCAGAAAAGTGATAAATTCCACCTCCTGACTCCCCTATCTAAAGCTTGCAATTCCAATTTTAGATAGTTAGCTGTTGCAATTCCTTCTGAACGGCGTCTTGACCATCAGCAGATTCCTGCATACGATCGAGCCATTTTTCAGCTTTCGAGTAGTTGTCATGCTGTACCTCTTTGATAGATTCCTTGAAGTTCAGCACCACACCCCAAACATCGGTAAAGAAGCGTTTTTCTAACTTCATTTGGTCGAAGAAATTAACAGCGTCAGTGTCCGAGAGTCCACCTTCCGTTTTGGCGATCGCCATAAATACCTCGAATACATTGTCTGCCATCTTGGCATCGCCACAGACATAGTAGTGGCATTGCGGATGGCTGAGTATTCGCCAGAGTTCTTGAGCTTTTTCTTGCATCAAGTTTTGCACATAGACTTTCTTGTCGGTCATCCGCGAAAAAGCAACTTCTAACCTAGACAGCACGCCTTGATTCTGCCAGCTTGCAAGTTGCTCCTCATAGAGGAAGTCACTGCCATCGCGGCAGCCGAAGTACAAGCAAGCATCACCTAATTGTGTTTCCTGCTGCAATAGGGCTTCCCGATAATGGAGGAAGGCAATCAGAGGCGCTACCCCCGTACCCGGCCCAACCATAAGCATTGGCGCAAGCGGATCGGCGGGTGGACGGAAGCTAGACTTGCGGACACTGATGCGAACCTTTGCCCCCGTTTCAAGTCCGGCAAGGTAGTTGGAGCAAAGTCCCTGACGGGTTTTACCTGCATCCGTTTTAACTTGCAGCACTCCTACTGTAATTTGGATCTGCTGAGGATGAAGCGGAGGACAGGAGGAAATAGAGTAGAGACGTGGCTTTTGCTTCGGCAACAACTCTAGCAGGGCTTCGAGTGTAATTTGGGCCGAAGGAAACTCATTGAACAAATCGACAACACTCGTGAAGTTGTCCGCGATCGTTTTCTTGAGCGTGATACTGTCGGGATGGTCGTCTCCTTGGCGGAGAATTTCCAACCAGGTTTCCAGGCGTTGTTTATCCTGGGGATTTTGTGCTACCGAGTACAGGTAGATCAGCAAATCGTTGAATGGTTCGCGCAAGGCGAGATCGAGGTCTTCGGAGAGAACCTGTCCGATGGTTGTGGGAACGGTAACAGGAGGTTTTTCCTCGAATTCTGTACCATCGGGCATTAAATAACGAGCGGTAAAGTAGGTGGTGGGGGCTACACAGAGCCGATCGCACAACTGATTCACCAACTTTGGCGGATTGCAAGGATAAACTGCAACATGATCGCCTGTTTCATACTGCAAATCGGTACCAGAAATATCAAAGACAAGATAGCGAGTAGAACGGCTACCGGGAATCACTTCTTTGAGCAGTTCGGTATTGGCAACCAGAGGTACTTCGACCCCTCTGTCTCCACTCACTTCTACTGGTGAAAGATTTGCAGCTTCCGCCTCACTCAAGAACGTAACATTCAGTTTAGGTGCGGTTGCCGCTGTAGCATCGGCCGAGGTAGCATCCTCACCCAGAACGCGGGAAACCAGTCCTAACCATTGTTTGAAGGTGTCGGCTTGTCCCTTGATTTCATCTCCTTTGTGGAGCGGCACAATACAGTTACCTCCCACCTTGGCGAGTGCCTTATCTACCGAAATTCCGGCAGCGCAGAAATGGTCGTAAACGGTACTGCCAATGCCCAGAACGGAGTAATTCAAACCGTCGAGGGAACCCGCAGGTTGGTTCTTCAACCACTCCAGGAACTTCTTGCCGTTTTCAGGTATTTCGCCATTGCCAAAGGTGGACGTGACGATGAGTAGGAGT
Organism: Cyanobacteriota bacterium; assembly: GCA_025362325.1. GTDB lineage: Bacteria > Cyanobacteriota > Cyanobacteriia > Cyanobacteriales > Microcoleaceae > Microcoleus. The sequence continues at coordinate 8,412 of JANYGO010000241.1, read as the reverse complement.
TTCTCCGATGCCAGGCTATCCGTGTTGTATTCATCCAGCGCCATCACCTTTGGACGGAATCGCTGGAGTTGACGACTGGCTTTCCGCGCAAAGCCTTCAGCAGTACCTGTCCCGGAAGCGTAGAGAATGAGGATGCGGTCTTGCTTGTTGTCGTCCTCGCCAGTAGTGCTAATGAATTTTTCCAGGTCAATACCGTCTTCGACTGCCCAGCGATCGGCAGCATGGTGATAGGCTGGCTCTAGGTAGAAGTCGCGCATCTGGTGATGCCAGACCGGACAAGCACTTCCCCCCGATGCGGGTACGACCCAACCCGAATCTCCCGGACACTCACGCCCCAATTTCTTCTCGCGCAAGTCGTGGGCCAGGAATTGACGAGAGGCGGTTTGGTGGTCTACCATCGTTACCTTCGCTTTTTGGAACGAGTACAGAATGGCAACATTGAGTTCCAATGCTACGCGATCGCGCCATAATGTCTGCTCGGAACTGGTGTCGAGCTTGAGAACTTTGGCAATGTCCTCCATCTTGTTGTAGCGGTACTCATCCAGGAAATCCCGCATAATCTCGGTACCCATGTACCAGCCATTAAAGGGAATGCACCCGTAGTTGATACCGCCAACGTGCATCGAGAAGTTGCTAATCGCAGGAATGGCATACCAACGGAAGCCCAATGACTTGAATTCAGGAATCGTGGGATGCTCGATTTCCACTTCCAGAATCTCATCCCGATCGAAGTGGTACATCTTCGGTTCCATACCCGAAGCTTCAATCACTAGAGGTAAAATGTCGTATTCCGTGCGGGGTTCAGGCGGTTGCCAGCCCAATTTCACAATCGCTTTGGTTAAGTCCAGGTTGGCAGGATCGCCGAGAATGCTACCATCTGGTTGCTCGTATGCCGCATAACGAGCTAATTGTGAATTCCAGATACGTGGCCCCCAGCCTTCTTTGGGATGTTTGGGACGAAAGACGGTCATGGTAATCTGGAGGTTACCGCCGTTTGTAGCGTACTGCATATGTTCTTTGAGTTCGCGGAACATCTCATCAGGGTCTGTAACGTGGCGGCGATCGCGCACCACCATGTTATTCCACTGAATCCGCCCCACACACTTAGAAGCATTGCGCCATGCCACTTGTGCCCCATACGCTACTTCTTCATATGTGTGGGTATAGGTTCCGGTGGCGCGTACTTCCTCTTGAATTTCTGTCCAGCGTCGTGCCTTGTCCTCCGGTTCCCATGCCTGCTCAGTAGCAATTAGCTCCAGGTACTGCTTGGCTTTTTTGAGCAATCGTTCCTCATTCAGCTTGGGTAGCTTGATTACATTGATAGCGCGAGCGATTAACGTCTGCCATGCTTGCCGTAACTCTGTCGTGAAGTCTGGTATGTACTTCTCAAGCATGACCAGCAGGTTGTCTTGTATAGCAGGATAGGCGCAGGAGGGTATATCATCAAAACTATTCACCTGCGAGCCTAACTCCTGGACTATCAACTCCTCAAATTCCTCAAAGTCAATCTCGCCGCTACCATCGACATCTACGCGAATAAACAGAGCGTTCAACTCGCTTAGGGACAAGGGTAGCCCGGACTGGTGCGAGAAATCGATAAGTTCCTCAATAGAGATTGTTCCACCCCCATTTGTGTCAATGGCATTAAAGATATACAAACGCATATCTTGAATTAGTTGCTCTCTGCTACCGCCGTTGAAGCTGTGAACCAAGAATTCCAAGACCTGAAACAGGTTCAAGGACAGATAATCCATGTTTGTCCGTCCAAAGACAGGCAGTATGAAGGGGTACTTTTCAAATAGGGTTTGAAAAAATGCCTTGCCAATCTCCTGCTGATTCTGTTGGAGTACGCTTAACGAGTCCGCCATGCGTTGCCTCACATCTGGAAGCATTGCTTCTTCGTAGCGACGGACTGCCTCCACCATCGGTACAATCACATGGGTATTGAAGAAGCGATAGAGGGCAGAGTTTGCACCTTTTGCTAAATTCTGTTGATCGTACTCTTCCAGGTAAGGAGTTGATGGTAGCATCCACATCCACACCTGCCGTGCCTTCAACCAGTGCTGGGGACGCATCCCGATATCTGCAAACAGTGCACCGTAATCCTCAACCGTGTCAAACGAATCGCCTTTTTCTGGAGGTACGCCCATTAAGGGTTCTCCAATCACATTCTGAGTTTCAGGCTGAAGCTGGTGGATGCAGCAATCGAACAATTCAAAGAAGAAATCATTCATGCTGTTCATCGCGTCCCCGAAGATATACTCCAGTTCCGGTTCCTCTAGCAACAGGCGCTTCAAGAACTTTTCCATCTGCAATTCTTTCCACGCCCGCAGCTTGTTCCAACTGTCTTTGACAATCACTTCTTCTGGGGGAGAGAGAGGAACGCTTTGAGGCATCTCGAACTCGCCCTGTGACTCGCCCTCTGTCTGAGTCCCTTTGCTGTGGATGCGGCGAGTAGCGTTCTTATTCCCCAAGATGTTAAAGCTGCTGCTACTTCCCTCACTGCTACTCTGGCTCAAGCGAGTTTTCAGCTTTAATTGGGGTGCCTGATTCCAAGTTGTAATCGGAAATTCTAACTCGGCGCTGCGCTCTCCATTCAAGCACTCCTGGGTGGCAAACGTGACTGTTCCAGCATCCTGCCAAGGTTGAGTGATGTCCCCTTCCCGGTAACGCAGGGTAATTGCGATCGTGCAGTCTCCCTTGTTTTTCAAATCCACCAACCAACTGGGTTGCGTGCGGATCAGCAGATCCCTTGACAACAACCTTTGTCCCTCTTCGGAAATTACCTCTAAATTGCACTTATACTTACAGTTATGAGAAGCCGGGAAATCGCTTACAGAGACTTCACTTAGCTGGATAATTCGTTGATTGTCATTCATATTTAAGTCCATCGAAAGATCAGTGTATAGTGAAATGTACTGCGCAGCCAGAAACAGTAGCGGTTGTTTACTTTACCGCACTTATCTATAAAAGATTGGGATAGATAGCGAGAAAAGCCGCAGGCGCTCCATAGGAAGGGCTATATGGTTGAAAATCTATTATTTTTACCCTGAGGTTAGGTGACTTTTTAAGAAACATACAGATAGTAAACAATTGAGTATTATTTGTCAAATGCGTGATATAAATAATGTGTATGCAGCAAATAGATTTAGCCCAACTCGACCTTAATCTTCTAGTGGTGTTATATGCCTTGCTGCAAGAACGTAACGTCACGAATGCTGGAGAAAAAATAGGTTTGAGTCAATCAGCTACCAGTCACGCACTTAAACGATTGCGCCAAGTGTTCAACGATCCGCTACTTGTGCGGTCAAACAAAGGAATGCTTCTTACACCATGCGGTATCGAGCTACTGGAACCGCTAGAGAAAATTTTGTTAAATATCGAGCAGTTAATTCAACCAACCGTTTTTGAACCTAAAACAGCACAAGGTACAATCCACCTAGCTGTATCAGATTACGCAACGGTTTTAATTCTTCCTATGGTTTTGAAGGAAATTTCTCAGCAGGCTCCTCAAATGAATTTAGAATGCCATCAGTGGCGTGGTGAGACATTAGATTTACTCAGAGATGGATCGATCGATCTAGGTTTCGGAGTTCATAATCTACCGGAAACTGAGGAGTTTAAATCCCAAAAGTTATTTGTAGAAGATTATGCGTGCGTCGTTCGCGCCGATCATCCGATCGCTCAAACGGGTCTTACAGTTGAATCTTATGTTGCTTTGCCACACGGGTTCATCACGCCTGGAAACGCAATCCCGACTCCAACTAAAACCCATGTGGATAATGTGTTGTCAAATTTAGGCGTAAAGCGTCGAGTGATGTTGAAGTTACCACATTTTCTCTCGGTTCCTACGATCGTCCAACAGACCGATCTGATTTTTACCTCACCTCGTCGAATTGCAAAGTTGTTTGCTCAACATACAAACATTGCTGTGCTCGAACCACCGATTGAATTGGGTCAGTACAATTATTTAATGATTTGGCATCAGCGTTGCGATCGCGATCCGCTACACATTTGGCTGCGCTCGCTAATAACCCAAGTTACAGGGTGCATTTAAAAATCGGGGATTGTGTCTGGGGCATTCAACTCGATCGCAACACAAAGCGATTGTTTAACGGTTGCACGGGTCTGGCGTCAATGGATATTAACTTAGCAAATCGCTGGATCTGATCTTGCGAGATTTCAATAGGCTGCTGCATCACAATCCAGTTCACTCCTTGCGAGCACGGTGGCGTCGTCAGAGAGCCAAAGTAGCGGTAAACATTTCGGTCTTTTGGTAAAAATTCCTCTGCATTTATTTTCACTGTCTTTACTACTTGCTCTGGTTCGTTGCGATTTGGGAATGCGTCCCAGATCGGTTGCAGGGCTGCATTGTGCTGTCCCTGCTTCAATAACACTCCAATCACAGCTAATGCACCGGCCTCGCTGCGATGCACTAGATGCAGTTCCATGTCAAATGGTTTTTTCTCAATGGTATGTTCGCTGGGGTCGTGGAAGTGAAATTGCACGAGGTTAAAAATCTGACCGTCCAGCTTAATTGAGCTTCCCGGTTCGTAGTTCACTTGGATGGTATGACCGTTATTGACAATGCGTAGGGGACTTTCCTGATAATCAATTTCAATTGGTGACATTTGGGCTGCGATCGCTCCCTGCAGATCGATCGGCGATTGCTGGATTCCCGTTTTGCACACTTGAAATTCGGGAGACAGGTTCCCCCAATTCTTCACGCCGCTTTCTCCGATATAGCCCCAGTGAACTTCGCGTCCAACAGCAGCAGACACCCTTGATGGGAAACTGACACCGAACGAAATTTCCAGCGCCCCAAATCCAAAAAGTTTAAGTAAGGTTCGTCTATCCATTATTGTTAACCTAAAGTTCTAAGTAGAATAGCAGACAAAAAAGTCCTAAAAAAGCTGGCATCAATTTATTTGTTTGTGACCCCATCTTCCAGAGACTTATACTTTGATCCATCAGGCATAACAGCGCCTTCGAGCAAAGCACCACTCAGGTCAGAAATGCTAACTTTAGCACCTTTGAGATTTGCACCACTTAGGTAGGCACTCTTCAGGTTAGCACCACTCAAACTAGCATCCCTCAAATTGACGCCGCTCATATTTGCGTTGCTCAAGTCCGCACAAATTAAATTAGCGCCACTGAGATTGGCAACACTGAGATTAACCTGACTCAAGCGAGCAAAATTTAGGTTGGCATGACTGAGATTAGCACCGCTCAATTTAGCCTGACTGAGGTTAGCATTATTGAGGTTAGCGTGGCTCAGATTGGCATTACTGAGGTCGGCTTCACTCAATTTGGTTTCACTTAGATTGGCCCGAGAGAGATTAATATCTATTAACTCTGCACCAATAGCATCTACACCTCTAAGAGAAACACCATCTGAGTTCAAATCTTGGAGTGCCAGAATTCTTGCATAGCTAACTTTTACGCCGTGCGCTGCATCAACTGTACTCCAAGCTTGGTAGTGAAATTGCTTTCTGCGATCGGGTGCTTCTTTAATGAATAAAACTAAAGCAACCACAAGACTGAGAGCATCAGCACCCTCCAAAATCTCTGCCAGCAGAGAATTTTCCTCCGCGTTCACATAAATTATGATGAACAGAACGGCTGAAACACTAGCCACTAACCAGGCCGGTTGTGTCCAAAAATTATCAATTAATTTTCCTAAACTTCCTTTGAGAACTTCACCCGATCGCTGAACGAATGATTTACCCTGAAATTGCTGATAAGTATCAGTTATTATTGATACTAAAGGCTTTTTCTGTGGCTCGGTTTGCGGCGCGATCGGCTTAGATTCGTCCAGTAATTGTGTCTTTGATTCTTTTTGCTGATTGTGGGTGACATCTTTTTTATCTGGGACAACATTTGGTGAAGATTTTGCACCGGCGCCCTTTAACATCAAACCAGTAATTGTTCTGTAGGCATTTGTCCACGCCAGCTTTACTTCGGGAGTCCAATCTTCTTGGAGATACTGCTTAAAAGACATCAGCAGTGCGTCTCCAACTGGACCATAATATTTTGGAATTACTCCATAACCGATGTGTCTGCCTCCCAAGGCGTTGAGAACTGGCCCTAAAGCTTCTGGAGAGCGGAGATTTTCTACTACCAATACCAAAGCATTAAGGAGCTTCTTCTCTTGGATTTTTAGATCGATATTGGCAAACAGCGGTTTAAATTCAGGGTGAGCGATGAATAGGTTTTCGTAGAAGCTAGCGGTAAATTCATCAGCACGAGGTTTGATTTTATCGAAACTGCTTTCCAGTAATTCTACGGCTAACTTTGGCTCTTTTTCTGGAACAGATTCTAGTTGGTGATTAGCTGCTATAGTCACCTTTTTATCGGAAATTATCTCAGTTTCTAATTGAACTTTTTCAGGTGTAGTTTCTACACCTGCGCCTTTTAACATCAAAGCAGTAATTGTTCTGTAGGCATCTGTCCACGCCAGCTTTACTTCGGGAGTCCAATCTTGCTGGAGAGACTGCTCAAAAGCACTCAGCAGTGCGTCTCCAACTGGACCGTAATATTTGGGAATTACCCCATAGCCGATGTGTCTGCCTCCCAAGGCGTTGAGAACTGGCCCTAAAGCTTCGGGAGAGCGAAGATTTTCTACTACCAATACCAAAGCATTTATGAGCTTCTTCTGTTGTTTTTCTATAGCAATATTGGCAAAGAGCGGTTTAAATTCTGGGTGAGCGAGGAAGAGGTTTTCGTAGAAGCTAGCGGCAAATTCATCAGCACGAGGTTTGATTTTCTCAAAACTTTGTTCTAAAACTTCAACGTTTAACGACATAATTTTGTTCCTTGATTGAAAGTTGAAACTACCCTGTATAAAGACAGGGTATTCTGGACTGTCCAGCGCTTACTAATGCTTTTTACAGAGTTTCTAGAGGTGCATAATCTTCTTCTGCACCGTTTAACATCAGAGCGGTAATTGCTGTTAAGGCATCTACCCAGGCTTGTTTGACTTCAATAGTCCAATCTTGCTGGAGATACTGTTCAAAAGTCGTCAGTAGTGCTTCTCCAACTGCTGGGTAATGTTGGGGAATTGTCCCATATCCAACGTGTTTAGCTCCTAAAGTTTTCAGAGCTTCCCCTAAAACCTCTGGTTTACGGAGATTTTGGATCACTAAGACCAGAGCAGCTATCAGATGTTTCCGTTGTTCTACCATGTTAGTGTGGGCAAACAGCGGTTTCACTTCCGGGTGAGCTGCAAACAGGTTTTCGTAGAAGCTAGCTACGAAATCATTAGCGCGAGGTTTGATTTTCTCGAAACTTTGCTCTAACAGTTCAACATTTAAAGACATAATGCTTGTTTCTCTATTGAAAGTTGACGCTCCCTTGTCTCAAGACAGGGTTTTTTAACTATCCGGCTCTGAATGAATGCTTTTGATAGAGTGTTTGAAGAGAGTTTCTTTGCTGACGCCAGGGCCAGATATTACAAACTCAAATTTTCCAACTCTTGCGACAGGGTAGCCATAAAGTCTTCTGCATCCTTTATGCCCATTTCTCCCAAAGCTTTCCACTCTTCACTACTGTAGTCTAAATCGAGTCCCATCACGTCCTGCGTCCAATAAGGCAAATTAGATGGATTTTCCATTAGCTCACAGGTGAGCCTTAAAATGTCTGTTCCGGTCGTATTTTTTCTAACCTTTGTCGCCAAGCAAAAGGAGAGTAACTTCGCCAAATTACTTTCTGGTGGAATGGATATTAGAAATGCCATATTTTGGGCTAGTACAAACTTGTCTAACTTCATTGGGATATTTTCCTCTTCCTAGTTTTAAGGTATGCCAACTGTCCAGACGCCTGACGCAAAGCGCAGTAAATTTGAATCTATAAATTGCTCCTTTATTGAACTTGAGGCTGACAGAATTTTTGTCAATTCTGTCAGCTCCATATTAGTATCAACTCAGGGTCGCCACTTATGCTCCAACTGGGGATGCTGCAGCAGAGACGACGTTCAGGTTGGCAACTAACCCATAGGTTGATACGTACTCTTCTAATTCTGCTAAATCAACACTGCCATTGCCATCGCTGTCAAGAATGTTGAACAGATAATCAGTGACGTAGCTTCTAACTTCTTCAGAGCTGCGTTCGCCTGTTGTCATATCTTCAATTAGCCCTAACAACTCCGTAATTTCTGCTCGATCGAGCGACTGACTTCCATCCGTATCCAATTGCAGGAAAAGCTTTTTGATATCTTCTGTTGCCACTCTCGAAGAACGCAGTGTTTCTCTCAATATGTCATTGCCAAATGAATTCATGAACAATATCTGTTCGACGAGCGGGATGCAGAAAAAGCCCAGCGATGCCCAAAAAACTGCATACCTTACGGCTAACGGATTTGCAGTTGCACTAACTCCGATGAAAAGAGCCGCCTAAAGGAAAAAGTTTGGGTTC
>JANYGO010000232.1 GCA_025362325.1 Cyanobacteriota bacterium | reverse complement strand
CAGCCACATACCAGGAGCGATCGGAAATATTGCCGAAGTTGAATCGAGTTTCAAATCCTCGATTCCCATCCACCAGACAGTGCCGCTGCTCAGATTCACCCACACAGGGCGATCGATTTCTGGCCCAAATACCTCTCCTGTTTGCAATGACAAGTATTGAGAATTTGGGGATTGGGAACTTGTACTGAGCGTAGTCGAAGTATTGGGGATTTCTGCTTCTGGCAAGTCTGCTGTTACCAATTCTCCTAAATGTTTTACCCATGTTTCTACCAGAGCGATCACATTTGTACGATCGGCTGCAACGGGATCGGTAAAATGTGCGATCGCCAGCGGCAGCAATTCTGTTTGTTCGATAGCCACAGCCAACATAGCCCACCCGTGCCGCAGCGCAGCCCCGAACAAAGCCTCACCTGCGCTGACACTGAACAGATAGTGGCGGTGTCCCGCAGGTTCGCCCGCCTCAACCTCGGTCGCAAACACCGCCAGAGTGCCGGACTCGATCGCCCACACCGTCGCAGGATCGTCCAGCAACAGCGGTTCGTTGCCTTTAATTTGCCGCACTTCCCCAGCCGGATTGACTAAAAGCGGCCGGGAAGGGCGATCGTCCTCGCCGAGGTCAGGCACTGGCTGTGTCGGAGCATCTGTTACTGTATCTGGAGTCTGGGAAAGGCACTCTTCCTCATGGGGGTCAGGCACTGGCTGTGCTGGAGTATCGGTTACTGTATCTGGAGTCGGGGAAAGGCGCTCGTCCTCGGCGAGGTCAAGCACTGGCTGTGTCAGAGCATCCGTTACTGTATCTGGAATCTGGGAAATTGGTTCCGAGGAATCACGATCGCGAAGAGAAATTTTAGGGAAAAAATTCTTCCGTTTTCCCGGCCCAGTGCCATTATTTTCAGGCGATCGCGGATTTTTGTCTTCCATAACCTATGATGCCTCCGAACTGGTCAAACGAACATAAGCCCCCGCGCGATCGCGCAAATCCTCGTGAGTACCTCTCTCAACCACTTTCCCCCGTTCCAGGACGATAATTTCATCGCAGTCCCGAATCGTACTCAGCCGGTGAGCCACCACAATACAAGAACAGCCGCGCCGGCGCAGGTTGCGGTCAATAATCAACTCTGTTTCAGCATCTAGGGCGCTCGTTGCCTCGTCGAGCACCAATACCGCTGGATTTCTCACCAAAGCTCTAGCAATTTCTAAACGCTGTCGCTGTCCCCCGCTCATGTTGGTACCCCCTTCGCTGAGTTGGGCGTCATATCCTCCAGGCATATTCAGAATCAAATCGTGAATCGCCGCATCCGTAGCGGCGGCAACCAAATCGGCTTCCGGCACCGTTGAGTCCCAGAGAGTGAGATTTTCCCGCACAGTCCCCGCAAACAAAAAGATTTCCTGCTCAACCATTGCCAGGGAATTAGCCAGAATCGAACGCTGAATCTGTTGGCGGGGAATGCCGTCAAACAAAATGGAGCCTTCCCAAGCCTGGTAAAGCCCCGTGACAAGTTTGGCAACAGTAGACTTGCCAGAACCGCTGCTGCCTACCAAAGCTATCCGCTGACCGGGTTTGACGGTGACAGTCAAATTTTCAATCAAGGGAGAGTCTAACCGGTTGTAGCCAAAACTGATGTTTTGCAGTTCGACATAACCCTTGAGCTGAAACGAGTCTGAGGTGATGTTGGTTCGGGAATTTTGTGCAGGGGCGATCGACAATTGGGAATTCGAGGGAATGTCTAATTCTGCCTTCCCCACCCCAGGTTTTCGCAGCCCTCTACCCGTCTCGGCTTCCGGGTCGGTTGGATTTTGCAAAACATCGTCAAGACGGCTTAAATCCGCTTCTAGCTCTTGCAGCGTAGTGCCAAAACCGACAAGATTGTTAACTGGCGTCAGAAATTCTTGCGTTAAACTTTGGTACGCAATCAGCATCCCCATACTCAAGCTGCCGTTCATTACCCGCAGGCCGCCGACAACTAAAATAGACGTAGAGGCCAAGCCCATCAAAAATCCGGGCAAGATTGATAGAATTTGAGACGGAAGTGCCAATTCTTGCTGGGCGTTGAGCATTTTGGCATAATAGCCAGCAAACTTAGCAAACAAGTCATATTCTAAACCGCTGGCTTTGATTGTTTCGATCGCTTGGATGCCACCGATCGCAACTCCGCTGACTTTGCCGCTTTCCGATGCAAGTCTGGTATTGGCATCGACGCGGCTGCGGGATAAAGATTGCAGGGCTAAGAAGTTGAGGGCGGCGAAGAAAATGGTTACACCCGTTAACACTCGATCGTACATCAGCATAATCGCAGCGTAGAAAACCATCATCACGGTGTCGATCGCAGTAGTAGCAAGTTTTCCCGACAGTACCTCTGCAACCTTGTCATTAAGTTCGCTGCGGCTGCTGATTTCGCCTGTAAACCGCTGGGCGTAAAATCCAACTGGTAAGCGCAAAGTGTGCCAAATAAACTGTCCCGACATCGAAACCGACAGTTTAACAGCCAGCCGCCGCAGGTAAACAAACCGCAACCTCGCCAACAGTCCTCGGACTACCGCCGCGAACAGCATTACCAACAACAAAGGCTTCAGCCATTCTGTACGATTTTCGACGAGAATTTCATCGATAAAAATTTGGCTGAAAGCCGGTACTGCGAGACGGGGAACAGTTAGCAGCAATCCGGATGTCAAACAAAAGGCGATCGCCCACCGGGAATTTTGCAGTCTAGCGCTTAATGCCGGGACAATTCCCGGTTTTTTGCCTCCTTTTTTAAAGTCTGGCCCGGGTTCCATAATCAGGACAATGCCGGTGTAAGCGCGATCGAATTCATCGATATCGATAGTTCTCGGCCCCACCGCCGGATCGTTAAGGTAAACGCGCTTTTTCGTAAACCCTTCTACTACTAAAAAGTGGTTGAAATTCCAAAAAACAATATAGGGAGTAGGCAGAGTTTTCAAGTCTTCAAGAGACTTTTTGAATCCTTTAGCATTCAAGTTGTAAAGTCTAGCTGCTTTGATCACGTTAGATGCTTTGCTGCCATCTCGGGAGACTCCGCACTCGCGCCGCAATTCTGTTAGTGGTACTGTGGAACCCCAGTAGCTCAAGATTATTCCTAAAGCAGCGGCACCGCATTCGACTGCTTCCATTTGCAAAATTGTAGGTGTACGGGCGCGGCGCAATTTGCGATCGATCTTAAATTTCGCAATCTCAATCTTAAATTTTGCAATCAAGGAAGATAAGTTCATAGTTTTTTTAGGTTCGTAGTAAGGACTTTAGTCCTAAATGATGTTTGATGTATAGCGATGCCAGGAATATTGAAAGTTATTAGTTAACACCAGTCAAGGACTTGAAAATAGGAATCACATAAGAAATTGGTGTTTGTTCGGCGATTTTGACTCGGACTGATGTGGTGGTTCCTGACGTGATTTTTATAGCAGGCCCTTTAGAAGAAGACCACTTGTAACCGCTGGGATTAATTGAATCTTCTTCGAGTTCAGCAAAAATTTGCACGGGTGCGCCGCCGCCCGCTTCAAAAGTTTTCGATAGGCTACTTGCGATATTTTCGTTGCCAATAATTGCTGCCATTTCTTGATTCGTTACGGGGAAGGGAGAAACGCTAGTTACTTTGCCAATAATGCCGCCGAAGCGTTCTCGCTTGACGACGCTGGGAGTAACTTGTACGCTCATTCCCGGTTTAATTTGTTTGCCGTCTTTGTCGGCAAAATACACAAGACTTACTATTTTTGCACCCGGATCTTCTGCTTCGATCGCCCCCAAGCGCATACCGGGACTGAGAATTTGACCTGGTGCGACGCTAACTTCTAAAATCTTGCCATTATATTGGCTGATAATGTTGCTGTCCCCTGCCAATTTCATCTGTAATTGAGCAATCTTGCCTTTAATTTCTTGAATCTGATTTGTTTGGGCGGCAGTTTTTTCTAAATTTTGCTGGGCTAACTTGGTTTCTTGATTGTTGAGTTCTTTAATTTTTGTCGTAATTTCGTCTATTTTGTTGAGATTTTGGAGGTGTTCGCGTTCGGCGGTAGTTTTCTCAATTTTTAGTTGTTGGAGATTGTTTTTAATCCCGTCTAATTTAGTAAGATTTTGCTGATATTCGCGTTCGGTATTGGTCGCTTGAATATCGATTTCTTGAATGTTATTTTTGATTTCGTTAATCCGATTGAGATTTTGCATATATTCGCGATCGTTCGTGGTTTTTTGAACGTCGATTTCTTTGAGTTGCGTTGCGATGTCTGAGACTTGCAGTTGAGATTTCACATATTCCTGCTGGACTTGCAAAAGCTGTTCTTGGCTAATAATTTTTTCCGCAAAAAGACCGCGGTGGGCTTCAACCCGTTGCTGTAGGGTTTTTATTAAAGAACTAACTTCTTGCTGTTGCTGTTTGAGGTTTTTACGTTTTTCTGCGAGGACTGCGAGAGTTTGCTGGCGCAGCAGCGGCACGATCGATTCTCGGCGCAGACTTTCTTCCAGAGTTTGGCGTTTTTGTATTAAAGCATTGAGGGTTTGTTGGCGCAGCAGCGGCGCGGTTGACTCTCGGCGCAAACTTTCTTCAAAACTTTGGCGTTTTTGCTCGATCGCATTCAGGGTTTGTTGGCGCAGCAGCGGCGATATTGATTCTCGGCGCAAACTTTCTTCTAGGTCTCTCTGCTGCTTTTGCAGCGTGTTTAATTCCTGCGATATCTCTTGTTTTTGCAGCTTATTTGTGTCGGTTTTTTGCCGTTCTAGTTCAGCTAATTTTGCTTTTTCTTGTTCTAATTGTTGCTTGAGGGCTGATTGGTCAATTGTGGCGATCGCCTGACCGCGCTTTACTGTATCTCCCACTTTGATTTTGAGGTTTAACAATCCACCCGCACTCGGTGCTTGAAATTGCACGATCCGGCGCGGCTGAATCAACACTCCTTGACCAGTTACAGTCAGTGGAATTCGCCCAACGACACTCCAAACGGCAGCAGCAGCAACTAAAAAGCCGATCGCACTTAAAGGCAACCAAGCTCTAGGACTAACCACCTGAATCATTTGGTCGAGTCTTTCTGGCGAAGATAAACGCTCTAACGCTTCTTGACGAAAAAGTTTATTATTTTTAGTTTGCACGCTCTAATTCCTCCTGTTGTTTCTAGCGATCGCAGCCCTTAAAACCTTTAAAAAATCAACAGTCATCTGCTAATCTTCTACCTACAAACAACCCTATCACTTGTGGAACGGGCATCCCGCCTGTCAATGTTTGAAATTGTTTAAATTCAATAAAAATACTTGAGTTAAACCAAAATTTTCAAGCGTCTCAGCATCCAATCAAATCGAGCACCGCCTAAACTGAGACCGTCCATTGTATTCAGATCGATTTCATCAGCATAGTGATAATTTTGAGACAAAGTTTCCCCAAGTGTATAAGTGCTTCTACCGTATCCAACGCGACCGATCAGCGCTTGTACTCTAGCGGAAACCAACATAGCTATCGCTCTAAAAAAACGAGTTCCCATCGCCGGATTTTGCTGGAGTTGGATCGACAATTGTTGTTTACTAATCGCCAATACCTGTAAATTTTCTAAAGCTTTAAAGCTATAAGCCGACAAACGAGTATCAATTAAAGCCATTTCCCCAGTAATTTCACCCTTGCTTAATTGAGAAATTTCGTATCCCGGCGACTCGTCGCTTTCCTCCAAATTTTCCAGCATTGAAAAAACGTTGGCGAAACTGCTGCTGCTATTTTCGATAAAAGAAACTGATACAGTTCCCCGCAGCAGCAGGTAAAGCGTATCTACTGGCCGATTTGCCCGAATTAACATCGTGTCGGCGGCAATTTCTTCCACCCGGCTGTATCTGACAATCCAGTCAACATCGCTATCGCTGAGTTCTCCAAATAGCAGGGGAATATCTTGCAAAGGCGATATTTTTAAATTCTGGCGGCGGATAAATTGTTGAATTAATCGATCGCAGCGGTTTTGCAGTAAAATTGCGATCGCCCGATAAAACCGACAAGCAAAATCCGCATCTTGCCGCAATCTCCCCAGCAATTTCTGGCGCGGCAAAACTAAAACTGTTGATTTTTCAGTTGCTTTCACCGCAGTGGCGGCAGGACTGAGATTGAGAAAAGATGTTTCCCCCAGCACGTCACCGCTAGAAAAGTGACCAATTTCTTGTTCTAAATCGCTGTCATCTTCCAAGGCAGAAAAAGCGCCTGCTAATACACTTTCTGAGTTCCTTTTAACGGTAGCCGTCAGATTGCCGTCAAGCACAATATACAAGCTGTCAATGCTGCTTTGCTGCCGGATCAGTACGGTGTTAGAAGCAAGCTGTTGTTGATAGCCATTGGCAATCATCCAGTTAATATCGCTGTTATTCAACTGTTGGATCAGAACTTCTGTCATAACCTTTATTTGTTTTGTGTATTGCTGTAATTAGCTGCAAAAAATGGCTTTTTAAACCTCATATTGCCACAGCCAACTTAGCTGGTGCTACGACTTTTTGCAAAAATTCTGCTGAATCGTCCGCTAGTTCTTCTAGAGTCAGGGCAGTTAAATTTATCATCGCTGAAACTTGTTCTAAAGGAGTTCTCTGCTGTTGGGAAAATTGCTGATCAAAGCGATCGAGATTTTCGGCTGCTTTTTTCACCAGTATTTGCAGAATTTTAAACGCACTGTCTGACAGTGCAGGTTCGCCCCTATAGTTTTCCAACCTACCGCCTATGCGATATATCGGAAATGATTCTAAACCAATAAAATGCAAAAACCAGTCCGATCTATAGTGTCCCAAAGCTGCGACAATGCCTCTGTAGTCAGCAATTAATTCATCGAGAATGTTATTTCGCATTGAGCCGAAAAAACGGCGAGTAAAGTAATGCGTAGATTCGTGTTCGAGGCGGATTTTTAGAGAAAGTTGCTGCCACTCAGTTTCTGTTAATCCCAGATTGCTGGCTGTCACGTTGCTGTAGGGCCCCGTGCTGAGCAATATCAACCGATCTTGATACAATTCTTTGCGAGGAATTAAGCGTTTAAATTCTGCCTCCCAGTCAGCCTCCGAGTATTTATTTTGTTGCGCAGCCCACTGCTGTTTGTATTGGTAGATCCGATGCCAATTGTTGTAGCCGCTAATCGTACAAGCTCCCATAGAATCGGGGATTGCCTGCGGTTCGTTACGTTTTGTAAGTGCTTGCACTAATCTGATAAAATCTTCTCGGTTGGCAGCTATTAATACTGGAATAGTGCCTGCAAGAGTCTGATACAATTGGATCTGAAGTTTTTCGGGTTCGGTGAAAGTTAGCGGAATGGCGATCGCACTTTCGTCTCCAAACCTTCCTTTGCGGGTAGCAGCACGATATTCTGCTGTTTCGCTAATATCTGCAAGTATAGGAAACTGAAACTGGATTAAATGCTCTTTCAAAACTTCATAAACTCCCGCTGTTGCGGCGGCGGCTGCGTATTGCTCCCAAACAGCAACACCCGCTTCAGGAATAGGGGGAAAAGTTTCAGGAAGCTTGACACTGTTAAAGTCAAAAACATTTTGGTTGTAAGCAAGCAGTTCGGCAATTTCGGAATCACCCGCACCGCAGTCTGCTAAAACATTTATACGTAATTGCTGTTGGTTCACAGGACAAATACCTCAATTATTAATTATCCGATTTTGGCGTTGCTTTCCGGTTGCGCTCAAACTTTTTGATAGCCATTGCCAAACTCAGCTTCATCCGAGTAAAAGCTTCTACCAAACTACCGACTTCATCGTTAGATGTTTTTTCAAAATCAGCATTCATATCACCTGTACTCACCGCTTCTGCTACTAAGACTATCTTCTTAATCGGTCGAATAATATATTGCTTTAGCCACAGATTAGCCATCAAAATTGTCACCGCAAAAACCATCGCCACAATTCCCATAACTACAACAAACGATTGGCGAGCTTTCTGCAAAATTTGACTGGCGGGCACTGAAACAATTTGAGTACCGAGAACTTCATTCAACTTCCAGTCAAATCCATTGGTTGTCCCGTAAAGTTGGATCATGCCTTTAGGTGCAATATCTGGTGTGCTGTGACATCTCAAGCAACTGGATGCAGTTACGCTAATGGGACGAGCCATGTAAAAAATTTGTTTACCTCCTAAAAAACGAAAACCTTGCAATTCTTTGGTATTTATATTGTTGCGAAAATCCGCCACTAATTGGGATTCAAAATCATCACTTTTATCCCGTATATTAGTGGGATTTAGCATCGCTTCTCTGTAAGAATAATCGGCGTAATCACTATCATCAGCCCGCAGCTTGTCAAAAACTTTATTTGCTGAATAAGCCGGAACAGTCTGCGGTAAAAATTCCTCAGCTTTTAAGCGAGAAACCAATTGCGGTGACACTTCAGTATTAGTGTAATACCGGACAGAGTTCATGCTCTGCATCAACAGCAAAGCTTTTGAACTAATCTCAGTTTGAGCTTTATAATTCAGGACACTAGCTAAAGCAACTCCGCTCAAGACAATTCCTCCTATAAATATGACGAGTAGCAGGATAGTCAGTTTTTGAGCTAATGTTAAGTTGTTTAATTTGGCTGAAATTAGTTTGACCATAAATGACTCCGTTAATATTCTGAATAAATTTTACAAGCAAACTAAATTATGCGATTTATTAACTTACTATTTGTTGGGCAACTTTCTCGATCGCTTGACTTATGGCATGGTTGGGATATTCAAGGCAAAAAATACCGCTGCTAGCAAGTCGAAGCATATCGTGGGACTCAGGAATGATGGCAGCTACTGGGGCTTGATAATTTTGTTCGACTTGTTGCCGCAAATCCTCAAAATCGTATTCTACTAAAGCTTTATTAATGAGTAACAGCAATTTGGGGACTCGCAGCCGGCGCGCTACATCTACTGTTACCGCAGTACCCTGAAAATCTTGCTGGTCAGGTCGGAGTACGAACAAGACAATATCAGAGGTAGTTAGCGATATTAAAGTTTCTTGATTTAGACCAGGGTGAGTGTCAATAAATAAGTAGTCGAGATTGAGGTTTTTGATTAAGTCTTTGAAACCTCCTAGCAGCAGTTCAACGTCGAATCGCTCGCGTAATATGCGAGAAATATCGTTGATTTTTACGCTGGAAGGAACTAAGTAGATGCGGCTGGCGTTTGTCGCTTTATCTGCGAGTACGGAGGTGACATCGCACGCAGCATCTGCGATCGCACAGCGACCCCAAAGAAAGTCATTCAGAGTGTGTTTGATCTCTTCTTGGTCAATGTCGAACAAGATGTGAATGCCGGGGGATTGAATGTCAGTATCAACTATGCCTACTCGATAGCCTTTGCGGGCAACAGCTACAGCAAGATTAGCTGTTGAATTAGATTTGCCGGTGCCGCCTCGATACGAGTGAATTGAGACAATTTTTGACATATTCGATTGTTCCCATTAAGGGATAAAAGTTGTTTTCAAGCCCAGACTGACCCATAACTTTTATAAGTAGGGCCGATGCGACGCTGCTGACTTTTGTAGCAGCGTCTTGTGGTTGAATGCGCTCAACTTCCGACGTGTATTGAGAGATACCTTTTTTTCGGTTGCTCTCTTGTACGATTTAATAGGTGTAAGGCAAGTTGGCTTATGCAGTAAATACCCCCCAACATCAACAGATTGAAAAAATCGTGTTTTACAAACGAAGTCGGAGTTGAGGGCACTGGAGTGTTAATTCGGGAGAGAATGAAAGCCTCTGGTAGTGAGGAATTCGACCAGCGGAATCGGACGAGGATACAAACCAATCGCCATCGCAGGAGTTGTCCCTTTTTCAAAACTATGATGGGGTTGAACCCAATTATGAATCAATCGCTGAACAGTGATGGCGCGTTTTAATCCAGCTACATTTTTGGCATAAGTGTTCTGGCGACGACTACCGGCACTGCATTTGCGACGAATTGCACTATGCAAATGCTTCATTGTGGTTAGCATGGACATCGGACTCTGAACTAATCGCCGTGAATCGGTGCTCTGGGTTGACCCACTCTCGCCGTGGATTCCCTTGGGAGCCTTTAATTTTGATGGCAACTTCGATTCCTTCTCGCCCAACTTTGCGGTACTCGTAATCTCCATATCTGCGGGGCACGGCGCACACTGGCGTGCCTTCCATAACGAGGAGGCATATCTTCGTTCCCCGTCACAGTCACAGCCGAATATACTTGTTGGGCTGCACTGCTTCCCACGTTTGGGCGATCCCTCTGGTAAATAAGTTCCGATCTCTTTGTCCGACTTGAACACTCACCAAATAACGACTATCTCGCTGAGATGCCAAGCGAGCGTCCAACCTTCAGACAGCCAGGGGGGAAAGGTTCTCGCCTACGCGAGTATATAATTCGTCATGTTCTATTGTCACGATTCTCGCAGCACGGGCAATGGCGGGTAATCTCGACAGCTTGCGGTGCAGGAACTCCGACAAATTGACGAACGCGATATGAGACCCAAAACACCGTAGCGAAGCGGGGCTCCATCCATCGCTTTTTAACGAGTTAATTTCCACTCAAGCGATCGGTGTGGGCAGTGGCGATCGCCCCTACACTTCTACATCCTTGAGTCCTTTTTCCAGCAGCACCCGCACTCTGGTCTACTTTCTTGCACTCAGCTTTGGTTGCCGCTGCTGACAATTTTGGGACGGTAAACCGATTCAAAAAGTGAGAGACAGGTACGCCAAGGCAAGAGAGTCTATCCAGCGCCAAAGCACGAAAGGCACCCTCCGTTCTAGACGCAGATGTAGAGAGCTGTTGAAACGGCTGTCGGCCAAGGAGAGACGTTATCAGGCTTGGCTCAACCACAACATCAGCAAGTCCATCATTGTCGATGCCAAAGTCAACAGCGCTATGGTGGCGATTGAAAACTTGACAGGCATTCGGGAGCGCACCAATCAACAGCCACGCAATAAGATGGAACGGAGACGCAGCAATAGCTGGGCGTTCTACCAGTTGCGGTATTTCCTGGAATACAAGGGTTTGTAAATACGGCGTTGAGGTCGTTGCAATTTGACCTGCCTACACGTCGCAAACCTGCCACTGCTGCAACCACATCGGGTTGAGAAGTGACCAAGTTTTCAAGTGTGGTAACTGCAATTGGCCTGGGGACACTGATTTGAATGGTGCAATGAATATTGCCAAGATTGGAGCGGTTGTAAGCCTGATTGGAGGTTCGGAGTTGCTTAGTTGTCAACTCTAGGGCTACAGAAAGCCCCCGGCTCTACTCCGCGGGGTAGCTTACTGGATGTCTATCAATTATTTGACCGGGAAGTTGACCCTAATCCACTCTTCAACACTCGATCGCGCCCACGAGTGAATCCCTGAGCCGTAGCAGTAGTCCATGAACCTCACGTCAGCTTCTTTCAAAGGTGAGTCGATGTCGATCGTGCATTTGTCCAACTCTTTGTAAAAACTCGACATGATTAAAATCTGCGGGTTCACTAAGCTCGGTGATGAATAACTAGAAATGACTGTCTCGTACTCCTTCTGTTTGTTTTTGTAGACAATCATTGTTGTCAAGCCCGTCTTTTTGTCCTTCTTGTACTCGATCGACCGACATTGGTACAAGGTTTTCAGGCCATCGTTCGCTTCCTTCAGTAAACCCGACAGTTGCTCGCTAGTGGCGGTGGGCATGATGTAAGCGCCACGGATTCGCATAAAAATTTCCCTCGATCGACAAAACAGCTATCGCCCTAATTGAGAATGCGTGTAAATCTTACTTAGCAATAGTTTCAAGTAATTTGCTTATACTTTAAAGTAGTAGGGGTCGTGGGTTCAAATCCCGCTGCTCCGATTGTAATCTAAACCTTATGGCATAGCCATTTAGGAGTCTCACTTAATTCCCGGTTAACGGTTTCCACTCAAAATCCACCGATCGGGTTTCTGAGTCTAACCAAAAAAAGGGCTAACCACCCCTAACATTAATATTTATGTCCCACTACCGTAGGTTTCCCCTACGGTTTTTTTATTGGTTGAGGTGCGGATTGCTAGTGCGAGACGATCGCGAGCCACACCCAAATTTGGCACTACAAATATGCTACAAATAGAATGTAGCTCGTGTCTCCGCAGGAGGTTCCCTCGTGACAAATCCCAATCTTCCTCAAAATTTCAACCTGATCGTGCCCGCAGGAACCCAAATTGTCACCAAAATTGAGGTCAAAAATCCCGGCGGCGACCAATCTTGGAAACAGGGCGCAGTAGGTGTCATTGTCAAATCGCCTACAGACAATTCCCACGCCTATTTGGTCAAACTCCCAGACGCAACACAGGTTAGTCTGCGGCGACACGAATTCAGCATCCGCAAACAGTTTCAAAGCGAAGGATTGGAGTCAGGAGGAGATTTTCTCGCAGAATATAACCTCTATGATTCTGTAATTTATCGCTGCATTGTTGGTTCCAGAGCCTACGGTTTGGATAACGAGCAATCTGATACAGACAGACGCGGGATTTACCTGCCGCCGGCAATACTTCATTGGTCGCTTTATGGCATTCCAGAACAATTGGAAAACCAGGAAAATCAGGAATGCTATTGGGAACTGCAAAAGTTTCTGGTTTTGGCGCTAAAAGCTAATCCAAATGTGCTTGAATGTTTGTACACGCCTTTGGTAGAAACTCTTTCTCCTGTAGCAGCAGAATTGCTGGAAATTCGCGAAATCTTTCTGTCGCAACTGGTTTATCAAACTTACAATAGTTACGTTTTGTCGCAGTTTAAAAAGATGGAGCAAGACCTCCGCAATACTGGGGAAATTCGTTGGAAGCACGCGATGCACTTAATTCGCTTGTTGCTGTCAGGAATTACTGTCCTCAAGGAGGGGTTTGTACCCGTTCGAGTGCAGGATTATCGATCGCAACTTTTGGCTATCCGCAATCAGGAAATCTCCTGGGATGAGGTGAATCGCTGGCGGTTGAGCTTGCACGCAGAGTTCGATCGCGCTTTTGCTGAAACTAAGTTACCAGAACGTCCTAATTATGAGCAGGCTAATCTGTTTTTGATTAAATCTCGTAGAGGTGCGATCGAATAGTTCGTAGTGCGGACTTGCATACGCTCACTTGTTGCGATCGAATAGTCCGCACTACGAACCTTAGCGATTGACCTGACATGATATAACATAACAAATCATGGTAGAATACATCTCCGAATTAGTCAAGATTATCTCCGATCGACCTTATCCGCTGTTGTTTGCGACTGTCAGCGGCTCGCACTTATACGGCTTTCCTTCCCCCGATTCTGACTTCGACTTGCGGGGAGTACATATCTTGCCGCTACCGAAAGTTATTGGACTGATTTCGGGAGACGAAACAATCGAAGTTTCGGAAGTTCGGGAGAAAATGGAACTCGATTTAGTCACTCACGATATTAAGAAGTTTCTGGAGTTGCTGTTGAAGCGCAACGGTTACGTGTTGGAGCAACTGTATTCGCCGCTTATAGTTTATAGTAGCAAGGAACATGAAGAGTTAAAGGATCTTGCCTCGAACTGCATTACCAAGCACCACAGCCACCACTATCTCGGTTTTGCTCAAACTCAATGGAGATTGTTTGAGAAACAACACCCGCGTCGGGTTAAGCCGCTGCTGTACGTTTACCGGGTGTTGCTGGCGGGGATTCATTTGATGCAGACGGGGGAAGTTGAGGCGAATTTGGTGAAACTTAATCAGAAGTTCCAGTTGCCGTATATTGCCGATCTGATTGCTCGCAAGCTGGCTGGTGCGGAAATGTCTGTGCTGGAAGATACCGATATTGCATTTTATCAGCAGGAGCGCGATCGGCTAATTAATGTATTAGAAGAGGCAAGTTTTATAAGTCATTTGCCGTCAAATCCTAATGCAAAGATTGCTCTTAATGATTTTCTGGTAAAGGTGAGGATGGCATCTTGGTAATTTTTAGCGTCTAATTCGTAAGGTGCTACAAGCTTTTTGAGGACTGAAGTCCTCACTACAAACACGGACATCAATTAAGTTCGTAGTAAGGACTTTAATCCTTAAAGATGAGGACTGAAGTCCTCACTACAAACTTAAATCGTACCTGCGCGGCGTGTAAACCCAAACATCTCCATATTTGCGCGGAATAATTCGAGTTTGACTCGAACCGACAATTACTAAAGTTCTCATATCCGCATCTTCCGGCTGAAATTCGTCCAACGTACAAACGCGCACGGATTGGCCCGGCCGGCCGAGGTTTCGCCCCAATACAACTGGGGTTTTCGCATCGCGAGTTTCTAACAAAATCTCGATCGCCCTTCCCAATTGCCAAATCCGCTGTTTTGAGATTGGATTGTAAAATGCCATAACTAAATCAGCCTTTGCAGCCGCCGAAATCCGCTGTTCTATGACCTCCCAAGGCTTGAGAATATCCGAAAGCGAAATCACACAAAAATCGTGGCCCAGCGGTGCTCCGATCGCAGCAGCGGCCGCCTGCATGGCGGAAATACCCGGTGCTACGCGGATGTCGATGCCTTGCCATTCGGGTTTAGCGTCAAAGTCGATCGCCTCAAACACCGCCGCAGCCATCGCAAAAATCCCCGGATCTCCCGACGAAACCACGGCGACGGATTTGCCGGATGCTGCTAAATCTAGGGCAAAACGGGCGCGATCGATCTCTTCGCGGTTGTCGGAATCGTGCCTGTTTTGTCCTTCCCGCAGGGTTCCAGCTAAGTCGAGATAGAACTTGTAACCCACCCAATCCGTGGCCTCGCGCAAAATTTCCTTAACTTCCGGGGACATCCAGGGCGCACCTCCGGGGCCCGTACCAACGATCGCCAGTTTGCCGCGACTAATGCCGATCGCACTTGGATCGATCGGTTCTGCTGCGAGTGCGATCGCGCAATTGAATGCTTTTGTGCGATCGTACCCGATTAATTGACTGTTTGCACCCGCTGCTGTCAGGGCAATTTGGGCGGCTGTGATTTCAAAACAGGCATTATATTCTATTAATTTAACTGAGTCGAATTCCACAAGTTCGGGAAGATTAAAAAAACGAACTGGGGTTTTGAAAAATTGGCTAATTGCCTCCAGCGCCGGATTTCCCATCTCATTTTTTAAAGCAAAAAATCCCGCAACGGAAGCTGCTGCTAAATCTGCATTTTCTAAGACTTGCTGCACGAAGGAAACTGCTATTTCCGGCTCGATATCCGATAGCTGTGTGAGTGCAAATGTCACTATTTGCGGATGGTAAACTAAACAGTCGGCTGTTGGTACAATTGCTTTTTCGGTGACGCGGATGGTTAATTTGGCTTCGGGGGCGATCCTCTCCGTTGGCGTAGCCCCCGTAGGGGCGGGCTGCGCTAACGGCAAATTGCTCTCCCAAAGCCAGCTTGCAGCCCCTTCTAGGCGTACTTTCGCCCCGGCGAGCAAATTTGAAATAAAAGTCTTCGCATCCTCTGGATTCGCCAAATAATAGCCTTGGGGAGGACTCAGCAGCGCGGTGCGAAAGCGGATATCTCCGGTGGTGGTAATTGCAGGTTGTACGCCGAGGGCTGCGGCAATTTCTCTGGCTAAGTCGTTGACGCCGTGCAAACCTCCCAGCAATGGTACAACGGCGCTTCCGTCTTCGGCGACGGCTAATACTGGGGGTTCGGCGCGCTTGTCTGACAGCAGCGGGGCGAGGGTGCGGATGATGATTCCGGCGGCGCAGATGGCGATGATTGGGGTTTCTGTGGCGAATAGTTCTCGCAGTGTTTCGCCGAAGTTGCTAAAGTTGATGTCTGTGTTGGATGTGCGATCGACTAAACCGTAAATCTGGGAACCAGGGAAGACTGCGGAGATGGTTTGGGCGATCGGTAGGCTGTTTTGACCTAAAATAATTATTGCGGGAGAAACTCGAACCATTTTAGATTTTAGATTTTAGATTTTAGATTTTATGAGAGTTGCGACGGGAATTGATAATTGATAATTGATAATTGATAATTGTCAATGATAATTTTCAATTGGTACTGTAGGGGCGGGTTCGCCTAGGTCTCCAATACACACCAAAAATCTACTAAACCCGCCCCGCCCCCACAGAGAATGCTAATATAATATCACCTAAACCCGCCCCACGGAGGATGCTACCTAATATAATATCACCTAATTAAAACAGGCTACAATGAGTAAATATTTTGAGGTTGGGCTGTGAAACGGATTGTCTTAATTGCAGGGTTTGAATCTTTCAATGCCGATTTGTACCGCAAAGCCGCCCAGTTGGCTGTTTCCGGCTGTCAGGGCTTGTCAGTGAGTGTTTTTAGCGATCGCGCCCTCGCAGATGAGCCCGAAGCTGTAGCCGCCGCCCTCTCTAATGCTGATGTGTTTTTCGGGAGTTTGCTGTTTGATTACGATGCGGTGATGTGGCTGCGGGAAAGAGTGCAACATATTCCGATTCGCTTGGTTTTTGAGTCTGCTTTGGAATTGATGAGTCTTACTCAAATCGGCGCTTTTAAAATTGGCGACAAGCCGAAAGGTATGCCGAAGCCGGTTAAGTTTATTTTGGATAAGTTTAGCAACGGGCGAGAAGAAGATAAACTTGCTGGTTACATCAGTTTTTTGAAGGTGGGGCCGAAATTATTAAAATACGTGCCAGTACAAAAAGTCCAAGATTTACGCAACTGGCTGATTATTTACGGTTACTGGAATGCGGGCGGTGCGGATAATGTTGTTTCGATGTTTTGGATGATTTCCCAAAAGTATTTGGGGCTGAAGGTTGCAGAGATTCCGCCGCCTGTGGAAACTCCTAATATGGGTTTGTTGCATCCTGATTATAACGGTTTTTTTGAGTCGCCTCGGCAATATTTGGATTGGTATCTGAGTAATCAAATTGGTAAAAATGGGCAAGATGTCCCTTCCACAAAAAATAGGCAAAATTTTGTGTCCAATTGGACACAAAAATTGGAGAAAGGAAAATCCCCGGTTGTGGGCATTTTGCTTTACCGCAAGCACGTTATCACCAAACAACCTTATATTCCTCAATTAATTCGCTATTTTGAAGCTGCGGGAATTATACCTTTGCCGATTTTTATCAATGGCGTTGAAGGCCATGTCGCGGTGCGGGATTGGATGACGACTGCTGCTGAAACTGCGCGGCGAAAACAAGGCAATATTGAAACTCTTTCGCTTTCTCAAGATGCTGTGGAAGTTGATGCGATTGTTTCTACGATTGGCTTTCCTCTGGTGGGCGGGCCTGCTGGTTCGATGGAGGGTGGGCGTCAGGTGGAAGTTGCTAAAAAGATTTTGGCTGCTAAAAATGTACCTTATTGTGTGTCCGCGCCTCTGTTGATTCAGGATATCCATTCTTGGACTCGTCAGGGGATTGGAGGTTTGCAAAGTGTGGTATTGTATGCTTTGCCGGAGTTGGATGGCGCGATCGACCCTGTGCCCCTGGGCGGTTTGGTTGGTGAGGAAATTTACCTGGTTCCCGATCGCGCCAAACGCCTGACAAGTAGAATTAACAATTGGGTAAAACTGCGTCAAACTCCGCCATCTCAAAGGAAAATTGCAATTATTTTATATGGCTTTCCTCCCGGTTACGGTGCGGCGGGTACGGCGGCTTTATTAAATGTACCGAAATCCCTGCTAAATTTCCTGCACAAACTTCAAGACGCAGGTTATACAGTTGGAGAAATTCCGGTTGACGGTGAGGAGTTAATTCGCATGGTAAAAGAGGCGGATGAAGTCACCGCAGATGCAGGCGGATTAACGGGAATTAACGCAGATGTGGAGAGAAGTCACGGCAATACTGTTAATGTCAAAACTCTAGAAAAGTGGCTGGGCTACTTGTTAACAAGTCGTATCAAAAAACAGTGGAAATCTTTAACTGGTACGGGCATTAAAACCGACGGTGACGAGTTCCAAATCGGCGGCATTCAACTGGGAAATATTTGGATTGGTTTGCAGCCGCCCCTGGGAATTTCGGGCGATCCGATGCGCTTGATGTTCGATCGCGATTTGACACCTCACCCACAATACGCCGCTTTTTACAAGTGGCTGCAAAATGATTATCAAGCTGATGCTGTGGTGCATTTCGGGATGCACGGGACTGTCGAATGGTTGCCCGGATCTCCCCTGGGAAATACGGGCTATTCTTGGTCGGATATTTTGTTGGGAAGTTTGCCGAATCTTTATATCTACGCCGCTAACAATCCATCAGAATCGATGTTAGCAAAACGGCGCGGTTACGGTGTTTTGATTTCTCACAACGTGCCGCCATACGGTCGCGCTGGCTTATACAAAGAATTGCTGGCTTTGCGCGATTTGATTGCCGAATATCGCGAGGATGCGGAAAAAAACTATCTGCTGAAAGAGGCTATTTGCAAAAAGATTTTAGATAGCGGTTTGGAGGCTGATTGTCCGTTTGAGGATGCTCGCAAGTTGGG
>JANYGO010000228.1 GCA_025362325.1 Cyanobacteriota bacterium | reverse complement strand
AGTATTTGAACTAGGAAAAGCCTTTAGAAATGAAGGTATTGATAGCACTCACAATCCCGAGTTTACCTCTTTAGAAGTTTACCAAGCTTATGCTGATGTTTTCGACATTTTAGGAGTTGTCGAAGATGTGATGTGTTTCGCGGCGGCGGCTGTCTTTGGCGATGTCCTGGAAATTGAGAATCAGGGAGAAACGATTAGTTTAGAGCGCAAGTTCGACTACAGCGAAAAATATCCGGGTTTTAGCGGCAAACACTGGCAAGTGAAAACGATGGTAGAAGCTGTTAGAGACGAGTTTGGGCTGGATTTTGACAGTTTGGACTTAGAAAGTGCGATCGCCTCTGCAACCAAACTAGAAATGCACCTATCTCAGCTAGAAAAACAGAGTTTAGGCTACGTACTCTACGCAGTTTTTGACAAATTAGTTGTCCCCAAACTAATTCAACCGACATTCATCATCGACTATCCTGTCGAAGTCAGTCCCTTAGCCAAAGGACACCGCAGCAAACCGGGATTTGTAGAACGTTTCGAGCTGTTTATTAACGGTACGGAATACTCGAATGGCTTCTCGGAATTGAACGATCCGAAAGAGCAAAGAAAGCGGTTTGAGGAACAGTTAGCACAGAAAAATGCAGGCGATGACGAAGCGCATCCCATGGATGAAGACTTTATTCAAGCTTTATCTTTGGGAATGCCTAATTGTGCGGGAATGGGCATCGGCGTAGACAGATTGGTGATGCTTTTAACTAATACTCAAAGCATCCGCGATGCGGTGATGTTCCCGACAATGCGGCCTGTTAAAGATTGATTGAAGTAGCTTTTTAAACCGCAGATATTTGCGGATGAACACAGATTAACGCAGATAGAATTTCATCTGTGTTAATCTGCGTTAATCTGCGGTTCAAAACATCTTCTTTCATATTAAATAGCCTTTCAAGCGAAAGATGAGGTACTATCGGGCATAGGGAATAGGGCATAGGCCTCCGTGGGCATACCTCACTTTTGTGAGAACCGCTATATCGTTTCCGGTTGCATCGGAATAATAAAATCGAGTCAGTAGTCAACAGTCAACAGTCAACAGTCAACAGTCAACAGTCAACAATTGCGGTATGAGTGCAACCGGAATTAATCTCACCGCATAAACGAACCGACAACGCCATTCATATCTTCAGTCAAAGGATTTCCCAAAGCCTTAAATTTCCACTCGCTACCTTCTCGATAAACTTCTCCCATCAACATATTTAATTTGCCTTCATAGGAAGGGTCATTTGACAAACGATAGCGAGCGATTTCTTTCCCACCTCCATCTACAGCCCTCACGTAAGCATTTTCTACCAGGCCAAAATGCTGTTTTCTTTCTTTGCCATTGTAGATATTTACACCCAAGATAATTTTATGATATTGTGCTGGCAACGAGCCGAGTTTCACCAATATTTGTTCGTCGTCACCGTCTCCCTCCCCGGTGAGATTGTCGCCGGAGTGTACAACAGTTTTGTCCTTTGATTCTAAATGAGAGTAATAAATTACATCTTCTTTGTAAGCTTTTAATTTGCCATTTTCCCCCAGCAGCAAAGCGTAGGAATCTAGGTCAAAATTTAAACCGCTGCTTCTGGCGAAAAGACCTTTTTTAACTTGCGCGACATCCCAGCCCAAAGCCATTGTCAATCGGGATAAGTCGTATTCACTTTTGCTGAGTACGATTGATTGTCCTTTTGTCAAGTTGATAGCCATTGTTTTGTGATTTTGTAAGGTTTATCGTGCAATATGGGATTGATCAAAAGACCGGGCGGTTTCAACAGTACGTCCGATTTGTTTATTCCCAAGAGATCCCTTGCAGCATCCCCCTTAAGAAAGGGGACGAAAGATAACTCTCTTGTCCCCTCCCTTTTTTAAGGGGGAGTAGGGGGCAAGCTAAGGGGGGATCGACTTTATCTGAACCGTATTGTTTTATATCGACCTTTTATCCGGCATACTTGTCTACAAAGCTTTGCAAGCCTGCATTGTAGCCTTCTCCGACTGCTTGGAACCTCCACTCGCCATCTTTCTTGTAAAGTCTGCCAAATTCCATCGCAGTTTCCCTCGAAAAATCCTCATCCAAATCGTACTTAGTGACTTCTACATTAGTCGTAGTATCATAAATCCTGATAAAAGCATTGCGAACTTGACCAAAGCCCTGTCTCCTCGATTCAGCTTCATGAATTGTCACCACAAACACAATTTCTTGAACGGCTGGATCGACTTTGGTTAAATCGACTGTAACGGTTTCATCATCGCCCAATCCTTCTCCGGTTGTGCTATCTCCCAGGTGTATTACAGAACCGTCCGGCGACTGTTTGTTATTGTAGAAAACAAAGTATTTTTCGCTGGGAATTTTGCCATCAGAACCCAACATAAACACGGAAGCATCTAAGTCAAAAGCCCCGCCTGTGTCTGAATCATTGGTATCCCATCCCAAACCAATCCCGGCATTTTTCAGCCCTGGTGCTTCTTTAGATAGATTGATTCTCCCGCCTTTTTCCAAGTTGATAGACATTCGCCCTCCTATTCACAACATCAATCTTAGTTACCGATCGCCATTATATCAATTCTCACAGGAGCTTGACAAATTGCTGCTGGTACTCATCCTCTGACATCAGTTCTCGGGTATTTTCCACCCTGTCTAAAAATACGATGCCCTCTAAATGGTCGTATTCGTGTTGAAAAATCCGGGCTACAAAGTCTGTAAGTTCTTGTCTGTGGACTTTGCCGTCTCTACAGGTGTATTCTATCTCGATCGCCCTACTTCTGGGCACCAACCCGCGAATCCCCGGAATACTCAAACAGCCTTCCCAGTCTTTGACTGTTTCTGTGGATGCAGCGAGAATCCGGGGATTAATCATCGCCGTCGGTTCCATGTGCGGTGCTTGGGGATAGCGCAGGTTGGGGCGGGATGCGACGATGAACAGCCGATCGCACTTCGCCGCTTGGGGGGCCGCAATCCCTACTCCGTTCGCCTGTTGTACGGTAAAAATCAGGTTGTCGATTAGCTGTTTAATGCGATCGTCCTTAACATTCTCCACAACTTGAGACGGTTGGCGCAGTACGGGATTTCCTAATTGAGAAATTTGCAAGATTTCAGGCATATTAATTAGTTATTGGTGTTAAGTTAAGCCTCGAAGCATTAAAAAATCTCGTTTTTATCCTCTTGCCAGATCCCCCTCGCATCCCCCGAAAGCAAGGGGGACTTTGATCAGAATCTTGTCCCCCCCGAAAGCAAGGGGGGTGCCAGGGAGATCTGGGCCTAATCGTCAAACAGCAGTCTCTGACTACGTTTGAGCTAAAACTGAAACGAATCGGTAATGAGGAATTGGTAATTAATCTTCCTTCTTCCTATCGAACTTGTTGAACTGGCAAACTCCCCGGTTTAACAGTCAAATTAACTATTTGCCCATTCCGATTAATCTCCATTTGCAACAAGCCGCCAACCTTAGCATTTTGCACGAATTCCTGAACAGCTTCCGACTGAATAATCGGCTGATTATTCAGCTTTTGAATCACATCACCAGCCCGCAAACCTGCTGCGGCTGCGGGAGAATTAGGAACCACACTCACAATCGCCACACCGCGATCGACTGCAACTCGCAGATTACTGTTAGCATTGCTGTTAATTTGCTGCTTAACCTCCGCAGTCAGCGTCGCCATTTCAATTCCCAAATAAGCGTGTTCGACTTTCCCAGTCGAAATCAGTTCCTTCGCCACCTGTTGCGCCGCCTGAATTGGAATCGCAAACCCCAATCCTTGCGCGCCTTGAATAATCGCCGTATTCATCCCAATAACTTCGCCCGAAGCATTCAGCAGCGGGCCGCCGGAATTCCCCGGATTGATTGCAGCGTCTGTTTGAATAAAACCGATCCGCTTGTCAGGTACGCCCACCTCGCTACTCGATCGCCCTGTAGCGCTAATTATCCCCGCAGTTACGGAATTGTCCAAACCCAAAGGATTGCCGATCGCGATCGCCCATTCCCCAGGCAACAGCTTATCAGAATTGCCGATCGCCACCACGGGCAGAGCATTCGCCTCAATCTTCACCACAGCAACATCCGTCACCTTATCCGCCCCCAACACCTGGCCCTGATAGCCGCGGCCGTCCCTGAGAGTTACATTTACCGTATCCGCGCCCTCTACAACGTGAGCATTCGTAAGAATCACGCCGTCAGCCCCGATCACAAAACCCGAACCAGTGCCCCGTTCAATCCCGCCCCGGCCGCCCGAATTCGGTTGTCCACCAAAAAAATCCTCCGGCGAAACACCTTGATTTCCCGGTTTTACCCGGCGCGAAGCATCTATCCGCACCACCGCCGGGCCAACTTTGGCCACCGCAGCCACAATAAAATTTACATTAGCCGTATCCCCCGACAAGGGCACAGGCGGCAAGACTTTGCTAGCTTGAGGCTTACTATTAGCAGGCACTTGCAATCTCGGTTGCAGCGCCGTTTGTCCTGAATCGCCCGAATTTGCACGTAATTGAGAAACCGACAGCCGATCGCCCAACATGGCGGCTCCGGCTCCCGTTACCAGCAGCAATATGTAAATTGCCGGTTGCTTCCAAAATTTGCCAGTAGAACTCTTCATCGCGACGTTTTAAGGCTTTCCTGCCAAATTTAAATACTTGCCTAGCAGCTCTTCGATACCTGCTATATCCACAGATCCGCAAAATTTTTGGGCGATGGCGTCCCGCCCCGCAAGCTACGGCAGACTCCCTTAAACTTTAGCATCAGAAGACTAAACTTTCTAGACTGTAGAATTAATCTCTTGAATGCCGATCGGCAAAGGTAAGCAGTGGACATTACCCTCGAAAGTCTGTGGAATCAGATACTTGAACGTCTCCAGGTACAACTGAGCAGACCTAGCTTTGAGACGTGGATCAAAACAGCCAGGGCTGAACAACTGGAAAATAACTGTTTGATCGTCAGCGCCCCCAACCCCTTTGCTCGCAATTGGTTGCAGAAATATTACGTCAAAATCATTGCCGATGCAGTTGAAGAAATTCTTGGCTATCCCGTAGAAATTTACTTGACAATTGCCGGGGGCACCGAAACAGGTGGCAGCAACGACTCCGCCATGATTTGGCCGTCCCCGATCGCCGATCGCCCCGAAAGCCACTCGCTACACCCACCTAAACCAGCCCATTTAAACCCCAAATACGTATTTTCCCGCTTTGTCGTCGGTTCCAACAACCGCATGGCTCACGCAGCATCCCTCGCCGTAGCCGAGTCTCCGGGCCGAGAATTCAATCCCCTCTTTTTGTGCGGAGGCGTTGGTTTGGGGAAAACTCATTTGATGCAGGCGATCGGTCATTATCGCTTAGAAATCGACCCCAACGCCAAAATTTTTTACGTTTCTACTGAGAAATTCACTAACGATTTAATCGCAGCTATTCGCAAAGATAGTATGCAAAGTTTCCGCGATCACTATCGCGATGCCGATGTTTTATTAATAGATGATATCCAGTTTATCGAAGGCAAAGAATACACGCAAGAAGAATTTTTTCACACTTTCAATACTTTGCACGAAGCCGGAAATCAAGTCGTTTTAGCTTCCGATCGCCCGCCGCAGCAAATCCCCCGCCTGCAAGAGCGTTTGTGTTCCAGATTTTCCATGGGATTAATTGCCGATATTCAATTGCCAGACTTAGAAACTAGGATGGCAATTTTGCAGAAAAAATCTGAATATGAAAATATGAGGCTGCCGCGAGATGTGATTGAATACATTGCTTCTAGCTATGCTTCCAATGTGCGGGAATTAGAAGGAGCTTTGATACGGGCCGTAGCATATCTTTCCATTACCGGTTTGCCGATGACAGTTGAGAATATCGCCCCAGTTTTGAATCCGCAAACTGAAACCGTACAGGCGACTCCCGATGCGGTAATTGCAGTTGTGGCCGAGGCGTTTGATGTTTCTGTGGAAGATTTGAAGGGGATTTCCCGCAGGCGAGAAATTAGCTTTGCCCGTCAAATTGGGATGTATTTAATTCGGCAACATACTGGTTTGAGTTTGCCAAAAGTTGGCGAAGTTTTCGGCGGCAAGGATCACACGACTGTGCTTTACAGTTGCGATAAAATTGCTCAGTTGCGCAACACCGATCCAACTTTAGCCCAAACTTTGCGTCAATTGAGCGATCGAATTAACGTTGTCAGCCGCAAAAGTTGAGCAGAACAAAGAAGGAAGAAGGAAGCCATGACAGGGATTCGGACTGGTGCATTTCAATGAGTATAAATATACCCGTAGGGGCGAAGCATTTCGGTAGTCAATCTCTGATTATCACTAATAAATTATGTGCCGAAATGCTTCGCCCTTGCAAAAATGAGATGCACCCAGCATTTCGGTAGTCAATCTCTGGTTATCACGAATAAATTATGTGCCGTCAGGTGCTTCGCCCTTGCCAAATAGAGATGCACCCAAGGCTGTTCTGTTGTTAGAGTTTTACAGCCTGCGGTAAAGACGCTAACCAATCTTCCCACAACTTCCCTGCTTGAACTGATAACTGTCCAGCATAACGAATGGTATCCTCTCGAAGTTTAGCGACTGTGAGATCCGGCGTTGCTCCAATTTCACACGCATGACCAATGAACCACCGCTCTAATCCTTGAGCTGTGACTTCTGGATGAAACTGCAATGCTAATCCTGCTTGTTTCCAGGAAAAAGCTTGGTTGTGGTAAATCGCGCTAGCCGCTAAATGAGTGCTATCAGTAGGCAGATCGAAGGTATCTCCATGCCAGTGGAGAACGGCTGTTTTATCTCCTGCTAAGTGAGCCAGTGCTGTTTGCTGGCCTTCTAGACTCATCTTTAGAGGAGACCATCCAATCTCTTTTTGCGATCCAGGATAGACTTTCGCCCCTAAAGCACGAGCCATCAACTGTGCCCCCAAGCAAATCCCTAGCGTAGGCAAATCGTTAGCAAGACGATATTCCAATAGATGTAACTCATCAATTAGGAATGGATAATCTTGCTCATCGTAGGCTCCAATTGGGCCTCCAAGAATCACTAGCAAATTTGTGTTGCGATCGATCTGAGTCAAATCATCCGATCCAGCTTCTAGATATCTGACTGTGTAGTTTTTGTGATGCAATGCTTCAGCTAAAGTTCCCAGATCCTCAAAGGCAATATGTCTAATGACAGTGGCGTGTTTCAAAGTAGTCACCCTCAAATCAATTCGTAATCTGCGAAAACTTGCTCAATTGTACGATCGTCGAACACTCCAGCGGCTGCAAACATTTTTAAGGTTGGATTGGCAGTTCGTCGAACAAATTTAGCAATTTGGCTGGGTACGTAAACCTCTTCTAGAATTCCTTCCGAATCGTTTGCATTAAAGCCTAAACGCCGCAGAATACTGTATTCTAATTGGCGATCGGAACCCAGAAATGCCCAGATTAGTTGTGGCAGTAATTGTCCCATTTCCTCTTGCTCATAGGATGCAAGGCTTTGCCAAAGGATGGGGAACAAGCCACGGAAATAAACGCTGTGCAACGCTTCGTCAGCCGCATGATCGCCGACAACCGCACGGACAATAGGAGAGACTTGAGGATCGTGGGGAACATTGTTAAGAACCTTTGTCACCAGAGTTTCTGAGATCGTGACAAAAAACAGTTGAATGAGATGGGGCGACAGCCGAGTTTGATGTTCAGCAATAATTTTCTCGATGAGAACGCTCCTTGACATTAAGGGAAACAACGTTACAGGCAATAAATATTTACAATTTTCAACCAGCTCCGTTTCATTTGTTACGAACGTTTACTACTATAGATGATACCGGCTCATTGGACTTATGTAATGATCCAATTCGATATATTTTGAGTGTACCAATTCTGGGATATTTCCTCAGAATGCTTGGTCTTATACCAATTTAATGTGAAGTTCCACATATCTCGATCCCCCTCGCATCCCCCTTAATAAGGGGGACTTTGATCGGAATCTTGTCCCCCCCTTATTAAGGGGGGCGCCAGGGCGATCGGATTCTACGGGGCCTCATAAAAAATTGGTCTTAGTCCTAAAAGTTTCGTTGAAAGTTCGAGATTTATTAAGTAGTCTGAACTGTAATCTTGCCCTTTGTGGCAAATTGGTACACAAAAAATATCCTAAATTGGCTCATGACATAAGTCCATTACTTAGATATGATGGCATCCATTGCACAAATTTTTCTTATGAGTTTGATAGATAGGGCCTATTTAGTTTCAATTCAAGTGGGTTTGCCTAGAAATCTAGGGACAGAAAGTGCTCTTAATCCAATGGATCGTCCTTGGTTTACTGGATTTTTTAAAGAGTCGATCGATCGCTCTGTATGGCTAGGGAAAACGAATTTAGATGGTGATGGACAAGCCGATTTACGCCATCATGGCGGATCTGAAAAAGCCGTACTTGCTTACGCGACTGAACATTATCGCGAATGGCAACGGCAATTAATGCTTCCAGAATTAGGGTATGGAGCATTTGGAGAAAACTTCACGATTGTTGGACAAACAGAGTCGTCAGTCTGTATTGGTGATACCTATGAAATTGGTGATGCT
This sequence comes from Cyanobacteriota bacterium, assembly GCA_025362325.1. Lineage (GTDB taxonomy): Bacteria > Cyanobacteriota > Cyanobacteriia > Cyanobacteriales > Microcoleaceae > Microcoleus. Next base: position 25,312 of record JANYGO010000228.1, on the reverse strand, counting down.
TTAGTTCAAGTTTCCCAACCCCGTCAGCCATGCTGGAAATTGTCGCGACGATGGCGCATTAAAGATCTCGCGTTGCAGGTGCAACAAAACGGTCGGACGGGCTGGTATTTTCGGGTTTTACGAGAAGGATATGTAGCACCAAATCAACTCATCACTTTAGTCGATCGCCCCTATCCACAATGGACGATCGCCCGTGCTAATGAAATCATGCATCAACATCTCAAAGATCGCGAACTGGCGACCTCCCTAGCTATATGTCCACTGCTGGCTCCCAACTGGCAACATACCTTAGCAAATCGAGCTAATCGAGGCATTAATCCCGATTCTAAACCTCGGTTGATTGGTGAAAATGAATAGGTGAATTTCGAGAAGTAAACCATCTTATATTCCATCATGCCTAAATCTAACTTTGATTTTTTGACTGAAACCGATCCCGTAGTTGCTGAGCTGATTGAGTGTGAACTTCAACGACAACAGAATCATCTAGAACTGATTGCCAGTGAAAATTTTACATCCCCTAGTGTACTAGCTGCTCAGGGATCTGTATTGACTAATAAATATGCTGAAGGACTTCCTGGTAAACGCTACTACGGAGGATGTGAGTTTATCGATAAAATTGAGCAATTGGCAATTAATCGGGCTAAACAACTCTTTGATGCAGCATATGCAAATGTTCAACCGCATTCAGGTTCACAAGCCAATTTTGCGGTTTTCTCAGCTTTGTTAAAACCAGGAGATACTATTCTCAGCCTCGATTTATCTCACGGTGGACATCTGACTCACGGTTCACCCGTCAATCTTTCCGGGCAATTGTTTTGTACTGTTCATTATGGCGTTAATCCTGAAACAGAAATGCTGGATTATCAGCAGATTCGTGAACTTGCTCATCAGCATAAACCGCAACTGATTATTTGTGGGTATACGGCTTATCCCCGCCAAATTGACTTTAAGCAGTTTCGATCGATCGCCAATGAAGTCAATGCTTACTTGCTAGCGGATATGTCTCATATCGCTGGATTGGTTGCCACCGGCTATCATCCCAGTCCAGTTGCCTATTGCGACGTTGTGACGACAACCACCCATAAAACCCTGCGCGGCCCTAGAGGAGGTCTGATTCTTAGTCGCGATCCAGAGTTGGGTAAACAACTCGATCGAGCGGTATTTCCGGGTACTCAGGGAGGCCCATTAGAACATATAATTGCTGCAAAGGCGATCGCCTTCGCTGAAGCTCTCCAGCCCGAATTTAAGGACTATATTCGACAGGTAGTTGCGAATGCTCAAGTTCTAGCCGATCGACTCCAAGCACAGGGAATCAGAATAGTGAGTGGTGGCACTGATAATCATCTTTTGCTTATTGACCTGCGTCCACTGAAACTGACAGGAAAACAAGCCGATCGACTGCTAAGTAATATTAACATTACTGTCAACAAAAACACCATTCCCTTTGACATCCAGCTACCGTGGGTTACAAGTGGCATCCGGTTAGGCTCTCCAGCGCTCACAACTCGTGGTATGAGCAGCATCGAGTTTGCAGAGATTGGAGAAATTATTAGTGTATGTCTTTTGAATCCCAGCGATCTTGCGATCGCCCAACAGTGTCGTCAGCGCATCGCGCAACTGTGTGAAGCTTTCCCACTCTATCCTCATCTCAATCAGAAGCCATTGTTCCTTGCCTCTGGTGCTTGCTAAGCAACTTTTACTCTGATCTATGAACACTGTGCTCATTTTTGATTTAGTTGGAACATTTGCCTTTGCAGCGGTAGGAGTTATTGCTGGATTACTCAAAGGGATTGATCTTTTAGGTGCATTTCTCTTGGGCTGTGTTACAGGACTTGGAGGAGGAATTATTCGAGATCTGATTTTGGATATTCCGGTTGCAGCCTTCTATAATTCTTGGTATTTACCTATGGTTTTTCTGGCAACAATGATGACGTTCTTATTTTCCACGTTTTTTATTTTGAATTATCAATTTCTGCTCATTTTGGATGCTTTAGGATTGGGAATATTCGCTGCAATTGGAACAGAAAAAGCAATTCAAAGCGAGACAACTTTGGCAGGGACTTTGCTTTTAGGGATGGTTAGCGCAGCAGGGGGTGGAATGTTAAAGGATATGTTGCTGGGAGAGATACCGTCAGTATTATGCAAAGAAATTTACATGACAAGTGCTTTAGCTGGTTCATTTGTATTTTGTTTGCTCCATTCGTTACTTCCACTTAATATCAATTTTTTATTTAGTGTGTTGACAACGATTTTTATACGTCTTTTTTTTTAAAAATGGGAGTGAATTTACCATTTAGATTTTTGCAAATTAAGTGATGTTTATCCAATAATTGAGTAATTAACTTTAATTGGCATCGGAACATTTAGTTGATTGATTAGAAATGAAAGTCAAATCTTGTGCATCGATTAATACCTTATCTAAAGAGGAAGTTTTGGAACAGGACAATTTAGACAATTACTTGATGACGACCTACCGCCGTTATCCGATTACTCTAGAACGTGGTGCTGGCTGTTGGGTCTGGGATGTTGAAGGGCGCCAATATCTGGATTTTGCAGCAGGTATTGCTACGTGCAGCTTAGGACACGCCAACCCTTTAATGATAGAAGCAGTAACACAACAGATTCAAAAGTTACATCAGGTATCGAATTTATACCACATTCCATTGCAGGGAAAGTTGGCAAAATGGCTAGTCGAACATTCTTGTTGCGATCGCGTTTTCTTTTCTAATTCTGGAGGAGAAGCCAATGAAACTGCTATAAAGTTAGCACGTAAATATGCTAAGACTATTCATCAGATTGAAAACCCTATTATTATTACAGCCCACAACAGTTTTCACGGACGCACGTTAGCTACTTTAACGGCAACTGGTCAGGGAAAATACCAAAAGGATTTTACCCCTTTAGTACCGGGATTTTACTATGTTCCCTACAACAATATTGCTGCGCTAGATCAAGCAATTAACGATCTTAATCAAGACGAGCCTTGTATCGCAGCAATTATGCTGGAACCCTTGCAAGGAGAGGGGGGTGTTCATCCTGGTGACTTATCTTATTTTCAGTATGTTCGACAACGTTGTGATGATTTAGGTATCCTCTTAGTCCTGGATGAGATTCAGACTGGGATAGGTCGTTCTGGAACGTTTTGGGGATATCAACATCTCGGTGTTGAACCAGATATTTTGACGGTGGCAAAGGGATTAGGAGGTGGTATTCCAATCGGCGCAACGCTCTGTAAAGAATTCTGCAACGTCTTTGGGCCTGGGGATCACGGCAGCACGTTTGGTGGAAATCCGCTTGCCTGTGCGGTTGCTCTAACAGTAGGTCAAACACTCTTGGCGGACAATCTACTGAGTAATGTGCAGCAGCGCGGAGAGCAGCTAAGAAATGGCTTGAAGCAAATTGGCGATCGCTATCCGCAATATATTCAAGATCTGCGTGGCTGGGGACTTTTAAATGGACTTATCCTTAAGCCAAACAGCACACTCACTCCAACTGATATTGTTCAAGCAACATTGAATAAAGGCTTACTGTTGATTACTACTAATCTTCATGCAATTCGTTTTGTTCCGCCTCTAATTGTAACTGCTGAAGAAGTCTCTCAAGCACTGCTGGTAATTGAGCGTATTTTTGCCTCACTTAGTTCAACCTAAGATATTGCACCATTCTCGCTTAACGGGATCTCCGGCCAGTTCCACAATCAAGCTGATTAAACTCATCTGGAGGCGGAAATTATTAATTTCCTCAGTCCAGGGGACTCTGTGCTAGATTGATTTGTCTAATGTCACGATCTAATTAGTGGCTATTTTTATGTACCAATATGCTGCATATCGATTTAGATAAAACCTCTAAACATCTTCCGTATTACCTACAAATATTGGAGCAGATTCGCAATGCGATCGCGTCAGGTACACTAGCGGCAGGTACACAGCTACCTCCCAGTCGTCAACTGGCGATCGAATTGGCAATTGCTCGTCGAACAGTTGTTCTAGCGTATGAAGAACTGTGTGCACAAGGGTACTGCACAGGCAAAGTAGGACATGGTATAGCATTTTTTACAAAGATGAGGTACAATAACAGCAGTGAGTAAACCAATTCCAAAGATCCGATAATGTAACTTGATTGAAGGCAAACTAAGAGTGCTTTTGCTAATTCTCGATAATTAGTCGTCTTGATAGAACGGAGAATGTTTTTGAGTTTTGACCATAAATTTTCAATGGGTGAGAAATCTGGCGAATAGGGCGACAAGTATATTAATTTTGCCCCTTTCTTTTTGATGGCTTTTTCTATTTCTTCTCCGGTATGAATAGTGCAATTATCCATCACTACACAAGCACCTTTCCATAATTTTGGTACTAACTTTCGGATGATAAAAGCCTCAAATGTAATTCCATCGGTTGTACCTGTTAAATTGACTGATGTTAGGACTTCATTGACCGATATAGCTCCAATTATTGAGACATTTTTTCCGCGTTTATTCGGTTTTAGTCCCTTGGCTCTTGAGCCTTTTAAAGACCGAGCATATAACCTAACCATTGCCAAGTTAACTCCAGATTCATCAATGAATATTAAGTCTTTGAAACAAAGTTCTCGGATTTTTTGCCAGAACTCATATCGCAGGCCCTGAACTCTGTCAGTGCCTTTCGCTGACGGGAAAAGTGTTTTTTTTTCAACGTCATGTTTAAGAGTTTTGCCATTCTTCCCATCGTTGCTATGCTGATGGTAAAACCAATTTTTTGGTAGAGTAAATAACGGAGTTCTTCGAGAGTTGCATCATTATTTGCTTCAATCAATTCTGCTAAAATCAACAGTTGTTCTGCATTGAGTTTGAGTTTGACTCCGCATCGCTCAGTTCGAGGAGCAATATTTTGGGTCTCGCGATACTGTTTAATCAATTTTTGGACGAAACTTAGGGCTACACAAAAACGGTTGGCTATTGCTCTTTGTGACAGCGGTTCATTATGGTACACATCCATAATTTTTTGTCTAAAATCAACAGAATAAGTTTTCATTTTTACTAATGTGTGATACTTGCTAAAATCCTTGATACTTGTGATTCGAGTGACTGCTGTGAATCCCGTCACTCCTCTGGGTCGAGCGACTGCTCCCTCGCGCTCCATTTAATTAGATTGCATAACATTTTGGGGTTTTATATTTTTCACTCCGTTCAACTCAGTTATATCATACCTCATCTTTCTGATAAATGCTATACTGTCGTTACTCAAATTCCAGTCTTACAACTAGAAGATAAGATTCGCAACACAGAGGCATTTCCGAAGTGGCTATTAACTGAAGCCTCCTATACCTTTCAAGCAGACGATCGGGATACAGACAAAATCTGCTTCACACCAAGCCTTGCTCAAGTCGATCGCCTACCACTCAAGACTATGCAGCAAACATTGAATCAGATGATTCGCCAAGCTATTCCTGAATTGAGTCATTACAAGAAAGATAATGGAGATTTAGAACTCATTCAGGCACTCTGTCAACAGGTTCTACCGACACGAGGTATTCAAGCTGAACCGAATCAAGTTTTAATTACTCATGGATCGCAGCATTCCTCTGCTCTCCTGAATCTGCTGGTTGCGCCTTATGGTGGCAGCATTAGCTATGGGACTCCCGGTTATCTAGCTATTCCTCAAAATTTCATCATGCGAGGTATGAAAGGAATTGCCTGTCCCGTAGATTCGGAAGGAGTGCGCTTAACTGAGGATGCCTATTCTGCTCGAATCCACTACGTGATGCCCGAACATCATTTTCCTCAAGGTGTAACTCTGTCGCCCAGTCGTCGATCGGCTTTGTTGCAACTGGCCCAAGCACAGGATGCCCTGATCGTTGAAGATGATTATGATAGTGAGTTTTATTACGATCGGCATCCATTACCTGCATTAAAAGCTGGAGATTGGGGAGGACGAGTCGTTTACATGGGCACCTTTTCCAAGCTATTATTTAATAGTTTACGACTAGGGTAGATTGTGGCTCATCCAGAAATTATTCGGCGCCTAGTTGATATTCGGTGGCAGTTGGATGGTGGGACGAGTTTAGTCTTGCAACGTTGGGTCGCGAAACTGTTAGAATCTGGAGCTGTGGAACGTCACCTGCGACGGATGCGAATTCATTATCGTCAGAAACGAGACTCGATCGCTACGTATTTACGAGAGTTGTTTCCAGAGTGGAGTTGGCAACTCCCAGGTGGTGGTATGCAGTTTGGGATTAAGCTTCCACCTAATCAGCCCGCAGACGAGATTGTGGATCTCGCAGCAGAACGAGGAGTGGGTTTGTGGTCAGGGGAAGCTTATTATGTGCATAAGGTAAAAGAGGTAAATTACTACTTGGTGCTTGGATATGGTGCAGTTACAGAATCTGAAATTCATCAAGCATTTCATAGACTTAAGGATTTGAGGCATTGACGGTAAACAATCATGTCCTCACTAGAATTAGCTGAATGCTTAAGTTAGGAACGGATCTCGGCTCAATACCTCGCTAGAATGTAATGTAACGATCGCCAATTGTAGGGAAACGCTACAGCGTCGTCTCCTGACTGTGGGTAATATCAAATTTGGTGGCATCGGATTTGATATTAGCTGTGGAAAAACCTGTGGACAAATCACCCTAAGTTTGTGAAAAACATTACTGATGCTTTTAACATGGACATTCTCCGATATCATCGACATCCTAAACATCCTTAACTCTCTGGCTGGAAAAACTTTTTGACGTTCGAGAGTTGGGCGATCGACCCAGAGAAACTTTTCCACAAGTTTTCCACAGGCGACAATCTGACATAAAGCTTGCTGGACAATAATTTCAGATTGGTTTTCCACAGTTTGCACAGCCCGATCGACCAGAAAATTAACTCAAAAAAGTAAAAACCTCTTCCACCGCGGCCCCCACCTCCAGAAAAGCAACCCCAGCCCGAAGCTAAAAATCCTGCGGATTGCCCACCGACTTTCTGTGATACGATTTGCTTCTGTTTCAAATCCGGTTAATTAACCTTCCTCCCATGAAATTGGTTTGCACCCAAAGTGACCTCAACGCCAACCTCTCGTTGGTAAGTCGGGCCGTTCCCTCCCGCCCGACACATCCGGTACTAGCCAACGTGCTCTTAGTCGCGGATGAGGAAAATCAGCGGGTTAGCCTCACAGCTTTCGATCTCAGTTTGGGCATTCGTACCAGCTTCGCAGCAGAAGTGACTGGCGGCGGCAGTTTTACCATACCCGCAAAATTGCTCAACGATATTGTTTCCAGACTCCCAGGCGGAGAGATTACTTTAGAAGACGAAGCCGGGGATACCGTAGCTTATCTCACTTGTAGTTCTGGCAGCTACCAAGTCAGAGGCATGGGCCCAGAAGAATTCCCAGAATTGCCCGCAATCGAAGCCGGAAAAATCCTGAAATTGCCGCCCGAAGCCTTGATAGAAGGACTCAAAGGAACTTTATTTGCGACTAGCCCCGACGAAGCAAAACAGGTACTCGCAGGCGTGCATTTAAAGGTACTAAAAGATTGCCTAGAATTTGCAGCGACAGACGGGCACAGATTGGCAGTAGTTCAAACTGCAAATGAAAAAGCCGCAGCCGAAGAAAGCGCAGAAGAATTTGAAGTAACAGTCCCCGCTAAAGCATTGCGTGAAGTAGAAAGAATGCTAGTGATGCAGCAGTGGACTGAACCTGTTACCCTGCATTTTGAACAGGGTCAAGTAGTATTTGAATGGGCCGACCAGCGGCTGACCACCCGCACCTTGGAAGGGCAATATCCCGCATACCGACAGTTGATTCCACCCTCTTTTGAGCGGCAAATTACCTTAGAAAGGCGATCGCTTTTAGCCGCAGTAGAAAGAATTGCAGTTTTTGCAGACCAAAAAAATAATATTCTCAAATGCAGCATCGACGAGGAGAATCAGGAAATCACTTTGTCGGTAGATGCCAAGGATGTCGGTAGCGGTAAAGAATCAATGCCGGCACAGATTTCGGGAGACAGCATAGATATTGCTTTCAACGTGAAATACTTAGTTGACATTTTGAAAACTGCTCAGTCTTCCGAAATTCAAATGCAATTAAACGGTGCTCTTGCTCCTGTAATTTTTCAGCCTTTGGGCGGAGTCAATGCTACATTCTTGGTGATGCCAGTTCAGCTTCGACCTTAATTGACAGTTGACAGTTGACAGTTGACAGTTGACAGTTGACCGAAGGAACAAGGAAGAGTTGACAGCCGTAGGGTGCGTGAGTTTAGTAATTCTGAATCATTATCGAAAATATCATGCTGACGCACCATTCATTCCGAGTCTGCATCAGTTATGAGATGAGACTTGAATAGCAAAATAGCTAGAATGCTACTCAAACCCAACCCCACAAAAACCATTTGTTCTTTTTAGGTATGTTGTTGCGCGAAGAGCGCTCTTCGCGCAACAACATACCTAAAAAGAACAAATGGTTTTTGTGGGGTTGGGTTTGAGTAGCATTCTAGCTATTTTGCTATTCAAGTCTCATCTCATAACTGATGCAGACTCGGAATGAATGGTGCGTCAGCATGATATTTTCGATAATGATTCAGAATTACTAAACTCACGCACCCTACGGCTGTCAACTCTTCCTTGTTCCTTCGGTCAACTGTCAACTGTCAACTGTCAACTGTCAACTGTCAATTAAGGTCGAAGCTGAACTGGCATCACCAAGAATGTAGCATTGACTCCGCCCAAAGGCTGAAAAATTACAGGAGCAAGAGCACCGTTTAATTGCATTTGAATTTCGGAAGACTGAGCAGTTTTCAAAATGTCAACTAAGTATTTCACGTTGAAAGCAATATCTATGCTGTCTCCCGAAATCTGTGCCGGCATTGATTCTTTACCGCTACCGACATCCTTGGCATCTACCGACAAAGTGATTTCCTGATTCTCCTCGTCGATGCTGCATTTGAGAATATTATTTTTTTGGTCTGCAAAAACTGCAATTCTTTCTACTGCGGCTAAAAGCGATCGCCTTTCTAAGGTAATTTGCCGCTCAAAAGAGGGTGGAATCAACTGTCGGTATGCGGGATATTGCCCTTCCAAGGTGCGGGTGGTCAGCCGCTGGTCGGCCCATTCAAATACTACTTGACCCTGTTCAAAATGCAGGGTAACAGGTTCAGTCCACTGCTGCATCACTAGCATTCTTTCTACTTCACGCAATGCTTTAGCGGGGACTGTTACTTCAAATTCTTCTGCGCTTTCTTCGGCTGCGGCTTTTTCATTTGCAGTTTGAACTACTGCCAATCTGTGCCCGTCTGTCGCTGCAAATTCTAGGCAATCTTTTAGTACCTTTAAATGCACGCCTGCGAGTACCTGTTTTGCTTCGTCGGGGCTAGTCGCAAATAAAGTTCCTTTGAGTCCTTCTATCAAGGCTTCGGGCGGCAATTTCAGGATTTTTCCGGCTTCGATTGCGGGCAATTCTGGGAATTCTTCTGGGCCCATGCCTCTGACTTGGTAGCTGCCAGAACTACAAGTGAGATAAGCTACGGTATCCCCGGCTTCGTCTTCTAAAGTAATCTCTCCGCCTGGGAGTCTGGAAACAATATCGTTGAGCAATTTTGCGGGTATGGTAAAACTGCCGCCGCCAGTCACTTCTGCTGCGAAGCTGGTACGAATGCCCAAACTGAGATCGAAAGCTGTGAGGCTAACCCGCTGATTTTCCTCATCCGCGACTAAGAGCACGTTGGCTAGTACCGGATGTGTCGGGCGGGAGGGAACGGCCCGACTTACCAACGAGAGGTTGGCGTTGAGGTCACTTTGGGTGCAAACCAATTTCATGGGAGGAAGGTTAATTAACCGGATTTGAAACAGAAGCAAATCGTATCACAGAAAGTCGGTGGGCAATCCGCAGGATTTTTAGCTTCGGGCTGGGGTTGCTTTTCTGGAGGTGGGGGCCGCGGTGGAAGAGGTTTTTACTTTTTTGAGTTAATTTTCTGGTCGATCGGGCTGTGCAAACTGTGGAAAACCAATCTGAAATTATTGTCCAGCAAGCTTTATGTCAGATTGTCGCCTGTGGAAAACTTGTGGAAAAGTTTCTCTGGGTCGATCGCCCAACTCTCGAACGTCAAAAAGTTTTTCCAGCCAGAGAGTTAAGGATGTTTAGGATGTCGATGATATCGGAGAATGTCCATGTTAAAAGCATCAGTAATGTTTTTCACAAACTTAGGGTGATTTGTCCACAGGTTTTTCCACAGCTAATATCAAATCCGATGCCACCAAATTTGATATTACCCACAGTCAGGAGACGACGCTGTAGCGTTTCCCTACAATTGGCGATCGTTACATTACATTCTAGCGAGGTATTGAGCCGAGATCCGTTCCTAACTTAAGCATTCAGCTAATTCTAGTGAGGACATGATTGTTTACCGTCAATGCCTCAAATCCTTAAGTCTATGAAATGCTTGATGAATTTCAGATTCTGTAACTGCACCATATCCAAGCACCAAGTAGTAATTTACCTCTTTTACCTTATGCACATAATAAGCTTCCCCTGACCACAAACCCACTCCTCGTTCTGCTGCGAGATCCACAATCTCGTCTGCGGGCTGATTAGGTGGAAGCTTAATCCCAAACTGCATACCACCACCTGGGAGTTGCCAACTCCACTCTGGAAACAACTCTCGTAAATACGTAGCGATCGAGTCTCGTTTCTGACGATAATGAATTCGCATCCGTCGCAGGTGACGTTCCACAGCTCCAGATTCTAACAGTTTCGCGACCCAACGTTGCAAGACTAAACTCGTCCCACCATCCAACTGCCACCGAATATCAACTAGGCGCCGAATAATTTCTGGATGAGCCACAATCTACCCTAGTCGTAAACTATTAAATAATAGCTTGGAAAAGGTGCCCATGTAAACGACTCGTCCTCCCCAATCTCCAGCTTTTAATGCAGGTAATGGATGCCGATCGTAATAAAACTCACTATCATAATCATCTTCAACGATCAGGGCATCCTGTGCTTGGGCCAGTTGCAACAAAGCCGATCGACGACTGGGCGACAGAGTTACACCTTGAGGAAAATGATGTTCGGGCATCACGTAGTGGATTCGAGCAGAATAGGCATCCTCAGTTAAGCGCACTCCTTCCGAATCTACGGGACAGGCAATTCCTTTCATACCTCGCATGATGAAATTTTGAGGAATAGCTAGATAACCGGGAGTCCCATAGCTAATGCTGCCACCATAAGGCGCAACCAGCAGATTCAGGAGAGCAGAGGAATGCTGCGATCCATGAGTAATTAAAACTTGATTCGGTTCAGCTTGAATACCTCGTGTCGGTAGAACCTGTTGACAGAGTGCCTGAATGAGTTCTAAATCTCCATTATCTTTCTTGTAATGACTCAATTCAGGAATAGCTTGGCGAATCATCTGATTCAATGTTTGCTGCATAGTCTTGAGTGGTAGGCGATCGACTTGAGCAAGGCTTGGTGTGAAGCAGATTTTGTCTGTATCCCGATCGTCTGCTTGAAAGGTATAGGAGGCTTCAGTTAATAGCCACTTCGGAAATGCCTCTGTGTTGCGAATCTTATCTTCTAGTTGTAAGACTGGAATTTGAGTAACGACAGTATAGCATTTATCAGAAAGATGAGGTATGATATAACTGAGTTGAACGGAGTGAAAAATATAAAACCCCAAAATGTTATGCAATCTAATTAAATGGAGCGCGAGGGAGCAGTCGCTCGACCCAGAGGAGTGACGGGATTCACAGCAGTCACTCGAATCACAAGTATCAAGGATTTTAGCAAGTATCACACATTAGTAAAAATGAAAACTTATTCTGTTGATTTTAGACAAAAAATTATGGATGTGTACCATAATGAACCGCTGTCACAAAGAGCAATAGCCAACCGTTTTTGTGTAGCCCTAAGTTTCGTCCAAAAATTGATTAAACAGTATCGCGAGACCCAAAATATTGCTCCTCGAACTGAGCGATGCGGAGTCAAACTCAAACTCAATGCAGAACAACTGTTGATTTTAGCAGAATTGATTGAAGCAAATAATGATGCAACTCTCGAAGAACTCCGTTATTTACTCTACCAAAAAATTGGTTTTACCATCAGCATAGCAACGATGGGAAGAATGGCAAAACTCTTAAACATGACGTTGAAAAAAAAACACTTTTCCCGTCAGCGAAAGGCACTGACAGAGTTCAGGGCCTGCGATATGAGTTCTGGCAAAAAATCCGAGAACTTTGTTTCAAAGACTTAATATTCATTGATGAATCTGGAGTTAACTTGGCAATGGTTAGGTTATATGCTCGGTCTTTAAAAGGCTCAAGAGCCAAGGGACTAAAACCGAATAAACGCGGAAAAAATGTCTCAATAATTGGAGCTATATCGGTCAATGAAGTCCTAACATCAGTCAATTTAACAGGTACAACCGATGGAATTACATTTGAGGCTTTTATCATCCGAAAGTTAGTACCAAAATTATGGAAAGGTGCTTGTGTAGTGATGGATAATTGCACTATTCATACCGGAGAAGAAATAGAAAAAGCCATCAAAAAGAAAGGGGCAAAATTAATATACTTGTCGCCCTATTCGCCAGATTTCTCACCCATTGAAAATTTATGGTCAAAACTCAAAAACATTCTCCGTTCTATCAAGACGACTAATTATCGAGAATTAGCAAAAGCACTCTTAGTTTGCCTTCAATCAAGTTACATTATCGGATCTTTGGAATTGGTTTACTCACTGCTGTTATTGTACCTCATCTTTGTAAAAAATGCTATACCATGTCCTACTTTGCCTGTGCAGTACCCTTGTGCACACAGTTCTTCATACGCTAGAACAACTGTTCGACGAGCAATTGCCAATTCGATCGCCAGTTGACGACTGGGAGGTAGCTGTGTACCTGCCGCTAGTGTACCTGACGCGATCGCATTGCGAATCTGCTCCAATATTTGTAGGTAATACGGAAGATGTTTAGAGGTTTTATCTAAATCGATATGCAGCATATTGGTACATAAAAATAGCCACTAATTAGATCGTGACATTAGACAAATCAATCTAGCACAGAGTCCCCTGGACTGAGGAAATTAATAATTTCCGCCTCCAGATGAGTTTAATCAGCTTGATTGTGGAACTGGCCGGAGATCCCGTTAAGCGAGAATGGTGCAATATCTTAGGTTGAACTAAGTGAGGCAAAAATACGCTCAATTACCAGCAGTGCTTGAGAGACTTCTTCAGCAGTTACAATTAGAGGCGGAACAAAACGAATTGCATGAAGATTAGTAGTAATCAACAGTAAGCCTTTATTCAATGTTGCTTGAACAATATCAGTTGGAGTGAGTGTGCTGTTTGGCTTAAGGATAAGTCCATTTAAAAGTCCCCAGCCACGCAGATCTTGAATATATTGCGGATAGCGATCGCCAATTTGCTTCAAGCCATTTCTTAGCTGCTCTCCGCGCTGCTGCACATTACTCAGTAGATTGTCCGCCAAGAGTGTTTGACCTACTGTTAGAGCAACCGCACAGGCAAGCGGATTTCCACCAAACGTGCTGCCGTGATCCCCAGGCCCAAAGACGTTGCAGAATTCTTTACAGAGCGTTGCGCCGATTGGAATACCACCTCCTAATCCCTTTGCCACCGTCAAAATATCTGGTTCAACACCGAGATGTTGATATCCCCAAAACGTTCCAGAACGACCTATCCCAGTCTGAATCTCATCCAGGACTAAGAGGATACCTAAATCATCACAACGTTGTCGAACATACTGAAAATAAGATAAGTCACCAGGATGAACACCCCCCTCTCCTTGCAAGGGTTCCAGCATAATTGCTGCGATACAAGGCTCGTCTTGATTAAGATCGTTAATTGCTTGATCTAGCGCAGCAATATTGTTGTAGGGAACATAGTAAAATCCCGGTACTAAAGGGGTAAAATCCTTTTGGTATTTTCCCTGACCAGTTGCCGTTAAAGTAGCTAACGTGCGTCCGTGAAAACTGTTGTGGGCTGTAATAATAATAGGGTTTTCAATCTGATGAATAGTCTTAGCATATTTACGTGCTAACTTTATAGCAGTTTCATTGGCTTCTCCTCCAGAATTAGAAAAGAAAACGCGATCGCAACAAGAATGTTCGACTAGCCATTTTGCCAACTTTCCCTGCAATGGAATGTGGTATAAATTCGATACCTGATGTAACTTTTGAATCTGTTGTGTTACTGCTTCTATCATTAAAGGGTTGGCGTGTCCTAAGCTGCACGTAGCAATACCTGCTGCAAAATCCAGATATTGGCGCCCTTCAACATCCCAGACCCAACAGCCAGCACCACGTTCTAGAGTAATCGGATAACGGCGGTAGGTCGTCATCAAGTAATTGTCTAAATTGTCCTGTTCCAAAACTTCCTCTTTAGATAAGGTATTAATCGATGCACAAGATTTGACTTTCATTTCTAATCAATCAACTAAATGTTCCGATGCCAATTAAAGTTAATTACTCAATTATTGGATAAACATCACTTAATTTGCAAAAATCTAAATGGTAAATTCACTCCCATTTTTAAAAAAAAAGACGTATAAAAATCGTTGTCAACACACTAAATAAAAAATTGATATTAAGTGGAAGTAACGAATGGAGCAAACAAAATACAAATGAACCAGCTAAAGCACTTGTCATGTAAATTTCTTTGCATAATACTGACGGTATCTCTCCCAGCAACATATCCTTTAACATTCCACCCCCTGCTGCGCTAACCATCCCTAAAAGCAAAGTCCCTGCCAAAGTTGTCTCGCTTTGAATTGCTTTTTCTGTTCCAATTGCAGCGAATATTCCCAATCCTAAAGCATCCAAAATGAGCAGAAATTGATAATTCAAAATAAAAAACGTGGAAAATAAGAACGTCATCATTGTTGCCAGAAAAACCATAGGTAAATACCAAGAATTATAGAAGGCTGCAACCGGAATATCCAAAATCAGATCTCGAATAATTCCTCCTCCAAGTCCTGTAACACAGCCCAAGAGAAATGCACCTAAAAGATCAATCCCTTTGAGTAATCCAGCAATAACTCCTACCGCTGCAAAGGCAAATGTTCCAACTAAATCAAAAATGAGCACAGTGTTCATAGATCAGAGTAAAAGTTGCTTAGCAAGCACCAGAGGCAAGGAACAATGGCTTCTGATTGAGATGAGGATAGAGTGGGAAAGCTTCACACAGTTGCGCGATGCGCTGACGACACTGTTGGGCGATCGCAAGATCGCTGGGATTCAAAAGACATACACTAATAATTTCTCCAATCTCTGCAAACTCGATGCTGCTCATACCACGAGTTGTGAGCGCTGGAGAGCCTAACCGGATGCCACTTGTAACCCACGGTAGCTGGATGTCAAAGGGAATGGTGTTTTTGTTGACAGTAATGTTAATATTACTTAGCAGTCGATCGGCTTGTTTTCCTGTCAGTTTCAGTGGACGCAGGTCAATAAGCAAAAGATGATTATCAGTGCCACCACTCACTATTCTGATTCCCTGTGCTTGGAGTCGATCGGCTAGAACTTGAGCATTCGCAACTACCTGTCGAATATAGTCCTTAAATTCGGGCTGGAGAGCTTCAGCGAAGGCGATCGCCTTTGCAGCAATTATATGTTCTAATGGGCCTCCCTGAGTACCCGGAAATACCGCTCGATCGAGTTGTTTACCCAACTCTGGATCGCGACTAAGAATCAGACCTCCTCTAGGGCCGCGCAGGGTTTTATGGGTGGTTGTCGTCACAACGTCGCAATAGGCAACTGGACTGGGATGATAGCCGGTGGCAACCAATCCAGCGATATGAGACATATCCGCTAGCAAGTAAGCATTGACTTCATTGGCGATCGATCGAAACTGCTTAAAGTCAATTTGGCGGGGATAAGCCGTATACCCACAAATAATCAGTTGCGGTTTATGCTGATGAGCAAGTTCACGAATCTGCTGATAATCCAGCATTTCTGTTTCAGGATTAACGCCATAATGAACAGTACAAAACAATTGCCCGGAAAGATTGACGGGTGAACCGTGAGTCAGATGTCCACCGTGAGATAAATCGAGGCTGAGAATAGTATCTCCTGGTTTTAACAAAGCTGAGAAAACCGCAAAATTGGCTTGTGAACCTGAATGCGGTTGAACATTTGCATATGCTGCATCAAAGAGTTGTTTAGCCCGATTAATTGCCAATTGCTCAATTTTATCGATAAACTCACATCCTCCGTAGTAGCGTTTACCAGGAAGTCCTTCAGCATATTTATTAGTCAATACAGATCCCTGAGCAGCTAGTACACTAGGGGATGTAAAATTTTCACTGGCAATCAGTTCTAGATGATTCTGTTGTCGTTGAAGTTCACACTCAATCAGCTCAGCAACTACGGGATCGGTTTCAGTCAAAAAATCAAAGTTAGATTTAGGCATGATGGAATATAAGATGGTTTACTTCTCGAAATTCACCTATTCATTTTCACCAATCAACCGAGGTTTAGAATCGGGATTAATGCCTCGATTAGCTCGATTTGCTAAGGTATGTTGCCAGTTGGGAGCCAGCAGTGGACATATAGCTAGGGAGGTCGCCAGTTCGCGATCTTTGAGATGTTGATGCATGATTTCATTAGCACGGGCGATCGTCCATTGTGGATAGGGGCGATCGACTAAAGTGATGAGTTGATTTGGTGCTACATATCCTTCTCGTAAAACCCGAAAATACCAGCCCGTCCGACCGTTTTGTTGCACCTGCAACGCGAGATCTTTAATGCGCCATCGTCGCGACAATTTCCAGCATGGCTGACGGGGTTGGGAAACTTGAACTAAAGCATCACCAATTTCATAGGTATCACCAATACAGACTGACGACTCTGTTTGTCCAACAATCGTGAAGTTTTCTCCAAATGCTCCATACCCTAATTCTGGAAGCATTAATTGCCGTTGCCATTCGCGATAATGTTCAGTCGCGTAAGCAAGTACGGCTTTTTCAGATCCGCCATGATGGCGTAAATCGGCTTGTCCATCACCATCTAAATTCGTTTTCCCTAGCCATACAGAGCGATCGATCGACTCTTTAAAAAATCCAGTAAACCAAGGACGATCCATTGGATTAAGAGCACTTTCTGTCCCTAGATTTCTAGGCAAACCCACTTGAATTGAAACTAAATAGGCCCTATCTATCAAACTCATAAGAAAAATTTGTGCAATGGATGCCATCATATCTAAGTAATGGACTTATGTCATGAGCCAATTTAGGATATTTTTTGTGTACCAATTTGCCACAAAGGGCAAGATTACAGTTCAGACTACTTAATAAATCTCGAACTTTCAACGAAACTTTTAGGACTAAGACCAATTTTTTATGAGGCCCCGTAGAATCCGATCGCCCTGGCGCCCCCCTTAATAAGGGGGGGACAAGATTCCGATCAAAGTCCCCCTTATTAAGGGGGATGCGAGGGGGATCGAGATATGTGGAACTTCACATTAAATTGGTATAAGACCAAGCATTCTGAGGAAATATCCCAGAATTGGTACACTCAAAATATATCGAATTGGATCATTACATAAGTCCAATGAGCCGGTATCATCTATAGTAGTAAACGTTCGTAACAAATGAAACGGAGCTGGTTGAAAATTGTAAATATTTATTGCCTGTAACGTTGTTTCCCTTAATGTCAAGGAGCGTTCTCATCGAGAAAATTATTGCTGAACATCAAACTCGGCTGTCGCCCCATCTCATTCAACTGTTTTTTGTCACGATCTCAGAAACTCTGGTGACAAAGGTTCTTAACAATGTTCCCCACGATCCTCAAGTCTCTCCTATTGTCCGTGCGGTTGTCGGCGATCATGCGGCTGACGAAGCGTTGCACAGCGTTTATTTCCGTGGCTTGTTCCCCATCCTTTGGCAAAGCCTTGCATCCTATGAGCAAGAGGAAATGGGACAATTACTGCCACAACTAATCTGGGCATTTCTGGGTTCCGATCGCCAATTAGAATACAGTATTCTGCGGCGTTTAGGCTTTAATGCAAACGATTCGGAAGGAATTCTAGAAGAGGTTTACGTACCCAGCCAAATTGCTAAATTTGTTCGACGAACTGCCAATCCAACCTTAAAAATGTTTGCAGCCGCTGGAGTGTTCGACGATCGTACAATTGAGCAAGTTTTCGCAGATTACGAATTGATTTGAGGGTGACTACTTTGAAACACGCCACTGTCATTAGACATATTGCCTTTGAGGATCTGGGAACTTTAGCTGAAGCATTGCATCACAAAAACTACACAGTCAGATATCTAGAAGCTGGATCGGATGATTTGACTCAGATCGATCGCAACACAAATTTGCTAGTGATTCTTGGAGGCCCAATTGGAGCCTACGATGAGCAAGATTATCCATTCCTAATTGATGAGTTACATCTATTGGAATATCGTCTTGCTAACGATTTGCCTACGCTAGGGATTTGCTTGGGGGCACAGTTGATGGCTCGTGCTTTAGGGGCGAAAGTCTATCCTGGATCGCAAAAAGAGATTGGATGGTCTCCTCTAAAGATGAGTCTAGAAGGCCAGCAAACAGCACTGGCTCACTTAGCAGGAGATAAAACAGCCGTTCTCCACTGGCATGGAGATACCTTCGATCTGCCTACTGATAGCACTCATTTAGCGGCTAGCGCGATTTACCACAACCAAGCTTTTTCCTGGAAACAAGCAGGATTAGCATTGCAGTTTCATCCAGAAGTCACAGCTCAAGGATTAGAGCGGTGGTTCATTGGTCATGCGTGTGAAATTGGAGCAACGCCGGATCTCACAGTCGCTAAACTTCGAGAGGATACCATTCGTTATGCTGGACAGTTATCAGTTCAAGCAGGGAAGTTGTGGGAAGATTGGTTAGCGTCTTTACCGCAGGCTGTAAAACTCTAACAACAGAACAGCCTTGGGTGCATCTCTATTTGGCAAGGGCGAAGCACCTGACGGCACATAATTTATTCGTGATAACCAGAGATTGACTACCGAAATGCTGGGTGCATCTCATTTTTGCAAGGGCGAAGCATTTCGGCACATAATTTATTAGTGATAATCAGAGATTGACTACCGAAATGCTTCGCCCCTACGGGTATATTTATACTCATTGAAATGCACCAGTCCGAATCCCTGTCATGGCTTCCTTCTTCCTTCTTTGTTCTGCTCAACTTTTGCGGCTGACAACGTTAATTCGATCGCTCAATTGACGCAAAGTTTGGGCTAAAGTTGGATCGGTGTTGCGCAACTGAGCAATTTTATCGCAACTGTAAAGCACAGTCGTGTGATCCTTGCCGCCGAAAACTTCGCCAACTTTTGGCAAACTCAAACCAGTATGTTGCCGAATTAAATACATCCCAATTTGACGGGCAAAGCTAATTTCTCGCCTGCGGGAAATCCCCTTCAAATCTTCCACAGAAACATCAAACGCCTCGGCCACAACTGCAATTACCGCATCGGGAGTCGCCTGTACGGTTTCAGTTTGCGGATTCAAAACTGGGGCGATATTCTCAACTGTCATCGGCAAACCGGTAATGGAAAGATATGCTACGGCCCGTATCAAAGCTCCTTCTAATTCCCGCACATTGGAAGCATAGCTAGAAGCAATGTATTCAATCACATCTCGCGGCAGCCTCATATTTTCATATTCAGATTTTTTCTGCAAAATTGCCATCCTAGTTTCTAAGTCTGGCAATTGAATATCGGCAATTAATCCCATGGAAAATCTGGAACACAAACGCTCTTGCAGGCGGGGGATTTGCTGCGGCGGGCGATCGGAAGCTAAAACGACTTGATTTCCGGCTTCGTGCAAAGTATTGAAAGTGTGAAAAAATTCTTCTTGCGTGTATTCTTTGCCTTCGATAAACTGGATATCATCTATTAATAAAACATCGGCATCGCGATAGTGATCGCGGAAACTTTGCATACTATCTTTGCGAATAGCTGCGATTAAATCGTTAGTGAATTTCTCAGTAGAAACGTAAAAAATTTTGGCGTTGGGGTCGATTTCTAAGCGATAATGACCGATCGCCTGCATCAAATGAGTTTTCCCCAAACCAACGCCTCCGCACAAAAAGAGGGGATTGAATTCTCGGCCCGGAGACTCGGCTACGGCGAGGGATGCTGCGTGAGCCATGCGGTTGTTGGAACCGACGACAAAGCGGGAAAATACGTATTTGGGGTTTAAATGGGCTGGTTTAGGTGGGTGTAGCGAGTGGCTTTCGGGGCGATCGGCGATCGGGGACGGCCAAATCATGGCGGAGTCGTTGCTGCCACCTGTTTCGGTGCCCCCGGCAATTGTCAAGTAAATTTCTACGGGATAGCCAAGAATTTCTTCAACTGCATCGGCAATGATTTTGACGTAATATTTCTGCAACCAATTGCGAGCAAAGGGGTTGGGGGCGCTGACGATCAAACAGTTATTTTCCAGTTGTTCAGCCCTGGCTGTTTTGATCCACGTCTCAAAGCTAGGTCTGCTCAGTTGTACCTGGAGACGTTCAAGTATCTGATTCCACAGACTTTCGAGGGTAATGTCCACTGCTTACCTTTGCCGATCGGCATTCAAGAGATTAATTCTACAGTCTAGAAAGTTTAGTCTTCTGATGCTAAAGTTTAAGGGAGTCTGCCGTAGCTTGCGGGGCGGGACGCCATCGCCCAAAAATTTTGCGGATCTGTGGATATAGCAGGTATCGAAGAGCTGCTAGGCAAGTATTTAAATTTGGCAGGAAAGCCTTAAAACGTCGCGATGAAGAGTTCTACTGGCAAATTTTGGAAGCAACCGGCAATTTACATATTGCTGCTGGTAACGGGAGCCGGAGCCGCCATGTTGGGCGATCGGCTGTCGGTTTCTCAATTACGTGCAAATTCGGGCGATTCAGGACAAACGGCGCTGCAACCGAGATTGCAAGTGCCTGCTAATAGTAAGCCTCAAGCTAGCAAAGTCTTGCCGCCTGTGCCCTTGTCGGGGGATACGGCTAATGTAAATTTTATTGTGGCTGCGGTGGCCAAAGTTGGCCCGGCGGTGGTGCGGATAGATGCTTCGCGCCGGGTAAAACCGGGAAATCAAGGTGTTTCGCCGGAGGATTTTTTTGGTGGACAACCGAATTCGGGCGGCCGGGGCGGGATTGAACGGGGCACTGGTTCGGGTTTTGTGATCGGGGCTGACGGCGTGATTCTTACGAATGCTCACGTTGTAGAGGGCGCGGATACGGTAAATGTAACTCTCAGGGACGGCCGCGGCTATCAGGGCCAGGTGTTGGGGGCGGATAAGGTGACGGATGTTGCTGTGGTGAAGATTGAGGCGAATGCTCTGCCCGTGGTGGCGATCGGCAATTCTGATAAGCTGTTGCCTGGGGAATGGGCGATCGCGATCGGCAATCCTTTGGGTTTGGACAATTCCGTAACTGCGGGGATAATTAGCGCTACAGGGCGATCGAGTAGCGAGGTGGGCGTACCTGACAAGCGGATCGGTTTTATTCAAACAGACGCTGCAATCAATCCGGGGAATTCCGGCGGCCCGCTGCTGAATGCTTCGGGCGAAGTTATTGGGATGAATACGGCGATTATTCAAGGCGCGCAAGGATTGGGGTTTGCGATTCCAATTCAGGCGGCGCAACAGGTGGCGAAGGAACTGATTTCGACTGGGAAAGTCGAACACGCTTATTTGGGAATTGAAATGGCGACGCTGACTGCGGAGGTTAAGCAGCAAATTAACAGCAATGCTAACAGTAATCTGCGAGTTGCAGTCGATCGCGGTGTGGCGATTGTGAGTGTGGTTCCTAATTCTCCCGCAGCCGCAGCAGGTTTGCGGGCTGGTGATGTGATTCAAAAGCTGAATAATCAGCCGATTATTCAGTCGGAAGCTGTTCAGGAATTCGTGCAAAATGCTAAGGTTGGCGGCTTGTTGCAAATGGAGATTAATCGGAATGGGCAAATAGTTAATTTGACTGTTAAACCGGGGAGTTTGCCAGTTCAACAAGTTCGATAGGAAGAAGGAAGATTAATTACCAATTCCTCATTACCGATTCGTTTCAGTTTTAGCTCAAACGTAGTCAGAGACTGCTGTTTGACGATTAGGCCCAGATCTCCCTGGCACCCCCCTTGCTTTCGGGGGGGACAAGATTCTGATCAAAGTCCCCCTTGCTTTCGGGGGATGCGAGGGGGATCTGGCAAGAGGATAAAAACGAGATTTTTTAATGCTTCGAGGCTTAACTTAACACCAATAACTAATTAATATGCCTGAAATCTTGCAAATTTCTCAATTAGGAAATCCCGTACTGCGCCAACCGTCTCAAGTTGTGGAGAATGTTAAGGACGATCGCATTAAACAGCTAATCGACAACCTGATTTTTACCGTACAACAGGCGAACGGAGTAGGGATTGCGGCCCCCCAAGCGGCGAAGTGCGATCGGCTGTTCATCGTCGCATCCCGCCCCAACCTGCGCTATCCCCAAGCACCGCACATGGAACCGACGGCGATGATTAATCCCCGGATTCTCGCTGCATCCACAGAAACAGTCAAAGACTGGGAAGGCTGTTTGAGTATTCCGGGGATTCGCGGGTTGGTGCCCAGAAGTAGGGCGATCGAGATAGAATACACCTGTAGAGACGGCAAAGTCCACAGACAAGAACTTACAGACTTTGTAGCCCGGATTTTTCAACACGAATACGACCATTTAGAGGGCATCGTATTTTTAGACAGGGTGGAAAATACCCGAGAACTGATGTCAGAGGATGAGTACCAGCAGCAATTTGTCAAGCTCCTGTGAGAATTGATATAATGGCGATCGGTAACTAAGATTGATGTTGTGAATAGGAGGGCGAATGTCTATCAACTTGGAAAAAGGCGGGAGAATCAATCTATCTAAAGAAGCACCAGGGCTGAAAAATGCCGGGATTGGTTTGGGATGGGATACCAATGATTCAGACACAGGCGGGGCTTTTGACTTAGATGCTTCCGTGTTTATGTTGGGTTCTGATGGCAAAATTCCCAGCGAAAAATACTTTGTTTTCTACAATAACAAACAGTCGCCGGACGGTTCTGTAATACACCTGGGAGATAGCACAACCGGAGAAGGATTGGGCGATGATGAAACCGTTACAGTCGATTTAACCAAAGTCGATCCAGCCGTTCAAGAAATTGTGTTTGTGGTGACAATTCATGAAGCTGAATCGAGGAGACAGGGCTTTGGTCAAGTTCGCAATGCTTTTATCAGGATTTATGATACTACGACTAATGTAGAAGTCACTAAGTACGATTTGGATGAGGATTTTTCGAGGGAAACTGCGATGGAATTTGGCAGACTTTACAAGAAAGATGGCGAGTGGAGGTTCCAAGCAGTCGGAGAAGGCTACAATGCAGGCTTGCAAAGCTTTGTAGACAAGTATGCCGGATAAAAGGTCGATATAAAACAATACGGTTCAGATAAAGTCGATCCCCCCTTAGCTTGCCCCCTACTCCCCCTTAAAAAAGGGAGGGGACAAGAGAGTTATCTTTCGTCCCCTTTCTTAAGGGGGATGCTGCAAGGGATCTCTTGGGAATAAACAAATCGGACGTACTGTTGAAACCGCCCGGTCTTTTGATCAATCCCATATTGCACGATAAACCTTACAAAATCACAAAACAATGGCTATCAACTTGACAAAAGGACAATCAATCGTACTCAGCAAAAGTGAATACGACTTATCCCGATTGACAATGGCTTTGGGCTGGGATGTCGCGCAAGTTAAAAAAGGTCTTTTCGCCAGAAGCAGCGGTTTAAATTTTGACCTAGATTCCTACGCTTTGCTGCTGGGGGAAAATGGCAAATTAAAAGCTTACAAAGAAGATGTAATTTATTACTCTCATTTAGAATCAAAGGACAAAACTGTTGTACACTCCGGCGACAATCTCACCGGGGAGGGAGACGGTGACGACGAACAAATATTGGTGAAACTCGGCTCGTTGCCAGCACAATATCATAAAATTATCTTGGGTGTAAATATCTACAATGGCAAAGAAAGAAAACAGCATTTTGGCCTGGTAGAAAATGCTTACGTGAGGGCTGTAGATGGAGGTGGGAAAGAAATCGCTCGCTATCGTTTGTCAAATGACCCTTCCTATGAAGGCAAATTAAATATGTTGATGGGAGAAGTTTATCGAGAAGGTAGCGAGTGGAAATTTAAGGCTTTGGGAAATCCTTTGACTGAAGATATGAATGGCGTTGTCGGTTCGTTTATGCGGTGAGATTAATTCCGGTTGCACTCATACCGCAATTGTTGACTGTTGACTGTTGACTGTTGACTGTTGACTGTTGACTACTGACTCGATTTTATTATTCCGATGCAACCGGAAACGATATAGCGGTTCTCACAAAAGTGAGGTATGCCCACGGAGGCCTATGCCCTATTCCCTATGCCCGATAGTACCTCATCTTTCGCTTGAAAGGCTATTTAATATGAAAGAAGATGTTTTGAACCGCAGATTAACGCAGATTAACACAGATGAAATTCTATCTGCGTTAATCTGTGTTCATCCGCAAATATCTGCGGTTTAAAAAGCTACTTCAATCAATCTTTAACAGGCCGCATTGTCGGGAACATCACCGCATCGCGGATGCTTTGAGTATTAGTTAAAAGCATCACCAATCTGTCTACGCCGATGCCCATTCCCGCACAATTAGGCATTCCCAAAGATAAAGCTTGAATAAAGTCTTCATCCATGGGATGCGCTTCGTCATCGCCTGCATTTTTCTGTGCTAACTGTTCCTCAAACCGCTTTCTTTGCTCTTTCGGATCGTTCAATTCCGAGAAGCCATTCGAGTATTCCGTACCGTTAATAAACAGCTCGAAACGTTCTACAAATCCCGGTTTGCTGCGGTGTCCTTTGGCTAAGGGACTGACTTCGACAGGATAGTCGATGATGAATGTCGGTTGAATTAGTTTGGGGACAACTAATTTGTCAAAAACTGCGTAGAGTACGTAGCCTAAACTCTGTTTTTCTAGCTGAGATAGGTGCATTTCTAGTTTGGTTGCAGAGGCGATCGCACTTTCTAAGTCCAAACTGTCAAAATCCAGCCCAAACTCGTCTCTAACAGCTTCTACCATCGTTTTCACTTGCCAGTGTTTGCCGCTAAAACCCGGATATTTTTCGCTGTAGTCGAACTTGCGCTCTAAACTAATCGTTTCTCCCTGATTCTCAATTTCCAGGACATCGCCAAAGACAGCCGCCGCCGCGAAACACATCACATCTTCGACAACTCCTAAAATGTCGAAAACATCAGCATAAGCTTGGTAAACTTCTAAAGAGGTAAACTCGGGATTGTGAGTGCTATCAATACCTTCATTTCTAAAGGCTTTTCCTAGTTCAAATACT
>JANYGO010000178.1 GCA_025362325.1 Cyanobacteriota bacterium | reverse complement strand
CTAATCAAATTGAAGATTTGAGTGAGTTACTTTTTGATTTATCGGGTCCAGATAAACCTGTTAAATGCCTCGCATAATCTCGGTCAATAGCCTTCATAGCCTTGATTTAGCCTCTCGACAATTAATCCACCCTGCTTATTAGGGGGGATCTGGCCTAATAGTCAAACAGTAGATATGTACTAAATTTAAGGTTAAGTTGACACGACGAAAGACTCTCGCGTAAGTCCCTAGCCGAGCATCTGTAATTCAATCAAATAAAAACCACAATATGTACAATCTTATTCCAGAATCGCGCTTTTTTCCATATCTGACTTGGACAGAAATTCAGTCGATGCCGAACAAGGAAAATACAGTGATAATTCAGCCGCTAGGTGCGATCGAGCAACACGGCCCGCACTTGCCTTTAATTGTAGATGCGGCAATTAGCGTGGCGGTTACTGGTAAAGCGCTGGCAAAGTTAGATGCAAATATTCCCGCTTACGCTTTGCCGCCTTTGTACTACGGCAAATCGAACGAACACTGGCATTTTCCTGGTACAATTATGCTCAGCGCTCAGACACTTTTAGCCGTAATTGGTGAAATTGCTGACAGTATTTACCGGGCAGGATTTCGGAAATTAGTGTTAATGAATGCCCACGGTGGACAGCCGCAGGTGATGGAAATTGCGGCGCGGGATATTCATCAAAAATATCAGGATTTTTCGATTTTTCCGCTGTTTGTTTGGCGGGTTCCAAATATTGCTGCTGAATTACTAACTGCGAAGGAGTTAGAATTGGGAATTCACGCCGGTGATGCAGAAACGAGTTTAATGTTGTCGATTTTGCCGTCACAAGTGAAAATGGATCGAGCAGTTTGCGAGTATCCGAGGGATTTGCCGGCTGACAGTTTGCTGAGTATGGAAGGTAATTTGCCTTTTGCTTGGCTGACGCGAGAGTTGACTGATAGCGGTGTATTGGGCGATGCGACGGTGGCGACGAAGGAAAAGGGCGATCGTATTCTCGAATCTCTCTCTGACGGCTGGGCACAAGTTATTAAAGATGTCCACAAATTTCGACAGCCGGGAAGTAAGCTTTAGATGTTCAAGGGGGAGAATGGGAGAGTGGGAGATGGGGAGATGGGGAGAGTGGGAGAGTGGGAGATGGGGAGAGTGGGAAAATAGTCTCTCTTCCTTCTTCCTTCTTCCTTCTTCCTTTTTCCCTCTTCCTTCTGTTATAAAAATCAAAAATTTGTTCTCATCCGTGTCAAAATAAGTATAACAAATTTTCTGAGTTGGAAAACTAACGATGAGTGTAAATTCTAAATTGCAGCGCGCATTTGAGCAAGGCCGCGCCCTGAAAATTATCAGCGGTTTAAATAATTTTGATGCCGCCAACGTTGCGGCTGTTGTCAAAGCAGCGGATCTCGGCGGTGCTTCGTTTGTGGATATTGCTTGCGATCGCGATTTGGTATTGATGGCAAAACAGTTGACAAAATTGCCAATTTGTGTATCGGCTGTGGAACCAGAAAAGTTTGTGGCTGCGGTAGAAGCTGGGGCCGATTTGATTGAAATTGGCAACTTTGATGCTTTCTACGCACTAGGCCGCCGCTTTGAAGCTGAGGAAGTTTTGGAGTTGACTCGCCAAACGCGATCGCTATTTGCGAACATCACTCTTTCTGTAACAGTTCCCCACATTTTGACCCTCGACAAACAAGTACAGTTAGCAACCGAATTAGTCAAAGCTGGCGCTAACATCATTCAAACCGAAGGTGGCACTAGCGCCCAACCAATTCACGCCGGAACCTTGGGATTGATTGAAAAAGCAGCGCCTACCTTGGCCGCCGCCTTTGAAATTTCCCGCGCCGTACAAGTACCCGTACTCTGCGCTTCTGGTATCTCCAGCGTCACCGCACCGCTCGCTATTGGCGCCGGCGCTGCGGGTGTTGGTGTCGGTTCTGCTGTCAGCCAACTAAACAGCGAAGTGGCGATGATTGCTGTTGTTCGCAGTTTAGTTGAAGCTTTGGCAAAAGTCGAGCGATCGCACTTTGCTGCTTCAATGTAATTAAGAAGGAAGAGGGAAGTTCGGCAGCGGATTTTGTAGCGGATGTAGCGGATGTAGCGGATGTAGCGGATAAACTGAAGTTGGAAGAAGCAACAAAGAAGAAACATAAATTCTTCCCCCCTCTCCCCCTCTCCCCCTCTCCCCCTCTCCCCTTCTTCCCAGACTTCCTTAATAATTGATAAACCACACTGAATAATCATGCAATAACTGATTGTTTGGGGAGATGACATCAACTGATTCTAACTCAGCTAAAGGCAACATAAACTTTTTGCGCTCGCCGACGCGCTGCGCTTCCACAAATATGCCTTCTTCCTGAACAACAAAATCCTCCAACCGATTAATTGTGAAGCTATCAGTATAAGAAGGTTGAGTTTTTTTGAGCTTTGCATATTCTTTTTTGCGGCCCGAACCCATTGTATATTCTTCTTCCCATTCAAACTCTTCTATGCCAGTAAAATGGCACGGAAATTGAATATTTTGCTTGAGGTAGTCTAGATATTTGATTGAATTTTCAAGGCTGACATCAATAGTTTTAGAGCCTAAAATTTTCCTAATTTTACTTTCAAATTGCTTTGCCTTAAAGGGATTATTTTCATGGAGATGGGGGGAGATTTCTGGCTCGAATCCCGCTCTAAATTCGGGTACTTCTGCCAGCAGGCGCTGCAAGTCGTTTAGCTGTTTCGGTCTTCTGCCTGCTACAATGGTTTCATCAAACTGAACTGGAGGAAGTTCGGATTCTGAGGGCAGGGATTTGCTTGAAGTTGGGCCGTCAAATTTAGATTTGTTAACTTTAGATTTGTTAACTTTAGCCTGGTTAAGTTTAGGCTTGTTAAATTTAGGCATCGCTCGGTCTCGCTGTATCGGTTTATCAATAAAGTATATCTGGGCAGAAGTACATTCGTGTCTGATAGGAGGAAGCTGTGATGCAATTACTGAAATCGCCTGATGAATCGGAAGTCTATCAAGGACAATTCGGCGAGTTTACGATTACTCAAAGCGATCGCGCGGGAGTGCTGATCTACCGCGCTGGATTGGGGGTGGCGGCGCTGTGTTTGGCGGTGGGGGCTACTCTGGTGTTGCAACAGGGCGACAACCCAATGGCAATTCAAGCTGTAACGCCTGTTTTTGCGTGTTTCTGGATAGCTTTAGGGGTTAGCTTGGCAACTATTCACATTTACATGATTGCGCTGCACCGCACGTTACAGGCGTTTTGGGCGATCGGGGGCGTGGCAGCATTGTTTGTCGCCTTACAAAGCAGTGAACCTTTAGCTTTAGCAGTGTACGAACATCCAGCGACTTTGTGGGGAATTGGCTTTACTTTTGCCGCCTTGAATGGCATCTTTTTTAAAGAAGCTTTCTGCTTTAACCGCCTAGAAACTAAGTTTTTGACTCCGGGAGTTCCGCTGTTGATTTTAGGACATATTTTAGGATTTTTGTCACCGGAAAATGAACAGTTGTTGCTGGGACTTTGGGCGATTTTGTTCATCATTTTTGCCGTGCGCAAGTTTTTTCAAGCGATACCGCAGGATATTGGAGACAAGAGCGTTTTTGAGTATCTCAAACATCAATAGAAAAAGGAAGATTGGCAACGGATTGTGTAGCGGATGTAACGGAGGTAGCGGATTTAACGGATTTAATTTTGTACTCGAAAGTTAGATCTATTGGTGTGATTTTTATCAGAACAGTTTGCGATCGCACTCTTAGGCTAGAAACCGGGTTTCTAGCCTAAGAGTGCGTAAATCGTCAAGAATTTGATTGATATGAATTTTGGAAGGATGCGAAAACATAAAGTCAAAATTAGCCTAATTCGTCGCCGAGAAATGTGGGCAATTACCTGGGAAGGTTGGGTAATTGCGATCGTGGGTTTAATCATTGCAATGACATTAATCATCACAAATATCCATCCATTTTTGGCGGTAAATGCGCCGATTAAAGCAGATATACTGGTTGTGGAAGGCTGGTTGCCGGATTATGCAGTCGAAAGTGCGATCGCGGAATTCAAAAAAGGCGGATACCGCCAATTAATTACCACCGGACTTCCCGTAGGTAAAGGCTACTATCTCGCTGAATATAAAAATTATGCCGAACTGACCGCCGCGACTTGTATTGCGCTAGGATTTGATAAAGACAAAGTAGTAGCCGTACCCGCACCGAGTGTTTTGAAACACCGCACTGCTGCATCTGCGATCGCACTTCGAGAGTGGCTGGCGGCATCTTCCCTAAAAGTGGACTCAATCAATCTTTATTCCTTTGGCACCCACGCCCGCAGAAGTTGGATGGTTTTCAAAGAAGTCATGAAGCCTGAAATTGAAGTCGGGATAATAGCTGCGGTTCCGCAAGATTATAACCCACAAGAATGGTGGAAATCCAGCGAAGGCTTTCGGACAGTAACAGGAGAAATCATAGCTTATATTTACGCCCGTTTTGTCGATTGGAAAACATGAATTAGGTTCGTAGTGAGGACTTTAGTCCGCAAGAAAAGAAAGGACTGAAGTCCTCACTACGAACCTTCAAAAAAATTGGTGAACCTTCAAAAAATGATAAAATTATTCTCAGATAAATTGAGGGAAACTCGTTGCTAGAAGAACGCGCTTACTGGTTAGCATGGTCGCAGATTAACGGTATCGGGCCGATTTTGCTGCAAAGATTACACCAACATTTTCCTACTTTGGCAGAAGCTTGGATGGCGAAACCAGTTGATTTAATGCGAGTAGAAGGGTTGGGCAAGCAGGTAATTGATACAACTGTGCAAGAACGATCTAAACTCAATCCTGAAGAATTTATTGAAAAACATTTGATTAAAAATCCCTGTTTCTGGACACCAGCAGATAAGGATTATCCCAGCTTATTATTGGAAATTCCGAGTCCGCCGCCTGTGTTGTATTATCGCGGTTTAGTTGACTTAAAAGAGAATCACGGAATTACACCGACGGTGGCAATTGTTGGGACTCGTAGTCCTTCGGAATACGGCCGCCGCTGGACTCGCAAATTTAGTGCGGCTTTGGCTACGAACGGTTTTACTGTTGTTTCGGGATTTGCTGCGGGTATTGATACGGAGGCTCATACAAGCTGTTTGGAGGCGGGCGGCCGGACTTTTGCTGTTTTTGGCACTGGGGTTGATATCGTTTATCCTAAGCCAAATGAGAGGTTGTGCGATCGCCTCGTGCAGCAGGGATTGGCAATTAGTGAATATCCGGCGGGGACTCAACCGAATAAAACTAATTTTCCGCGCCGAAATCGGATAATTGCGGGCTTGAGTCGCGCTACAATTGTGATTGAAGCTCCGCAGAAGTCGGGCGCGTTAATTACTGCTTATCAAGCTAATGATTTTTGCCGGGATGTGTATGTTTTGACGGCAAGGTTGGATGATGAGCGATCGTTTGGATGTTTGGAGTTGCTGAGTAAAGGTGCTCATCCGATTCTCCCGAATTGCGATCGACTTTTAAGCGAAGACAGGTTGCTGGAAATGCTCGGAGCTATGCCAAAATTGGACAGCGCGCAGCAGTTGTCCTTGTTTCCGACCAATCCACCCCCCCAAAAGCAAGACCCGCCGTTGGATGCGGAGTTGGCTGTGGTGCTGGGGGCGATCGGCTCTGGGCCGA
>JANYGO010000097.1 GCA_025362325.1 Cyanobacteriota bacterium | reverse complement strand
ATTGAAATCGCGTCTACACAAACGATGTCCGCCGGACGCCGACTAAGAAATAAAGATAAAACTCGGCGATTGAAATCGCGTCTACACAAACGATGTCCGCCGGACGCCGACTAAGAAATAAAGGCAAAATTGATTAAATTTTGTCTAATTCGGCGGGTGCGCTAATTTCAATTTCTTCGCAGCGCTGCAACAGCGATTCTATTTCCTGAGCGAGAAAAATTACTTCCGGCCAAGAAGAACCGTTGATTAAGTCTTGGGCGTGTGCTAATTTGTTTCTCAATACTTCTGCTGACTTTAAAAAACGCTCCCCGTAACGTTTGGATTTGAGCCCCAGCCGATCGACTATTTCGGCATTCGTCAGGATTAAATCTCGCTTGTCGCAGAATTGCAGGTAATCAATTAAGTCGATTGCTTCATTTCGCGATCGCCCCAATTCCCACAGGTGTTTTGCTGCTAAAATGCGATCGCCCTTCAGCGACTTCTGCCACGAATCTTGGGGAAAATAGATCCGCACAATCCGCAATAAATTCATTTCCAGCAGCGTCACCAACCCAAACAGCAGCATCCGCACCGGTGCTTTTTGCAAATCGCCACAGGTGACAATCCCGTTGATGCGGTTGCTTTCCAATACAAATAATCGGGGTTTTTTTCGCAGCAGCGGCAGCAATTCCATTAACGGAGTTGAGGCGGCGATTAACTGTGACGGGTGGAAAATTTGCTGGTAGTCGCTACATTTGCCTGTGATTAAGTGCGATCGTTCTACATAGCCGCAAACCGTGCCGTTTTCTTCGATCCCCAGCACATCAAAATCGCGGGCCTCCATCCACGATCGCAATTTAGCTGCATCTTCAACCGCCGACACAGATTTTAGCGGTTCCGCGAGGTATTTAACTGTAATGCTGTCTTTGAATAAATCCCGCAAATCGGCGGAACTTGATTTTAAATGTTTCATCTCATGTCTGGTAATTTCATGAGTCGTGGCGCGACAAAGAGGACGATTAATATTTTAACTGCAAGTAGAGACAGGGGATTGCCGTGTCCCTACAGATTTTACGCTCTTACTTATTTGCCAATTCCGGGCAATAATGATTGCCTGCAAGGGTAGTGATAATATCGGCTTCGGCGAGAAAACTTTCTTTGACAGTTGGATTTTCGATACTGGCAGCTTGCGCGATCGCCCTTAATTTAACTTCCGGCAGAGACTCTCCCGATTTTGCTTCCGCACACATTCTTTTAGCTGCGGCAATTTTTTGACCTGGGCTACTTTGAATGCTTTGCAGTAAATTGTTCGTTGCGTCTGGAGAGTAGCTTTTTGCTAAGCGTTTGTAGTCTTCAATAAATTTCCCATCGTTTCCTGTAAGTTTAATTGATTCTTGAGGCGAACACAACTGGTTTAAGTTAATTACTTCTCCCGCTGCATTGACAAGAAAACAGCCTTCGCGTTCTTGGGCGATCGCGCTTTTGGCGAGCGGGACAAATTGTATAATAACGGCGGACATCAGAGCAGTTAAACGCCAGTAATTTAGCATAGCACTATCCTTTATTTGTGATTTTTAATTGATGCTTCACGGGTTCTTCGGCCCGTGCCACAATAGACATCTCCAAAAACTCTTGTGGGGCAGGCATCTTGCCTGCCATTTTCAAACTAGCATTTCATTGTCTGTGGAAGTTTTCATTAACAGCAAACATCCCCCTTCTGTGAGGGACGAATGTGTGGAACCTGGAACCGATCGAATGTAGTCGCCTTGATGGCAAACTTCCCCTTCTACAATTAAGTCTCCTTCTAATACAAGCACTTCTTCCGAGCCAGCGTGTCGGTGCAGGGGAAATATTCCTCCCGGTTCTAGTCGCATCAAGCAGGTAATCTCGCGCTTTTTTTTGTCAATGTAAAGCTTGCCGATCGAGATTCCCGGAACTCCATAAGGTTTCCATTTGACATCGTTCGATCGCACGATCAAAGATCGAGTATTGTTCTCTGTTGGGGAGGTCACAATTGGCTTTGAATTGACTGATTCTGCCGTTGGTGGTAGTTCGGCTATGCGTTGGAACAGGCGGTTTTTGAGATCGGGGGCGACGGGAACGGGAGGTGCTGTGTAGGCGATCGCAGAAATTGCTGTTTCCAAGGCAGCTACTTCGCTTTCCTGTTCTGGGGATGCTCTCAATTTCTCTGTAAGTGTACGACTTTCTGACTCATCGAGGATATCGAGAGATTGAAGGACTGCAAGCATATTAAAATCCTCGTCTGGCATCATTTCCATCTGTTTTCCGGCATTAATTGAAATTTAGCCTAAGTTGATTTTATTTGAGATTTGTCGGCTGCCATAGCACTCAAGATAGAAGATTGGAGATGCAATGATTTTAGATCGATCTTAAACAATTTTAAAATTGTTTAAGATCGATCTAAAATTCTTCGTTCAAAGCTTGACGTAATTTAGAAATACCCAAGCGAATTCTGGTTTTGATTGTGCCTGTCGGGATACCGATTTTAGCCGCGATTGCCGCGCAAGTCAACCCTTGATAGTAGGCTAGTTCGATCGCAATTCGTTGTTCATTTGGCAGTGTTTCTAGCGCCGCTTTGACTTGTGCGCTGCGTTCTGCGATCATGGCATCTTCCATCGGTTCTGCAATGCGCCAAGAGGGGATTTTAGCATCTTCCAGACAAGCTTCTGCCGCGCGGACTGTTCGCTGCAACACTCGGAGTCGATCGAGGGAACGACTGCGGGTCAGCATGAACAACCACGTATCCGCTCGACTGCGACTAGGATCGTAAGTTGCTGCTTTTTGCCAAATTTGGGAAAAAACATCGAGTACCACTTCTTCAGCTTCTTCTACCGAACCCAGGATTTTGTAAGCGAGAGCGTAACTTGGACGACCGTAGCGATCGTAAAGTTTAGCTAATGCCGTTTGGTCTTTGTGGGCAATCTGCACTAAAAGCAGCGATGAATCGCTTGACTTTTTGCCTGTCATCTCAGTGTACCTAAAAAATTTTGTTTTGAGTGTGCAGATCCAAAATCAAATATTCGGCGTATACCACTATAGAACATAATTCTAAGTTAATTGGGGATGCAAGCATAAGTATGCCTTGGCGGGCTAATTTTATCATGCTTTGAATTGTAATTTTTCCGATTTATATTGCAGTTTATCACTTCTGCATAGTTTTTTATACCCAATCTTGCAGCAGCAGAGATCCAAAATAGCCAAACCTTCGTATACCAGTTATGAGAAGGCTCAGCAACAGCCCAAAAGCCCGACAGGTTAACAAACTGAAACCTGTTGCGACAAAAGTAAAACCCGCGCAGGTGGGTGGTTGACCATTGATTTTTGTAAAATTCTCATTGAAATAGAGGTGCTAACTGTGAAGCTCACAAAAAAAATTCGGCGAACCATATTAGCAATTGAAGTAGCTTTAATTGTTGTATTAACTCCAGGAATAATTGCCGCTTCCGACCACGACGACGGCGAAGTAGATATCAAAGGTCGCACTGTTAATTTAACAGATTTGTACGTATATCGCGAAAAAGACCAAAATTCCAGTGCTGCGGACGGGGATTTAGTATTGACAATGAATTCAAATCCCCGATCTTTAGCCCGTTATCAATATTATTTCAGCACTACAGCCCTCTACCAATTTCACATCACCCAGGTAGGTGACGTGAATTCTACCCCGACTGGACGCGCCGATATAATTTTGCGGTTTGCCTTCAGTCCGCCTAACAATCAAGGTATGCAAGCGGTAGCTATAACTGTTGTTCGCGGCGGCTCCGAGACAACTACTAAGACTACAGTTAATGGCGGTTTAATTGCCACAACTCCGCTGAATTCAAATTCTGTTTTGAATACAGTACCTGTGGGTGGTTCTAACTTGACTGTATTTGCAGGTCTGCGAGAAGACCCGTTTTTCTTTGATGTGGAACAATTTTTCCGAGTCCGCGCTGGGGCTTTGGGAACGGGGCCGAAAGTAGGTTTCAGAGACCCAAGTAAAGCGATCGACTTTACTAAAGGTTACAACGTCAATACCATTGCCGTGCGCGTTCCGAAAGCGTTTTTGCAAGCAGGAACTGGGGCGAATACTTTTGATGTTTGGACAACTACTTCTGTCAGGGATGGAGTGGGCGGTTTCAAACAATTAGATCGTTTGGCGAGACCTGCAATTAATGAGGGTTTGGTAATTACTCCCTCGTTGATGGAAGCATTTAATAGTATTTCTCCGAAATTGGATTTGAGCGCTGCTGCTGCTCCGGTGCGGCAGGAAGCTGTTGCTACTCTGAAGGCTTTGGATCTTTTGGACGGTAAGCAAAATGTCGATCCAAATGCGATCGCCCAAGCTTTCTTACCCGATGTCATGCGGATTGATACCACAAAAACCAGCGGCTACGCCAGCGCGACAAATGCTCAAGGTAGTTTGATCGGAGGTCGTTTGCTTTTGGACAACGTTATTGATATTACTCTGGGAGCTTTAGTGGGTTCTCCAGTTACCGAGAACGTTTCTTATAACGGAACTCCGGGAAATCCGGCTCAGGGACACAAACCTTTAGAACCGAATTTTCCTTATTTGGCTTTGCCGAATTAGTCAGTTGACCTGTGACAGTTGACAGTTATTTGTAGGGTGCGTCGCCATCGATAATCCTGAAAAAAAGAGCGACAATCGAGCGAGCGACGCACCTTCCACAATCATTGAGGAAACAAACCTAATAATTGTTGTGTAGCAAGAGTTTTTTTCAATGGTATAAGATGCGTCATTGAATAAAACTCTAGTTTTTCATGCTCTATCCAAAAATGACGCACCCTACAATCTGGACGCAATTAGCACAATTAGTAAGGTGCCCCGTCGGATCAAACCCTAAATTTTCGTGATCTATCCAAAAATGACGCACCATACAATGTAATGACTGCCAATAAATCACAAAAAACTAAATCGGATATTTTCTGGTGGTTGCTCCTGCTCGGATTGCCTATCGTGGGAATTGTCGCAGTTAATTTGCTGCCGAACCTGCGGGAAATTTCCGATAAAATTTATAACAAAAGTCCAGCAAATCTAGATGCTAATTACCGCTATCATTTCTCGGAAATCTTGAGAAAAAATCCCAATCAAAAAGATATTCTTCAGCAAGAAATAGCTTTTTACCAGCAGCGATTGGCTGTTGATGCCCGCAGCGGTTTGAATCGGGCGGCACTGGCGGGAGCTTATTTGAAAATGGCTCGCGTAACTGGGGAGGGAGGTTGGTTTTTATTGGCAGAACAAGCGGCCCAAAGGTCGATCGCCGATTTGCCTTTTGACAACAAAGGTGCGCTGTTAATTTTAGCTCGAATTGCCGAGGCAAGACACGATTTTACTACTGCTTTGCGCTTTGCTAAGCTGGTGGGTTTTAACAATGAAGATGCGATCGCCCTTTCAGTTACATCTCACTTAGCGATGGGAAAAGTTAGTGAGGCAAATACAGCAGCGGAAACCTTAGTTAAGATCATGCCCAACTTGGGTTCTCTCACTTTAAGAGCTTTGGTGAGAGAGTCTCAGGGGCGAGATGCTGAGGTTTTGCAGGATTACCGGCAAGCAATGGCCACTGAGGAACCGGGAGACGTGGCGGGCTCGGCGCGGGCCCGATCGCTCTTGGGTCGATTTTACGCCCGCCGCGGGCAGTTGGTGCAGGCGAAAGCACTGTTTTTGGAAGCGCTGCGGTTGGTTCCTCGGTACCAGCTAGCGCTGATTTATTTGGCGGATTTGGAAACGCGACAGGGCGATTATCGGGAAGCAGAGGCTAATTACAACAAGGTTTATGCGTATTCTGGAGGGGTGCCAACGGTGTTCGATCGCCTTGTGGATCGCGGTATGGCGAAGGTGAAGGATTTGCAGGGAAATGCGATCGAATTCCAGAGACTTCGCGACAAGGCTGAAGCTGGGCTGCGACAGGAACAGGTTTCTGGAGCTCGCGGTTTCGGACATCGGCGCGATTTGGCGAGTTTGCTGCTGGAAAAAGGTCGATCGCAGGATGTCGCCGAAGCGCTGGCGTTAATGCAGCAGGAGGTGAAAATTCGCAGGGATGCTGTGACGCTGGATATCTACGCCTGGGCGCTTTCTAGCGCTGGGGAATTGCCAAAAGCCGATCGGGTGATGGCCGAAATAGTGCGATCGGGCGTTCGCGATGCGGGAATGTTTTACCGGGCTGGTGCGATCGCCCGGACTTTAGGTAAAGATGCTGAATCTCGCGCTTATTTTCAAAAGGCTAAACAAATTGACCCTACTTTTGATAGTCTATCGGGCAAAACATTAGGTTTAGGAAGTTATGAATTTTGAAATTATAGGACTTACGAAATTCTCACAATTCACCAGTAATTCCAGTAGGGGCGGGTTCGCCAATGTCTCCGATACAAGTCCACTATTTAGTAAACCCGCCTCGGCCCAAGTATTGCGATTGACATCATATCAGTCAGAGACACAGCCTTTTTAATCAGGAGAAGTTTATGCACAAGAAATTGCCCAAACCGCGAAAATATCTCATTCTTTTTTCGCTCACAATATTACTATTTTTAACCACCTCAACTCGACCAGTTTACTCGCACTGGTCAGACTTATCAGTAGCAGAAATAATCGTCAACGATTTGCAAACCGAAGTAACATTAACCTTTCCAACCGGCTTAACAAAATTCGCCGACGACAATCAAGACGGGCAGTTACAAATTGCTGAAGTTCGCAGCCACCAAACAGAACTAGAAAAGTTTTTCAGCCAAAAAATTAGCATCACTAACAGCCGGAAAATTCCCGGCTCCGTAGCAGTAAAACCCCTAGAAATGGCAGCTAAAACCGCCAGCTTAATCCAGCAGCCAAATACCCACAGCACCTTAATCTTAGACTACACCTGGCCCGCATCTAATGTAATTTCAAAACACAACAAATTGCAGATTAACTACAATCTGTTTTTGCCCGGAGTGGTTACAGCTAGCTGTCAAGCTACGATTGTGCAAGCTGGTGCTGTAAAAAGCTTTGTATTTACAGCACAAAACCGGGAATTTTTGTTAGCAGGAAATGAATCTATCTGGGATTCAGGTTGGAGTTTGGTGCTAGCAGTAGCGGGAGCATTTGCGTGGGGATGCGTGCACGCGATGTCGCCTGGACATGGAAAAACCATAGTCGGCGCTTATTTAGTTGGTTCGCGGGCTACTCCAGTACACGCTTTGTTTCTAGCAGCGACAACCACAATTACTCACACTGCGGGCGTGTTTGCTGTCGGCGGAATTACACTTTTTGCTTCTAACTTAGTCGATCCAGAAAAACTCGATCCTTGGCTGAGTTTAATCTCAGGTTTATTAGTAGCTATCATTGGCTTAAAACTCCTACTAGCAAGAATTAAAACCAGGTTCTGGGTGAGGAATTCACTTCTAAAACAAATCAGAGATAAATTTTTTAATAAAACAATTGAGGAACCAGTAAATCTTTTAAATAGAGGAACTTGGGAAAGAGAATTTAAACCTGTCAAACCAGATATATCTCATCACTATCACCATCACGGAGACGGCCGGGTTCATTCGCACTTGCCGCCCGGTGCTGATGGTTCTCCCATTACTTGGAAAAGCTTATTAGTGTTGGGAATTTCTGGCGGTTTGTTGCCTTGTCCTTCCGCTTTGGTGATGTTGTTGAGTGCGTCGGCTTTGGGCAATATTGGTTTGGGCATGACGCTTGTGGTAGCCTTTAGTTTGGGATTGGCTTTGGTGCTGAGTGCGATCGGATTAATCTTGGTTTACGCAAAACAAAATTTCCATAAACTGCCAAAACAGATTACAGCAGTCAAATTTCTACCTGCGATTAGTGCGCTGTTTGTAATGTTATTGGGATTGGGCATTACTGGAGAGGCAATGTTGAAAATATTGGCGGCGAATCAATGGATTGTTGGGAATGGATAATACAATTTTATATCGTAGGGTGCGTCAGCTTTGATGATTTTGTGAATAATCGAAAATCTCTCTGCTGACGCACCTGACAAACTAATACCAGTTCCAAAAAGTAAT
This sequence comes from Cyanobacteriota bacterium, assembly GCA_025362325.1. Lineage (GTDB taxonomy): Bacteria > Cyanobacteriota > Cyanobacteriia > Cyanobacteriales > Microcoleaceae > Microcoleus. The sequence continues at coordinate 12,839 of JANYGO010000097.1, read as the reverse complement.
GCTACAAAAGAAGTGTTGTTTTTTTTGCCAACCTTGTTTGCCTGGCGCGTCGCTATGAGATTGTCGATCGAATGCAGGGGATTTTTCATAGCGACGCACCCTACGACTACTTCAGTCCGCGCACCATCCGGACATCGTTTGACTCTTCCGCGGTTTCAACCGTACGTCCTATCTAATTCAAGATTTAGATCGCACAATATTTATTAATAATTTCGGCTAAATCCGGTATGCCGTTTTCCACGTAAGTCTTAGCTGAGGGGCGGAGTTTGGCATAGGCGCCTTTAACCACGGCTCTTGTGCTGTTTTCGGCTTTTTTGTCACTTATTTGGAGCAATTCGTCTGCTACTTGAGCTTTTCTTGCAGTTAGATAATCGACTGGGTTGCCATTCTTTACGGCTTCAGTCCACATCGGATCGAGTGCGATCGAGATTTCGGGCAGAAGTTGATCGACGACTTGGGCGCAATAGTCAGCCCGTATCTTTTTGACAGTAGAGTAGGCAGCTTTCAGAGCTAAACCACCCAATCCCGGCGCTGAAGCAACTTGTTTTTCTATCAACTCTACACACTCATCAACAAAAGTGTCTCTGTTGTTTTCATTTAATAGAATATCGCTAAGTCCCATTTTTACTCTCCTTGATTTAACAGTCAATGTGCTGATTAGCTTTGAGTTTCATCTGGCGATTATATATGAAAAAGAACACTTTGAAAAAAATATTAGACAAGCTCTGTCTTACAATAAATGCCATTTGCACGTACGATCTGGTACGCATCCTTAGGATTCGACGTTCGACTTGAAGGGCGCAGGTACTGCATCGACGGGAAGTTTTAGGGTTTGTGCCGGCCCATTGATCGATCGCAATACGAGATTTTTTGGTAATTTCGAGGCAGTGCTGACTCCGGCAAAAATTTGAAGCGATAAAGTTAAAGCCGCAGCTAACAACAGTTTTTCTAACATCACACTACCTCCAATTACGTATGCCTTCGGGCATAATTCCTCTTACACGTACACCATACAGAACTTCTTCTCCGGCAAGTGCGATCGTGCAAGCATAATTAAGTGATAGATATCACGACTGAGGAGAGGGTGAGAGGGTGAGGGGGTAAGAGGGCTGATGGGGAGAGTGTCCGAGTGTCCGAGTGGGGAAAATTTGGCTTCTGGCTTTTGGCTTCGGATTTTCAAATCGGGAATTGTCCTAGAGAAAGAAGCCGTTGAGTGTCTCACAAAGGTAGAATTAGCGCGTAGAAGTTATTTGACACAGCGGAGGTACCGACAATATGCTTGCATACATTCTGGCGTTGGCGGTCGGTTTGGGCAGCTTCAGTATTTACATGGCGGCCTTCTTTTTTCCAGAAGTTCACCGCAAAAGTGATTTTAGTTGGAGCGGGGTAGGACTTTTTTATGCGTTAATTTTATGGGCTTGTGCGGGGCGAATTACTGGTGCTCTCCTGCTGGGTCAAATGGCGGGCGTGGCTCTGCTGGGCTGGTTTGCTTGGGAAACTTTGACTTTGCGGAGGCTGGTGACACCGGTTGCTCAGCAAACGCCGATGCCTCAGGCGGCGAATTTGGTCGGGGCGATGGGCGCACCGCTATCAGGTTTGTTTGGCAAGAAACCAGAACCCGCAGCGAAAAAACCTAAGTTTGTTCGATCGCCCAAACCGAAAGCTGATGTGGTTCCAGCACCCGCTGTGAATCAGGGCGAGGTAAAGGTAGACGAACAGTCGGCGATTCCCCCAATCGCTGAAATTATTGCCGAAAGTGCGATCGCCCCTGACTTGAAAATTCCCGACAAGAGCGCACCGGCAATTACAGAAATACCCGTGTTTTCTGTCGAAACTCCTGCTGCAGAGACTTCACCAGCCCCAGCAGAATTAGCCAGCAGCTTCACTCCTCTACCTCCACCTCTAGAATTTTCAGAAATTGCCGCCGCAGCAACTGTGGAGCCAGCAAAGGTTCAACCAGAAGCTAAACAGCAGCCAGAGGATGATGATGATTTTGACCTGATGTGGAGGGCGATGGCTCAAGAGTCCCCGTCTGCTGCTAGTTCGACAGCCCCAGAGGTGGCAGCAACGGCGACACCAACGGTAGCCCCAGAAGCAAACCCAACTCCTGCCAAAACAGCTAAAAAATCTGGCGGTTTCGGAAGTTTGTTTGGCAATCTTAAAAATAGTCTCGGCGGTATGTTGGGACTGGGATCGGCTCAAAGTAAATCCGCTGTAAAGACTCCGGTGACAACGGCGAAAGCGGCCGAGGAGTCGATCGCCCCTGAATCTGAAATAACGGCAATTCCGGCACCGGATATCGATCAGATTCTCGCCTCAGAATTAGCCGCAGCAGCAGCCGAAACCAGCAACAGCGGTATTGAAACCAGTCAAGCAGTGCCGTTTCCCACCGATGTCGAAGCAATGGCCGAGTTGATAGCCGCAGAAATCGCCAGTTCTGCCAAAATAGGGGAAACTCCGATTTTAGACGAATCGCCGGCCCAAAACCAGACAGCGCCCTTGGCTGAAGAAACATCTGCGGCTGCGGTTGGTGAACCGGAACCAGCAGGCATCACGGAAGCACAAGCCCCGGCTGTATCTCTAGAAATGACTGTGGTGGAGGTGATTTCAGCACCGCCTATAGAGATAGAAATACCGGGAGAACCCGATTTGATCGTGCAGGTGGAAACAATTTCAGTATCAACAATCTCGATCGAATCCACAGAGGAAAAACCCTCTTCTGAGGAAGAACAACCCGACGATCTAGTTGAAACGGCCAAACAGGCCACTGAATCCAAGTCTGAAAATGTATCTGACAAAGATCAGCCATCATCTTAAGACAAAAAGCAAAAGGTAGAAACCAGAATTTTTTTTAATTCTGGTTTCTACCTTCCTCCCTCTTTCTTATTCCCTCAACATCGATCGGTTAAATCCGTTAAATCCGTTAAATAATCCGTTAAATAATCCGTTGCCGAACTTCCTTCTCCCCTAATATTATGAAAGCAATTATGGTCGTGGGAACAACATCTCACGCAGGAAAATCTTTACTGGTTGCAGCATTGTGTCGCATCTTTTCTCGCTCCGGCTGGCGGGTAACTCCGTTTAAAGGTCAGAATATGGCACTAAATTCCTATGTTACAGCCGCAGGCGGAGAGATTGGCTACGCTCAAGCAGTCCAAGCTTGGGCCGCGGGCATCGCACCTTGGGTAGAAATGAATCCGATTTTGCTCAAGCCGCAAGGAGACATGACTTCTCAATTGATTGTCAAGGGCCGAGCGATCGCAAATGTGCGAGCATCTCAATATTATGAGCAGTATTTTGATATCGGCTGGCAAGCTATTCGGGAATCTTTAGAATTTCTCAAGCAAGAATTTGACATGATTGTGTGCGAAGGAGCCGGCAGCCCTGCTGAAATCAATCTCAAACACCGCGATTTAACAAATATGCGGGTAGCTAAACACTTGAATGCTCGGACTTTGCTAGTCGTTGATATCGATCGCGGTGGCGCTTTTGCTCATATCATCGGTACTTTGGAATTGCTCGATCCTGACGAACGCGCTTTAATTAAAGGATTCATTATTAACAAGTTCCGAGGACAAAAATCGATCTTAGATCCGGGGCTGACTTGGCTGGAAGAAAGGACGGGAATCCCCGTGGTTGGGGTGATTCCTTGGATAGATGAAGTGTTTCCCTCAGAAGATTCTCTCGATTTGCTCGATCGGCGTTCTCCCAATTCTCTAACCGACCTGAATATTTCCGTCATCCGCTTGCCCCGAATTTCCAATTTTACCGACTTTGACCCCCTGGAGTCGGAAACTACCGTCACAGTCAAATATGTCAGCCCAAAAGACGAGCTAGGCCATCCAGATGCCGTGATTTTACCGGGTTCTAAAACTACAATTTCCGATTTGCAGGTGCTACGCCAAACAGGTATGGCAAAAGCTATTCAAAATTACTTAGTAGCTGGGGGTACAGTCATGGGAGTTTGCGGCGGCTTTCAGATGCTGGGAGAAAGTATCACCGATAGAGAAGGGCTTGAGGGAGAAAAGGGAGAGTTTAAAGGGTTGGGGTTGTTGCCGGTGAGAACTGTGATGGCACCGAACAAAATTGCCAGCCAGCGCATCGTAACATCTAACTATCCTCAACCAGGTTTACCAGTTTCCGGTTACGAAATTCATCAAGGAATAACGCAAATGCTGGAGTCAGATTTGACTCAACCGCTATTTGACGATCCGAGTTTAGGAATGGTCAACACTTCTCAATCAGTTTGGGGCACTTATCTGCACGGCGTCTTTGATAATGGAGCTTGGCGGCGAGCTTGGTTAAATCACTTGCGGCAACAGCGCGGACTCCGCGCATTGCCTACGGGTATTCCCAATTACCGGGAACATCGAGAAGCTCTGTTAGAAAGTTTAGCAGATACAGTGGAAAAGCATTTAGATATCAAGCATATTTTAGGTTAGAAAGAAGTCATTAGTCATCAGTCATCAGTCATTAGTCATTAGTCATTAGTCATTAGTGATTGTAGCCTGAGCGAAGCAGAACGCTAGTCATTAGAAGTCGTAGGGTGCGTCGCCATGAAAAATCCCTAATTAAATATCGAAAATCTCACAGCGACGCACATTGCAAATAGCTTACAGAATTCATGTAAACAAATCTCAAACTTTGTTTTTAGCAAAATTTTGTAAAAATGGTATTATATCGGGAGTTAAAATTGCATGACAAAGATTGTTTTTTTACCTGATAATGTGACAGTTGAAGCTGAAGCAGGAGAGCTTTTGCTAGATGTAGCCAAACGTGCAGGGGTTTCTATTCCTACCGGCTGTCTGATGGGTTCTTGTCACGCTTGCGAAGTAGAAATTGATGGCGGGGAGGCGATTTGTGCTTGTATTTCCGGTGTTCCTTCCGGGAAAAAGCAAGTGATAATTAATCTGTATGTTGACCCGACTTGGTAATTTTGACGTACTTGCCAGCCAATTACCAATTACTATTTATAGTTGGTTTGATCGTTCGGACTTTAGTCCTCAGATTCTTATGAGGACTTGCATTCGTCACTACAAACAGCTAATTACTAATCCCCAATGTTTATTTTTTTAGCCATTCTTGCTGTTTTTTGCGAGCAGATTGCAGCCATTTTTGGGATTCGGGATAAACAGTTGTCCCGGGTTTGACGGATTCTAATTGATTGATGATTTCTTGCAACTGGCCGAGGGAGTTCCTGGGATTTTGACTGGGAGAATTTAAGTTATTTTGCAAGTTTGCAAACAAGCTTTTAGCTGATTGCAAAGCTTTTTCCGAATCCTTTTCTGTTTGCAGTCTAATCTGAGAAATCCCTAAATTTTTCTGATATTCAGCGAGTTTAGTTTGAGCGTCGAGATAGCCCGGGTTATCGAGAGGAACCATTTTCAATCGATTAATTCCTTCTTCCCACAAGCCTGCTATTTGCTCCCACTGTGTGGCTGGATGCGGCGGTTTTTGGGAGGCGACGGCGGCGGAAAGAGCAAATTCTTTGGCTGCTTCGATTAAGTTGTCGGCGCGCACTGAACCGGTAGCGATTCCGCCCATTGCTTGAAAGTCTCTTTCTGCTGCTTTGAGTTTTTGCTTAGCAGTTTTTCCCGCGAGGGTTTCGGCGGGAATTTGGTTGAGTTGGTCGATCGCACTTTGCCAATTTCCACTCGCTTTTTGCCTGTCGGTGGCCGTTTTTCCTTGCTGGTACTGCTGTTTCGCCGCGTTGAGAGTTTGTTCGACTCGATCTAACTCAATAAAAGCATTTTTTTGCTGAAAAATTTGAGCATCCATCCGCCCGATATTTTTGCGGGCTGCTTCAAATTCATCGACTGTAAAGCCCCAAGTGCAGCCAGAAAAAGAGCAATAAGTTTGTGGATAGTAACCGAGGAACCATACTGGCAAAGCATCGAGGTGTTTTTGCGCTTGTTTTACTTTCGTGTCGCCGAAGTCAAAATCTGCCGCAGCAGTGGCTTTGTTAACCAGTTGATCGGATTGTTCTACTAGGGCGATCGCCTGTCGGTAATTGTAATCCATACTGATAAAACTCGGCAGCAGCAATATCGGCATGGTTTTCGCCACGGGCCAGCGAATCATCGGGAAAGGCAGGTTAATCACCCAAATTATCCCGGCTGCGCCACCCAACAAACCGCCAGCCAAGATGATTTTATCGAACAATCCGGGCGCGCGGTTGGCTTTGACAGCAGCTTTGAGAGTTTCTTCGCTGAATTTGGGAAATTCGTCTTTGAAGGTATCGCGGATTTCTTCTGTTGATGCGAAAGTGCCGTTTTGCGATCGCAATTTCTCCAACCGCTTGATTACTATCCCCCGGTAAACTGCACCCGCTACAGCATCATCAGCCGCGCAATTGTCAACTTCCGCCCGCAAAATGTCAAAAGCTTGATCGGTAAGACGCGCCATAAAACTCACCTATTCCCTTTGAATTATTCTACAGGCTGCTCTACAAGATAATTGTTAAAATATATAAACTCCAAAATAATTCGCGATCGCCCTAAATCTACTAAAAAACCGTTTCTTTGAACCGAGGGGGTGAAAAACCGGATTTTTCTCGACATAGTTTGCGCTCGCCCTAAATCTACTAAAAAACCCGGTTTCTGGGAACTCAACGAGGGGGTGAGAAACCGGGTTTTTCTCGACATAGTTTGCGCTCGCCCTAAATCTACTAAAAAACCCGGTTTCTGGGAACTCAATGAGGTGGTAAAAATTACAAATATCGAGTTAACTGCACTCGATAGCGTTCTTTTTTAGTTACCATTACTTCCCCAATTTCCAATCTTCCCTTACCGCTAACAGCGATTAAATCTCCAGATTTAACGTGATAACTAGATTGGGTGATATCTTTCCAATTAACTCGCACGTCGCCTCTGTCAATAAATTCAACCATTTTGCTGCGAGACATGGCGAATCCAGCGGAGGCGACAGCATCCAATCTCATCGATGCTTCAACGGTGGTCATTTCTTTCTTTTTCGGTTCTCTAATTTTGAGTTCGCTCAACTCAATGCGCCGAGTTTTCACAGGAACCGATCGCACTTGCTGCAAACTCATCTCCAAATACTCTACCATTTCGGGCATGACAATAGCTTGCGCGCCGCGTTCACCCAACACAATTACATCGCCCGTTTTCTCGCGGACAATTCCCGTACCCAGCATTGCGCCTAAGAAGTCGCGGTGACTGGCGGTGTCGAACAAGAAATTGCCAGCTATCTCTATCGCAGCAATGCTAACACTCCCAGAGTCGATCGGGATTTCCGATCGCGCGATCGCAATTCTTTGTCTTTCACCCTGGGGATAGCCGCCCCAAGCCACTAATTCCACATCAGTTAAGCGCTTAAATACCGTCAGAGTATCGACCAATTCCGGCGGCGACAGAAAATCAGTCTGAGTAACTTCCCAAGTTTTAATTGCTTGTTCAGCTTGGTCGATCGCCCGCGCCACGCATTCGCGGTTTTCGATACCTTTTAACAATTCTTCTCTTTGCAAATTCGCCATAATTAATCTCAACCTAGAAAATCTCAGTTAAATCCAACACAAAACCGGGCAGTACATCTTCACCTGACAGAGTTGCAGGTGCATCTAAAATTTCTACTTCTCTACCTTGACGCGAGATTTCCACTTGCCGATTTTTGCGATCGAGCAACCAGCCCAAACGAACTCCATTTTTCATGTACAATCTCATTTTAGCCCGCAATTTTTCTAGGGAATCGGTGGTTGAGCGCAATTCCACCACAAAATCGGGACAAATTGGTGCAAATTTCTCTTTTTCTGCGGGAGTTAAAGCATCCCATCTGTCGCGCCGAATCCAAGCAGCATCGGGAGAAATATCTGCGCCATCTGGCAGTTTAAATCCAGTTGAAGAGTCAAACGCAATTCCCAAATGTTTATTTTGACGGCTCCAAGATTGAAGTTGATAGGATAAGTCAATGTTGCGATTACCAGTCTCGCTACCAGTAGGCGACATAATAATTAATCCTCCAGTAGAAGTACGCTCAAATCTTAAATCTCGGTTTTCTTGACACAAATGAAAAAACTGTTCGTCTGTTAATTCAATTGTTAATTCTAGGGGAGAAGATAAAGCGATAGTTGGATTTTCCATCAGTTTCTCCAAATATTAAATATCACGAAGTATTCGAGTAATAAAATTTGCATCCAAGTCAATATTAGATTTTCTTCTAAAATACTAACTTGGAATTTTTAACCGCAGATGTAGGCAGATGTACGCAGAGGAACGCAGATGGGAATTAAGTCTCTGTATAACCTTGCATATTTTCCGGTTCAAACTGCTTCAAAATATTCGCAGCTTGATTGGTTAAAGCGTCATTACCTTTAACTGCAATCAAAAATTTGCCGGCATTCAAACGGTTGCGGTAGGGTAAAGCATCGCCGCTACCAAAAGCCATTCCTCCCGCACCGCCGACAAAAACGCTGCCCATCCCGGCCGCGATCGCACCGAGCAATCCGCCGATCGCGTGATCGCCAATTTCGCCCGCCCAAGCAAAAGTCTTCAACTCAGTCATCAAGCTGAAAGTAACGCCGGCAATAAAGCCAAACGGTATCAGCCAAACAGCCATGAGTTTAGCTTGTTTCTTTGCTTGCTGGTTGGGATCGATCAAGCCAAATTCATCCGCAGTTTTGTAACCGCGGCCCAAAATGCTTACTTGCTTCATGGGTAAGCCTTCTTTTTCGAGGGCGCAATAGGCAGCTTCGGCTTGCATTCGATCGGGCAGTACGGCGATAAGATAATTCATTGAGAATAATTCCTGATAGTTAGGCTGGGACACCTAGAATTTATTATAGTCGGAAAAGACATACTAGCTAAGCAGTTGGGGTTTTTGCAGACGCCTGCTTGGTGCGATCGCGCGCCAACCTAAAATATTTCAAGCAAAAACGCCCTAGCTTGACCGAATACAGATACAATTCAAACTGCACAAAGGCCAGTTTGAGCTGAGCTGTTAGATACGGCTCTAAGTCATAAGTCTCAACTCGCTCGCTCGCCAAAGCGAGGCCTATTTTTACTATTGCACTCAATTGCTTGCTATGCCTAAAGTTCTAGTATCCGATCCGATCGACCAAGCCGGAATTGACATCCTGTCCCAAGTCGCGCAAGTTGACGTAAACACAGGACTTTCAGCCGAAGATCTGGTGAAAATTATCCCAGATTACGACGCTTTAATGATCCGTTCTGGCACCCAAGTTACCAAAGAAATCATTGAAGCGGGCAATTTACTCAAAATCATCGGTAGAGCAGGCGTCGGCGTCGATAATGTCGATGTACCCGCCGCTACCCGCAAAGGAATTGTAGTCGTCAACTCCCCCGAAGGCAACACGATCGCCGCCGCCGAACACGCGATCGCCATGATGCTCTCAATGTCCCGCCACATCCCGGAAGCCAACGCCTCCGTCAAAAGCGGAAAATGGGAACGCAACCGCTTTATCGGCGTCGAAGTTTACAAAAAAACCCTCGGTATCGTCGGTTTGGGCAAAATTGGCTCCCACCTCGCCGCTGCGGCTAAAGCAATGGGCATGAAACTGCTCGCTTACGATCCTTTTATCTCCACCGAAAGAGCCGAACAGTTGGGCTGCCGCTTGGTAGAGCTCGAACTGCTGATGCGCGAATCCGACTACATCACCCTGCACATCCCCAAAACGCCGGAAACTCTGCACTTAATTAACGCCTCTGTGCTGTCGAAGATGAAGCCCACGGCCCGGATAATTAATTGTGCCAGAGGTGGCATCATCGACGAAGCAGCCCTGGCAGAAGCTATTAAATCAGGTCAGATCGCTGGTGCAGCGATCGACGTTTACGAACATGAGCCGCTGGAAGCAGATTCTCCGCTGCGGACTGTTGGCCAAAACATCGTGCTCACCCCTCACTTGGGAGCTTCTACGGCTGAAGCTCAGGTGAATGTGGCGATCGATGTTGCCGAACAAATTCGCGATGTGTTGTTGGGACTCCCGGCGCGATCGGCTGTTAACATCCCAGGAATTTACCCAGACTCGATCGAAAAACTCAAACCCTACCTGCAACTAGCCGAAACCCTCGGCAACCTCGTCAGCCAGCTAGCCGGAGGCCGAGTCGATTACCTTAACGTTCAACTACAAGGCGAATTGGCCAACAACCAAAGCCAGCCCGTAGTCGTTGCCTCCCTCAAAGGCCTGCTCTCCCAAGCCCTGCGAGAGCGTGTCAACTACGTCAACGCCAGCATTGAAGCCAAAGAACGCGGAATTCGCGTCGTCGAAACCAGAGACGCCTCAATTCGCGACTACACCGGCTCTCTGCGCCTCTCCGCCAAGGGAACTCTCGGCGAACACACCGTCACGGGTGCAGTCCTCGGCGAAAGCGAAATTCGGATTACCAGCGTTGACGATTTCCCAGTCAACGTTTCCCCGACTCACCATATGCTGTTTACCCTGCACCGCGATATGCCGGGGATTATTGGCAAAATTGGTTCCCAATTGGGCAGTTTTAATGTCAATATTGCCAGTATGCAAGTGGGCCGTAAAATCGTGCGAGGCGATGCGGTGATGGTTTTGAGCCTCGATGACCCTCTACCAGAGGGGATACTGGCCGAGATCATCAAAGTTCCCGGGATTCGGGATGCTTACACAGTGAATCTTTAAAGGATTTTAGATTTTAGGTTCAGCCAATCTAAAATCTAAAATCGTTACACGGTGAATCTTGAAAGGATTTTAAATTTTTAGGTTCGACCAATCTAAAATCTAAAATCTAAAATCTTTACACGGTAACTATTTGAAGGATTTTGGAGTTGAGATTTTGGATGCAAGGACTGATAATTGGTAATGGGTAATTAGTCATTGGTAATTGGCAAGAAATCTGAAATTTTTCTATTAGTCAATCCTCATTCTTCACTCCCCAGTTGCCCCTGCTCCAGTTCCCCTCCCCCAATCTAAAATCTAAAATCTAAAATCTAAAATCGATATGGCACATAGCTGGTGGGAAATTAGAATTCTTTGCGATCCGGGGCTCGAAGATATCATCTTTTGGCGTCTGGAACAATTTAACTGTCGCGGAACTGCCACTGAGCTCAAAAGCAATTCCTGCCTGATGTCGGCTTATTTGCCCGAAGAACAGGCAGGATTGCTGGATTTGGCTGCCCTGTCTTTGTGGCTGCGCCAAGATGCTCTGTGTGCAGGTTTGCCCGTACCTGCGATGCAGTGGGATTTGATTGAAGAGGAGGACTGGGGCAGCACTTGGAAGCTGCACTGGCAGCCTCAAGAAGTGGGCGATCGCTTTTTAATTAATCCGGCCTGGCTCCCCATACCGACTGATACCGATCGCCTAATCTTGCGTTTAGATCCCGGTGTCGCTTTCGGTACGGGCGCTCATGCTACAACTCAACTGTGTTTGGAGTCGCTGGAAATGCGCCTCGGTTTTGACGACAAAGAATGTATAGTTGCTGATATTGGCTGCGGATCGGGTATTTTGTCGATCGGCGCGGTGTTGCTGGGCGCCACAAAAGTTTATGCTTTGGATACAGATCCCTTAGCCGTGCGATCGACAATTAGCAACAGACAGCTCAACCGCGTTAACCCGCAGCAGTTGGTTGCAGAACTCGGAAGTATCGATCGTCTAATAGAAATGACCGACGGCCCGATCGACGGTTTGATGTGCAACATTTTAGCAGAAGTAATCATTGATTTGATACCGCAGTTCACCGCCATTAGCAAGCCGACCACTTGGGCAGTTCTCAGCGGCATTTTGCTCGAACAAGCTAAACCAATTGCAGACACTCTCGAACAGCACGGCTGGATTGTCGCTACTTTGTGGAAGCGCCAAGATTGGTGCTGTTTCAATATTCGGCGCAGCTAATAATTGGTAATTGGTAATTGGTAATTAGTAATTGGTAGGGTGCGTCAGCTACGATGATTTTGTCCACAATCTATCAGATATTGACTGACGCACCCGTCTGGGGCGATAACCGGCGGTTGTTACAAGTGAGGTTGCAGTCGATCGATCAACTGCGGTGCTTGCAATACTCCCTCAATGCGATCGACCTCAACGCCATTTTTAAACAGCACCAAAGTCGGCAAAGCATAAATGTGATGCTGCGAAGCCAACTGCTCGTACTTATCCGTATCAATTTTAACCACCATGAGCTGCTCCTTAGTTTGAGCGCTCACCTGCTCTAAAATCGGTGCCATCACCTGACAAGGCCCGCACCAAGTAGCATAAAAATCCACCAGTACAGGCAACTCAGAGCTCGATAGTAACTCCTCAAAACTGTTGAACTGTTTTTGAACTGCCATAGGAAAAAATTATTTTTTTGGTTCTGGATCGATTTTAGTGCAAAATTCTGTGAGCGTAGATTTGCGAGGACACAATTATGGAATTATTGCCAGAGACATATCAGCGACTGCGGGGTCAAGTTGCAGTTGTCACCGGTGCATCGCGGGGAATCGGCCGCGCGATCGCTTTAAGCTTAGCAGCAGAAGGCGCTAAAGTCGCCGTCAACTATGCCAGTTCCAGCGCGGCTGCTGATGAAGCGGTAGCAGAAATCATCGCAGCAGGTGGAGAAGCTATAGCCATTGCAGCAGATGTCTCCAAAACTGACCAAGTGGATGCACTCATCAGTAAAGTCATGGAAACATGGGGACGGATTGACATTTTGGTGAACAATGCCGGCATCACCCGCGATACATTGCTGCTGCGGATGAAGCTAGAAGATTGGCAAGCCGTGATTGATTTGAATCTCACCGGCGTATTTTTGTGTACAAAAGCTGCCAGCAAAATCATGCTAAAGCAACGCAGCGGCCGAATTATTAATATTGCTTCGGTTGCCGGCCAAATGGGAAATCCCGGACAAGCTAATTACAG
>JANYGO010000078.1 GCA_025362325.1 Cyanobacteriota bacterium | reverse complement strand
AGTATTTTGGCTTAGTCGCGCAAGCTTGTGTCACAATTGTTTACAGTTTTGGCAATATCTAGTAGAAACTTTAAACTACCTATCAGTCATGGAACTGCTTTATCAATACGCTTGGCTGATTCCAGTCCTGCCGCTGGCAGGCGCAATGCTAGTAGGTCTAGGCTTAATCACCTTTAACCAAGCAACCAACAAACTCCGGCAAGCGAATGCGATATTAATCGTCTCCGCGCTCGGAGGGTCAATGGTACTCTCTTTCGCATTGCTGTGGAGTCAACTACAGGGCCACGCACCCTACACCCGCACTATTCAGTGGGCTTCTGCTGGCGACTTCTCGCTGAATATGGGCTATATCATTGACCCCCTAACGTCGGTGATGCTGGCGATCGTCACTACGGTCGCCTTTTTGGTGATGATTTACACCGACGGCTACATGGCACACGATGACGGATACGTGCGTTTTTACGCCTACCTCAGCATCTTCAGCGCCTCGATGCTAGGTCTAGTAGTCAGCCCGAACATCGTTCAGATTTACATTTTCTGGGAACTCGTAGGTATGTGTTCGTACCTGCTAGTCGGATTTTGGTACGATCGCAAACCCGCAGCCGACGCTTGCCAAAAAGCTTTTGTCACCAACCGCGTCGGCGACTTCGGCTTGCTGCTGGGCATCCTCGGCATTTACTGGGCCACCGGCAGCTTTGAATTTGACGTGATGGGCGATCGCCTGCACTCTTTAGTCGAATCCGGTGCCCTTTCGGCGACTCTAGCGACAATCTTCGGCATCCTGATATTTTTGGGCCCGGCAGCCAAATCAGCTCAGTTCCCCCTCCACGTCTGGCTCCCAGACGCCATGGAAGGCCCGACACCGATTTCAGCCTTAATCCACGCCGCCACAATGGTAGCCGCCGGCGTATTCCTGATTGCTCGGATGTACCCAGTGTTTGAAGGGTTGCCAGTCGTCATGAATTTGATCGCCTGCACAGGCTGTTTTACAGCATTCATGGGTGCTTCGATCGCAATTACCCAAAATGACATCAAAAAAGGCCTCGCCTACTCCACCATATCCCAATTGGGCTACATGGTAATGGCAATGGGCGTCGGCGCCTACAGTGCCGGACTGTTCCACTTAATGACCCACGCTTACTTCAAAGCAATGCTGTTCCTGTGTTCAGGTTCAGTCATTCACGGTATGGAAGATGTCGTCGGCCACAACCCCGCTCTCGCTCAAGACATGAGAGTTATGGGCGGCTTGCGCAAATATATGCCGATTACCGCTAGTTGCTTTTTAATCGGCAATTTAGCAATCTGCGGCATTCCGCCGTTTGCAGGTTTCTGGTCAAAAGACGAAATTCTTGCCCAAGCTTTTCAAGCAAATCCCGCTCTGTGGGCTGTGAGCTGGGTGACTGCCGGGATGACCGCGTTTTATATGTTTCGGATGTATTTCAGCACCTTTGAGGGCGAATTCCGGGGCAATGACAGCGCCATCAAGCAACAACTCCTGCAACCAGGGTTGGTCTTCGGCCCTGGAGCGATGAATATTAAGGAATTGGCCACTACTGGCGAAAGTCACGATGAGCATGACCATTTCCCTCACGAATCTCCGCTGACAATGGCTTTGCCGTTAGTGTTGCTGGCTGTACCTTCTGTGTTTATCGGTTTTGTGAATACGCCGTTTGCCAATTATTTCGAGCAGTTTGTACGCGCTCCTGGCGAGTCTCTGGAAGAAGTTTTGGCACACGCCGCTGAGTTCGATTTGACGGAATTTCTAATCATGGGCGGCAGTTCTGTAGGTATTGCTTTGCTGGGCATTACTTTGGCTTCTCTGATGTATTTGAGCCGTAAAATTGATGCTGGGGCGATCGCCCAAAAAATCAAACCGCTTTACGAGTTCTCCCTCAACAAGTGGTATCTCGACGATATCAACGAGTTTCTCTTCGTCAAAGGCAGCCGCCGTTTAGCGCGGCAAGTCATGGAAGTGGATTTGCGAGTTGTCGATGGTGTGGTCAACTTGACAGGGTTTCTCACCCTGATCGCTGGCGAAGGTTTGAAATACTTTGAAAGCGGTCGCGCTCAATTTTATGCCCTGATTGTATTTGTTGCAGTTCTGGGTTTTGCGATCGTTTCGGGAGTCAGCTAAATCTGTCGGGAAACGGCACTGCCCATTGGTCTCAACAATCGCCTGAAACCTTTTTTCTTTCTCGTTTACTGCCGAGGTCTGAGCCCCATCGCATCCCCCGGATAGTCGGGGGACTTTGAGCAGACTCTTGTCCCCCCCTTTTTTAGGGGGGCTAGGGGGGATCGGGCCTCAGCAATAAACGAGAGATACAAAGGTGTTGCAGGTTAAGCAGACACGCCTTGGGCGAAGCGAAGCGGAGGGATTGCCGTATCCCCACCAAGAGATATTTTAAGAAATGCTACTAGCTCAATAACTCACAATTGACAATTAGCAAATAGAAATAAATCTTGCATTAAACTCAACTTGTACGATCGCACAAATTGTCACAAATATAGCAAAAACAAATGTTTAGTATAAAGAAAGTATAAAATTAACACCAAAAGTGCAAAAATGTGTTTAAACCTAATAACTGACGGCTTATTTTAAAACGCAATGGATACAGCAAATTTTCCCTGGCTAACAACAGCAATTCTATTTCCCGTTGCTGCGTCCTTGCTGATTCCTTTAATTCCCGATAAGGATGGCAAGACGGTGCGGTGGTATGCCCTAATTGTGGGTTTGCTCGATTTTGCCCTACTTGTTTACGCTTTTTGCACTCAGTACGACTTCAGCAATCCGGGACTGCAACTGGTAGAAAGTTATACTTGGGTTGAGCAACTCGATTTAAATTGGTCTGTGGGTGCTGATGGTTTATCGATGCCGCTGATTTTGCTGACTGGTTTTATTACTACTCTGGCTACTTTAGCCGCTTGGCCAGTCACATTTAAACCGAAGCTATTTTACTTTTTGATGTTGACAATGTACGGCGGGCAAATAGCAGTTTTTGCCGTGCAAGATATGTTGCTGTTTTTCCTGGTCTGGGAACTGGAATTAGTACCCATTTACCTGATTTTGTCCATCTGGGGCGGCAAGAAACGGCTCTACGCCGCAACTAAGTTTATCCTTTACACGGCGGGCGGTTCGCTGTTTATTTTGGTGGGCGCGCTGACGATGGCGTTTTATGGCGATACGGTGACTTTTGATATGCGGGCGATCGCACTTAAAGACTTCGCCCCCAATATAGAATTGCTACTGTACGCAGGTTTCTTAATCGCTTACGGCGTAAAACTGCCGATTTTCCCGTTGCACACTTGGCTCCCCGACGCTCACGGAGAAGCCACCGCACCCGCCCATATGTTGCTAGCAGGAATTCTGCTAAAAATGGGCGGTTACGCTTTGCTCAGGATGAATGCGGGAATGCTCCCCGACGCTCACGCTACCTTCGCACCCCTCTTAGTAATTTTGGGTGTGGTAAATATTGTTTACGCCGCCTTAACTTCTTTTGCTCAGCGCAATTTGAAGCGGAAAATTGCTTATTCTTCGATTTCGCACATGGGCTTTGTGCTGATTGGGATAGCTTCGTTTACCGATTTGGGAACCAGTGGTGCAATGCTGCAAATGGTTTCCCACGGTTTAATCGGGGCGAGTTTGTTTTTCATGGTAGGCTGCACGTACGATCGCACACACACCCTCATGCTCGACGAAATGGGTGGCGTTGGGCAGAAAATGCGCAAAGTTTTCGCGATGTGGACTGCTTGTTCTATGGCTTCTTTGGCTTTGCCGGGAATGAGCGGTTTTGTAGCAGAATTGATGGTGTTTGTGGGTTTTGCCACCAGCGATGCTTACAATCCGGTGTTTAAAGTTTGCGTGATATTTCTCGCTGCTTTCGGGGTGATTTTGACTCCGATTTACCTGCTGTCAATGCTGCGGGAAATCTTCTACGGCCCAGAAAATAAGGAATTGGTGGAACACGAAGAATTGGTGGATGCGGAACCGCGAGAAGTGTTTATTATTGCTGCTTTGTTAGTGCCGATTATTGGCATTGGTTTGTATCCGAAGATGCTGACTCAGGTTTACGATGCGACTACTGTACAGTTGACTGCAAAGTTGCGCGATTCTGTACCTTCGTTGGTTGCTAAGGCTGCTGCGGATAAAACTGTGTCTCTGCGTGCACCTGCGATCGAGCTGAGTAAGTTGTAATTTGCGATCGATTTAGGAATAAAACCCTCAAACTCGTAGACAAATCGGGTTTGGGGGTTTTATTTTTTGGGGCGGGAGCTTGTCTATTAGAGGTTCGCGTCAATTTGCGATCGTGTTATCTTTGAGATGTTCGGTCTTAACAAGTTGATACTCAAACAAAATAAAAGACAATGAGAGACTATATTCCAAAGCATTATGTCAAGCCACTTTATCTCAAGGTTTTACACGGTAACTTTTTGTGGATTAAAGATGTAGATGCGTTTGTGGAAACGACAAGAGTTGCTTTATATGAAGTAACTGACGAAGAACTTATCCAGATGTATAACTGTTATTGGAGGGATACAATTACTGCAAGTTGGCTTTGTGGAATTGGGCGCTTTTCCCAACATCTCAATAAAATTGAAACTTTGCTGATTCCAAGTAAAACTTGTTATGCAGGACAATTTCATTGTTTTGCATTAGCTCGTTTTGACGGTGCTGAGTCGGTAAGAGTTTTGCGCTCGTATCTCGACACCTACTTGCCCGTTGGCGATCGACAATACGACCAAGAATGGGCTATTGGAGCCTTACGGTGGTTAGATCGCAGGCATGGAACAGATTATGCACAGGTTTATCTAAAAAACTCCGATAATTGGAAACTTAGATATCTAGACCACGAGTATGGGACACTAAGGCCAGAGGAAGGAATTCTCCACTTTCAAAAGGTTATGGACTTTGCAGACAAGTATTTCCCAGAATTTACGGCGTAGATAGCGAGGCTTCCTAGATATCGATTTGCCAGGAAGAAGCGATAATAGATAAGATGCCATTTTGATTGTAAGAGTGTGCTAGCTATGACTGAGTTACTCGATCGTGCGTTAGCGAAGCTTGCAGCTATTGGATCGCTAAGTTGAAAACCTTGTCTGCAAGTGAGCAAGATACGTTAGCGAAGCTTGCAGCTATTGGATCGCCTCAATGATTTTGGAAGAACTTCAAGACGATCTAATATGCGATCGAGCATTTGCTAGTTCTCCCGATGCTCTTGCCAAACTTGCAGCGACTGCAACTCATGCTAAAAACAATCGAATGAGCTTTATACTGAGGCATTTTTATGTTGAACGTGACAGTTGATGAAATCCAGCGCGATCCTTCAAAGTATCTGCGTCAAGTGGAGGCTGGTGCAACTTTTGTTATCTTGCTTGCAGATAAGCCGATCGCCGAACTAAGACCTATTTCTAGCAGCAAGCAATTACGACCATTCGGTTTGTGTGCAGGCGAGTTTACTGTTCCAGATGATTTCGATGCTCCTTTACCGGAAGATATCCTCAGTGCATTTGAAGGTAAATGAAGATTTTGCTAGATACGCACATCTTTTTATGGTTTATCAGTGGTGACGCCCAGTTATCAACAGATGTTCGAGATGCAATTCGCGATCCAGATAATGAGGTCTATTTGAGTGCAGTTTCAGTCTGGGAAGCAATTGTCAAGTACCAGTTGGGTAAGTTACCTCTGCCGGAGCATCCCGAAACATATTTACCCAAACAGCGCGATCTTCATCAAATTGTCAGTCTTTCTCTTGATGAAAGTAGCGTAGCTCAACTGGCTAAACTGCCACCATTACATCGCGATCCATTTGACAGAATGCTTATCTGTCAAGCTTTAGAGAATGGTCTGACTATTGCGACAGTAGATGGGGCAATTCGTGCCTACTCGGTCAGCGTTATGTAGCAGTTCACGGTTATTTGTAGTCGCACAACTTCATGGCGCCATTCGCGATCGCAATACCGAATACTTAAAAATTACCATTTGGTCGATCGCTCTTCAATTGGGTACAAGCTCTTCTTGTCTGTAGCCCGATCGCGCTTCGGAGACTGCGATGCTTGTTGGTTGGGCGATCGTCCAATGGTACTATACTGTCCTCTGTCAAAGACTACTAAAACCCAGAAAGGGTATATTATAACCTTAACCAGATCATTTCTTCCCCAAGGATATGTTCTACTGCTCGAATCCAAGGTGCTCTAATCCTTTCAACCCCGACAACTCTAAATTTTGTCAAAGTTGCGGCCAGCCCGACCTCACGCCTCTCTTCAGAAACCGCTACCGCGTGATTCGACTGTTGGGCGAAGGAGGATTTGGCAGAACTTATGAAGCCGTAGATATCGATCGCATGGACGATTCCTGCGTCATCAAGCAGTTTTTCCCCCAAGTTCAGGGAACATCAGCACTTCAAAAGGCTACAGAACTGTTTAAGCAAGAAGCGAAACGACTTTACGAACTCGGCGAACATCCCCAAATTCCTCGATTAATTGCTTATTTTGAACAAGACAAGCGGCTATATTTAGTACAAGAGTTGATTGAGGGGCAAAATTTACTGGCTGAATTAACTCAGCAGGGCGTTTTTAGCGAAGAAAAAATTTGGCAGTTGCTGGCAGATATTTTGCCGATTCTGAAATTTGTGCACGATCGCAATGTCATTCACCGAGACATCAAACTCGAGAATATCATCCGCCGCCGCACTGCCCCTAACCCATCTCTAACCGCGGGAAATTTTCGCAATTCCGCTTTCTACAGGGGAGCACGCCGAGAGTTAGTGTTGATTGATTTCGGCGTTTCCAAACAAGTGACGGGTTCGCTGATGAGCCAAGTAGGCACGACGGTAGGAACCCCCGGATATTCGCCTATGGAACAAATGCGCGGTCAAGTTTTCCCGGGAAGCGATTTGTACAGTTTGGGGGTAACTTGCCTGAGACTGCTAACTCAATGTTTGCCAAAATTTGACGGTTCCGATGACCTTTATGACCCAATTAACGGCGGCTGGATTTGGAGAGAACGCTTGCCCGCAGGCACAAAAATCAGCAGCGAGTTGGCAACAATTTTAGATAAATTAATTCAAGATTATCTCAAAAATAGATATCAATCTGCTGATGAAGTAATCAAAGCTTTAAATCTCTATTCTCTACCTCCCCCACCCCATTTTGGTAAGGGCGGACAACTTACTTTAAATTATTCTCAGACCAAGGCAGCTCTACCTCCGCTAAATGCTTATCTGAGCGAGGCAGGACAACTTGCTATAAGTACCCCCCTCAATCACAGCGCGCAAACCAACACCCAGAACTCGGTCAATGCGAGGGTAAAATCCCCAACCAATCCGCCTGCAAACAAGGGAACGCAAAGGATTGCTGCTGTCAAAAGCACTTTTGAATTTCAGGTTTTGACAGTAGACAATCGCGGGAAGCAAGCTAATCTTAAGAGTGGGAAAGCGCATTTTTTTGAAGAACATCTCGGCCGCGGTACAGTCATGGAAATAGTATCAGTTCCTGGCGGTAGTTTCCTGATGGGTACCCGAAAAGATCGGGGTGACAGCGACGAAAAACCGCAGCACCCAGTAACTTTAGCTTCTTTTTGTCTTGGCAAATTTCCAGTCACTCAGGCACAGTGGACAGCCGTTGCAGCCCTGCCGGAAATTAAAATATTTCTCAATCCCGATGCTTCCCGTTTTAAAGGTAAAAATCGACCTGTAGAAAATGTATCTTGGTACGAAGCGGTGGAGTTTTGCGCTAGACTTTCTCGCAAAACTGGTAAGCATTATCGCTTGCCTAGCGAGGCTCAATGGGAATATGCTTGTCGCGGCGAAACTGTGACGGCGTTTCACTTTGGGGAAACGATTACCAGCGAGTTAGCAAATTATAACGGAAATTCTAATTATGCTGATGCGCCCAAGGGAGTTTATCGCTTTCAAACTACAGATGTTGGCAGTTTTAAACCGAATGCTTTCGGGTTGTACGATTTGCACGGAAATGTTTGGGAATGGTGCGCGGATGCTTGGCACAATAATTACAACGGTGCGCCTGTTGATGGCAGCGTTTGGGAGTCGGGCGGCGACTCTTCGCTGAGGTTGTTGCGGGGCGGTTCTTGGAACGATCATCCTCCGAATTGTCGCAGCGCGTGCCGCCTTAGATATCAGCCGGATTGCAAGGCTAGTATTGTGGGTTTTCGAGTCGTTGTTTCTGTTGTTTGATAAGAAGAAGGAAGAAGGAAGAAGGAAGAAGGAAGAAGGAAGAAGTCAGTAGTCATTAGTCAGTAGTCAGTTGTCATCAGCAAGAAGGAAGAAGGCTATAAAGGCTTCGCGAGCGGGTAAAAAGAAGGAAGAAGGAAGCTTTTTACGGAGGCATATTTTACGCTTAATTAGGAATCAAAATCCTAGGACTAAAGTCCTCACTACGAACACTTTATAAAACAGGATCGAGCGTGAGGACTTTAGTCCGCATAAATCCCAAGACTAAAGTCCTCACTACAAACACCAGTTTCTAGCTTAACCAGCCTTCTTTTGAGTAGCCACCATACGTTCTACACTCATAGCAGCCACGCTCAACGTCACCACAATCATGCCGAGAATTGCCACAGGCTGCAACTTCTCATTGATAATTAGGAACCCGAAGAGTGCGGTCATCGCCGGGCCCAAAGTGCCAATTACTGACGCTAATGCTGCTCCGGCATACCGGATGGCAAAATTGTTCAAAAGATAGCTAAACAGCGTCAGCACCCCTAAAACAACGCCTCCTGCAATCAAACCCGGCCAAACATTTTGGTCGATTTGAGGAGCCAAATTTTCCGACAGGGGCACCCACAAACTCAGGGAGGAAAATACAAAAATTGCGGCGAAATTAACTAAACTAAAAGGAATCGGGTGCAGCTTGCCCGCGGCCATTTGTGTCAGCAATACGTAACCTGCAAAGGTAATCCCAGAAGCGAGTGCCGCCGTGACTCCCACCCCGACATTGCCGCCGCCCGGAGCTGGCGCCGCAAAACTGGGCCACCCAGCTAAAATCAGACCTAGGGTAATCCCGCCGATCGCCAAAAAGCCGATCGTACTTGGGCGAGCTTTAAACAACAGCCAAGAACCCAGCACGGTGATGATCGGGTAAATAAAGAAAATTGTAATCGCAATCCCCGCCGGAATATTGCCGATCGCCAAATAAATCAAAACCTGAGACAAAAACAGAAAAAATGCGCTTCCTAAAACCTTGCCCCACAAAGCTCGATCGCCCGACTGGAACAACCGCCTGATATCTTTCCAGACATTCGGATACAGAAATGTTGCCAATACTGGCATCAAAGTCATCACCACGATCAGCCGCATCAACAAAATCAACAAAGAATTTCCAAAACCCCGACTCACCACCCCCTCAAGTTCAAACAAGCCAAAAATCATCCGAGGATTTCTGCTTTTAATTAAAATTCTTAAACAAACATTAAACAGCGACAATACCACCGCCGAAGACAAAGCCAGAATCAAACCAGCCTGTACTTGAGAAGCTGCTTTCGCGGCTGCTGAGGGCGCTGCTGAGGGCTGCGGCAGGGCTGGCAGCGGTGCATCAGCAGGTGTTCGCTCCAGAACTTGGGGGCGGATAGAATTAGTTGATGCTTCGATATAGGAATCTTGAGCATCGAAAGGATTGTCAAGATATTCTTCTTCTTCTGCGAGTTCTTCCCTGATGCGGTTGACGAGATTTTGTAACAGCTCTTCCCCTTGGAGTTCGAGGGTTTTCATGTTGTTGAGCCGCATGGAGAGTTCGCTTTCGTAGCTGCTCAAATCTTGTTCCAGCATCTGGAAACTGCGATCGATCCGATCGTCGAGCGCCGCCAATAACTCCGAAGCCCGTTCCTCATAGTTGCTCGGGGGCATGGGGAGCGGGAATTCGCCGCTGGGAATCGGGCTGCTGAGAGAATGTCCCGAGTTAGCGCTGAGTTCGTTGAACCGCTGCACCAACAAATCCTGCAAATTGTGAGCCAAAACTTGAGCCAACTGTTTCAGCCACAATTGCTGCTGCTGAATGTATCGCCCAGAAAGAGATTCCATTTGCTGAGACTGCAATTTGCGATATTGCTCCCGGAGGCCTTCAATATCGTCAATCAGGTGATTTTTTTCACTTTGCAGCCGAGTAATGTCCTGATTTAACTGACCTTTGACATTTTGATGCAAAGTGTCCAATTCCTGAATCACTGATTGGAGGACTTCTTCTGCTGATTGTGCATCCCCTGGATCGTCTTTTGACGAGTATACGTTCCGCTGCGCCATTAGCCTATAACCTCTAATTTAAACTGCACGTGAGAGTGTTCTTAAGTATTTTTCCAAAGTAGATCCCAACTTCCAGTGATTTTATCTAAAAGATGCCCGACACTGTTTAATCAATATTAGTCGCCTGCGTTGGAGATGGGAAAAATTGGCGATCGCCCCAAGAACACTTTGTGCAACTAGAAATCATACTACAGCTTGACCTCTCCACGGATTGCTACGGGTAATTCTCGCATTTAACTGGGTCGATCGCACCCGAATCACCAGCCTCGCCGTGTCCATTCCGCGACTAAATTTGATTGTGGGGCCCGCACTGCTTGCTGCTAAAGGGATAACTCGAGCCCGTAGCCAGAAACCCGCTTTTTTTTGCCCGCGTCTCTGGCGCACCCAGATTTATGATGTTAAAGGTTCCGATCTGAAAGCTCGCGAAAGTTTTAAGAGGCGATCGCCCCGTCAAAAAGCCACCCCGCGCCATCAAAAAATTAACACATCCCATTCCCCAAGAGCAACAGATATGGCAGCCGAAATTTATGACAATTCCTTTACAAGCGATCGACAAAGCCTGAGTATTTCTGACCAAGCCGAAGTGTTTGTCTTTCCGGCATCATTTGCCCAGCAGCGCTTGTGGTTTCTCGACCAATTCGCACCATCCAACCCTTTCTATAACGTAGTAACAGGAGTGCGCTTAACTGGTTCCCTCAACTTAATCGCCTTAGAGCAAACCTTCAACGCAATAGTGCAGCGACACGAAACTTTGCGAACCACTTTTGCAGCGGTATCAGGCCAACCAGTGCAGATAATTTCTCCCGCTTTCAAGACTAATTTAAAACTATTAGAATTGCAAGATTTGCCGCCAGAACAACGGCAAGCAGAAGCCAAGAAACTCACCGCCGCCGAATCTCTTCGCCCTTTCAATTTATCCACCGGGCCGCTGATGCGAGTCACCATCCTGCGGCTGACAGATACCGAGCATATTTTATTGCTAAATATGCACCACATAGCCTCCGATGATTGGTCGATCGGCGTGCTAATTCGAGAACTAGAAACTATCTACACAGCGTTTATAAATCAACAGCCATGTCCCCTGCCAGAATTATCACTTCAATATGCCGACTTTGCCGAGTGGCAGCGCGAATGGCTGCAAGGTGAAGTATTAGAAACTCAGCTAGCTTATTGGCGGCAACAATTGCACGGGATTTCGGTGTTAAATTTGCCGATCGATCGCCCAGCACCAGCTAGGCAAAATTATCGGGGAAAAACTCAATATTTAGAACTGCCTAAACAACTTAAGGACGCACTTTTAGCGCTCTCGCAGCGAGAAGGAGCGACTTTATTTATGACATTGCTCGCGGCATTTCAAACTTTGCTTTACCGTTACTCGCAGCAAGCAGATATTGTTGTCGGTTCGCCGATCGCCAATCGCAACCGCAGTGAAATCGAAGCATTAATCGGTTTTTTTGTCAATACTTTAGTGCTGCGAACAGACTGCTCGGGAAACCCGACATTTCGAGATTTTTTGGGGCGGGTGCGGGAAGTAACCCTGGGAGCTTACGCTCACCAAGATTTGCCTTTTGAGAAGCTAGTCGAGGAATTGCACCCAGAGCGATCGTTGAATCGCCACCCGCTATTTCAGGTGGTATTCGGTTTGCAAAATGCGCCTGTGGAAGAGCTAGAATTGCCAGAATTAAAGTTGAGTTCTTTTCATTTGGAGACTCAAACAACGCGCTTTGATTTAGAGCTGCATTTGTGGGAAGCTGCGGATAAGTTTAGGAGCAGATACGGCGAAAAGTGGGAAAATTTAGAAGGACTCAGAGGCGTAGCTGTATACAATCCGGATTTATTTGATGAAGTTACGATCGCCCGAATGCTGAGGCATTTTAAAACGCTGCTGGAAAGCATTGTGGCTAATCCAGAACAAAGAATCGCTAACTTACCTTTATTGAGCGAGGATGAAGTGAATCAATTATTCAGAGAATGGAACGATACTCGGACAGATTATCCTCAAAATAAGTGCATTCATCAGTTATTTGAAGAGCGGGTTCAGCAGCATCTGGAGGATGTCGCCCTAACTTTCGACAGCCAGCACCTCACTTACAGAGAACTCAACAGTCGCAGCAACCAACTGGCGCGCTACCTACAAAAACTGGGCGTGGGGGCGGAGGTTTTAGTGGGGCTTTGTGCAGAGCGAGCGATCGACCTTATTGTCGGGATGTTGGCTATACTCAAGGCTGGAGGCGCTTATTTACCGTTAGATCCGAGCTATCCGCGCGATCGGCTAAACTTGATGCTAGAAGATGCTCAAATTAAAGTCTTGCTAATTCAGGATAAATTGATTGAGAATTTCCGAGACTTCTCAAACTCGGTGATTTACTTCGATCGCGATTGGGAACACATAGCCAAAGAAAGCGGCGAAAATCCCCCCAACACCGTAACAGCAGACAACCTAGCTTACGTTATTTACACATCTGGCTCAACAGGAAAACCCAAGGGAGTTGCTGTCACCCACAAAGCAGTAAATCGGCTGGTACTCAACACCAACTACATAAAAATAGAACCGGGCGATAAAATTGCCCAAGCATCAAACGCTTCATTCGATGCAGCCACATTCGAGATTTGGGGAGCCTTGCTTAACGGCGCTCAACTCGTGGGAATTAGCACAAATATTACCCTTTCGCCTCACGATTTAGCCTTAGAACTGCGCCAAGAAGGCATCACCGTCTTGTTTTTAACAACGGCCTTATTTCAACAAATTGCTAGAGTTTTACCGCAAACTTTTGATTCGCTGCGCTGCTTGCTGTTTGGCGGAGAAGCGGTCGATATGAGATGGGTTAAAAAACTTCTCAAACAAAAGCCAAGCACTAAATTAATTCACGTTTACGGGCCTACAGAAAATACCACATTTTCGGCTTATTATTGCGTGCAAGACGTACCCGAAACCGCAACATCTATCCCCATCGGTCGCCCGATCGCCAACACGCAAATTTATCTCCTAGATGGGGATTTGCAGCCGGTGGCGATCGGTGTTATAGGTCAATTGTACGTCGGCGGTGACGGATTGGCCAAAGGCTACCTCAACCAGCCTGATTTAACTGCTGCTGCATTCATTCCTAACCCTTTTAGCAATAACTCAGGTTCTAGCCTTTATAAAACAGGTGATTTAGGTCGCTATTTAGTTGACGGCAACATCGAGTTTTTAGGCCGCATTGACGACCAAGTAAAAATTCGCGGCTACCGCATCGAATTGGGAGAAATTGAAGC
>JANYGO010000077.1 GCA_025362325.1 Cyanobacteriota bacterium | reverse complement strand
AGTCAAATTCAGATTGCTCGCATCTGCAACATTCCTAACTGGTATTTTGAACGAGTGGTATTTCCCGGACAGCGTTTAGTGTTTGAAGCGATGCGGGCCGCAGCATTGGAAATTCACACCGGGATGATGGCCAGTGCAATTCTGTCGGATAAAATTCCTTGCGATCGCTTGCAAATTAACGAAGGCCCCTATTCTAACGTCAATGCTAGCAGATCGCGAGGTGATGGTAAGGGCGATCGCACAGTAATTGCCGGCCGCCCCAAATCCCGAGAAACCTCAGAACCTTTGACTGTACCAGCGCTAACCGCCGTCGATTAACGGAAGTTGTGAGTTTTGAGTTATAAATTGTCAGTGAATTGATAACTCGGCGCTCAAAATTCCAACTTCTGCAAAGCGTTAAAAACTCAACAGTTAAGAATCAAAGTTTCTGAATTTAATTTTAGATAAAAACTCAAAATCGCAAATATTGTGCTGTTTTTCATATTTGCCTGAGTTTTGTTCACTGCCTGAAAAGCTGTGCAAAAATAGTATTAAACAGCTTCTCCAATTGCAGCCATGTCAGTACAACCGATCGCCATTTCCCCATCTTCCGCCCCAGAATTTAAGCCGGCTGTATTCCGAATTTCTCCCCTGATTAGAATCACGCTGTTGAGCTTGTACTTCGCCCTGAGTCTTCCCTTACCGTTTTTGTCGGAAGTAACGAAAGCACCGGTTCCGCCGGCGGCACTCTGGGCGGCAATAGTTGTCGGCGCAGCGGGCCTCTACGGCGTGCTCAGCGAACGGGTAATTCTCAGCGAGGAAGGGATTCAAGTCACCTATCCGAACTGGTTTCCGCGCGTGTTTCGCAGGGGTTGGTCCCTACCTTGGAGTGAGGTGAAAGCTCTTAAACCTCGATCGACCGGTCAAGGAGGTTTAGTGTACTATTTTCTGAGTCATGCGGGTGAAGGTTATCTGTTACCGATGCGGGTGGCCGGATTTGGTAAATTAGTGCGTTTGGTGGAAGCAAAAACGGGTATAGATACTAGAGATGTTCGCCCTTTGTCGCAGCCTTGGATGTATTTGATTTTGCTGGGATGCACGCTGCTGCTGCTGTTGGTAGATGCGTGGACGATCGCAACTGCGATCGGGCTTAAAGGTACTTTGTAATATTATCTCCGGTATAATAACCGTTATAAAGTTGGTACTGAGGATTTCATATCAATTCCGGTTGGACCGGAATGATTGTTGACTGTTGAGAGTTGACTCGATTTTATTATTCCGATGCAGCCGGAAACGATATCAGTGCTCCTAAAACTTGCTCGGAGTGAAGTCCTAACTAAGCTGTACTGCATTTAGTTTTTACCTTTGGGGCGGGCTAGGAGTAACGGCCCACAACAGTTGCCATCAAACAATAGTCCGGACAGTTTTTAGTTCTAGTTCCTAGTCTGGAACCATAGCTTTTCCGTTGTTAGCTCGATCGCGGCATTGCCTTGAAACCCTTGTTCTACGGTTGGCAATCAAAAACTGTCCGAAGTATTGCTTTAAATCAAATATTGTGAAATACTGTTAGTGTTCCGCGCGGATTATAAGGTAACGGAGATTAAATATGCCTAGTGTTGAAACTCAAGATTTGTTGGATCGAAAATTCGATGTTTGTTTTACTCATGCTGACGTGAACGGTAACGGCGTTCTAGAACCAGCCGATGTACTCGCTCTCGCCGCTCGTATTGCTACTTATCTCGGCGAACCTATGGGCAGTCCCAAAACACAGAAACTGTTCCAAACGTTTGAACACTTTTGGAGTGATGTACAAGCCAAGATGGATGTTGATAACGATGGCAAAGTGACTCCGGAGGAATGGCGCAACGGCTTACGCAAGTCCTTCGCCGAAGATTCAGAAGCCTATAAAGCAGGCTTCGGTCCCCTCGCGGAAGCGATTTTCACAATCTGCGATCGAGACGACAACGGTTTCCTCGAACAAAGTGAGTTCGCCAAATTCCACCAAGCTTTTGGCTGTAAGTCGGCGAACAGCCAGCTAGCTTTCCAGAAGCTCGACAGCAACGGCGACGGACAGCTTACGGTCGATGAACTCCTGATCGCGTGGCAGGAATACTACACCAGCAACGACCCAAATGCGCGAGGCAACTGGCTGTACGGCGACGTTTGGGACAATACGGTGGTTGTTGGCAGCAAGACAATTTGAATAGTATAGTTGGCGTTGCTGATTCACGGTATGAATAAACTTTTCGCTTGATGTTACAAAACTCACCATACTTGGCCTATAGCCATTGGGAAATCTTGAATTCATACCTGTATTCAGCAACGCCGTATAGTTTTTAGGGTGATAGTTTATGATTTCTGAAGTTTTAGATACTTGCATCTCACAGCAAGTGAGTAGTGTTGTAGTTGTTCACGATCCAGAAAGAGTTTGTGATACAGATCATGGCTATGTTCGAGGCTGGGGTGTAACTGAAGAAACTGTCGGATCAAAGTCCCTTAGTATGGCTCACGGCCTAATTCCTCCAGGAGCAGGTGCAACCCCACACTACCATCCTTTTGAGACTGCGATATACATTATTACGGGAACGTGCAGAGTTTTGCTAGGTGTTGAGAAAGATACATTTGTAGATATCAAAGCAGGCGATTTTCTCTATATTCCAACTGGTGTCGTGCATTGTCCGGTTAATTGCGGGCAGGAAGTGATGGAATATATAGTTGCCCGAAGTTCGCCACAAGAAATTTGTCTTTATCCTGACCAAAAATGTTGAAGCTTCTTCAAACAGTTCAGGGGTGGAATGAACAGTGATACCGAAAGTTAGGCTAAGGACTTGATGAGCCACTTTGAATACTACGATCGCCAGGAATAAAACCCACATTCCGCACCCCAACTGTCACATGGGTGTAGGTGGGCCCTGGGACAGGGGTTGATGGCTCACCCTCTGCCATCATACGCTCGTATAAATGCCGAAAGTTAGCCCTTCGAGACACAAACTGACGTTGACGCCTGGAATGCGATCGCAACGCCGCGAGAGCAACTTCCCGATCGTGGCAAGAGCGAGAGTAAAATAGTCATGGTTCAAACTGGATTAAATCAGCCAACCCAGAAAAACCCATGAAAAAAGCCCCAGAAATTACAGTCAAAAACCTCGACCATTTGGGTTTAGTCGCTGGCATAATCGATAAAAAGCGACATTTTTGGGACTCCACAGCCCATCCGCACCCATGTGACAGTTGGGGTGCGGAATGTGGGATCAAACACGCGCAAAAAAGAAAAACCCGGTTTCTTTAAGAAGCCGAGTTTTTGGGTATTCTATTGTTTATTGAAATTACTTAACTTCAACCGATTTCCGACTGTTAGGCGATTCGTAGTAAACTCCAGAACCTGTATCGGAGACAAAGTGACAATCCCAGTAAGAGCGAATAAAGCTCTTCCAAATTGGATCGCTTGACTTGCGGTAATAATCGCCCAATACTGGCTTGATGGCTTCCGTTGCTTCTTTCAAGTGATAGTGTGGCATCGTCGAGAAAATGTGGTGGGCTACGTGGGTGCCGATGTCGTGATGGATGGAGTTGATGATTCCATAGTCGCGATCGATCGTCGATAATGCACCTTTCAAGAAATACCAATCATCTCCGCGATACCACGGAATATCGGATTCTGTGTGGTGCAGGAATGTTACCAAATCCAGCCACATCACGAACACTACATAGGGAACTAAGTAGAATTTTAGCAAAAATAGCCAACCAAATTGATAGGTTAGCGCGCCTAAAAAGGCTACCATCAAAACTAAGGATGCGGAACTTGTCAACACGTCCCACTTTTCGGAAGGACGGAAAATCGAGCTACCGGGCATGAAGTGAGAACCTTCCTTATCGGGC
>JANYGO010000071.1 GCA_025362325.1 Cyanobacteriota bacterium | reverse complement strand
TTTGGTTTGTAGTGAGGACTTCAGTCCTCAGAAAATGCCGGACTAAAGTCCTTACTACAAACGAATAATTTGGTTTGTAGTGAGGACTTCAGTCCTCAGAAAATGCCGGACTAAAGTCCTTACTACGAACGAATAATTTGGTTTGTAGTGAGGACTTCAGTCCTCAGAAAATGCCGGACTAAAGTCCTTACTACGAACGAATTTAGAAAGGTTATTTTCACCGCCCTCCTTTAAATGAAAATACTTGCCCAAACTTCACCTCACTAAGCTTCTTTCGCCACGATTCCATGTAGATGTAAAATACGGGCGTAAGATACAATGTCAAAACTTGCGAAAACAAAAGTCCGCCCACAACCGCAATTCCTAATGGGCGGCGAGATTCTGAGCCCGCACCAACTCCCAGCGCAATTGGCAAAGTACCCATTAATGCCGCCATTGTAGTCATCATAATCGGCCGGAATCGCACTAAACACGCTTCATAGATTGCTTCCGCTGGTTTTTTGCCGTCAATGCGCTGGGATTCGATCGCAAAATCGACCATCATAATCCCATTTTTCTTAACAATCCCTACCAGTAAGATGATACCGATGAATGAATAAACATTGAGCTCAACGCCAAACAACATCAGTGTTAATAACGCCCCAAATCCCGCTGAAGGTAATCCCGAAAGAATTGTGATCGGATGGATGAAATCTTCGTACAGAATGCCGAGGATTAAATAGATGACCAAAATTGCGATCGCCAACAAGATACCCAAACTCGGCAGCGAACTCTGAAACACTTGACTAGCGCCCTTGTAATTGGTCGTGATGCTGTCGGGAATCACGGATTTGACGATTTGATCGATCGCGCTATTGGCAGTTCCCAGCGCCATCCCAGGGGCGAGATTGTAGGAAATCGTCGCAGCATTCATCCGCCCGACGTGGTTGATAATTAACGGCGCGACTCCCTGGGAGATAGTCGCAAATGTTGCCAGCGGTACTTGGGTTTGACTCCCAGAAGCATCACTCGCATTGCCTGTTGTCGCCATGTAAAGCTGCTTCAAAGCATTCGGATCTTTTTGATATTTCGGTTCGAGTTCCAAAATGACTTGATACTGGTTACTCGCACCGTAAATCGTGGAAACTTGGTAAGCGCCATAGGCATTTCTCAGGGTATTTTCGATTTGACTGGCGGTGATTCCTAATGCTGAGGCTTTGTCGCGATCGATGTCAACTTTGATTTGAGAAGTCATCTGCAAATCGCTGTTTACATCCTGAATTTCCGACATTGCTTTCATTTTGTCAACCAGTTGCGGCACGTATTTTCGCAGCGGTAAAACGTCGGAACTTTGCAGCGCCAGTTGGTACAATCCGGTGCTTTGTTGCGTGCCCAGCGGAATTGCTGGAGGATTTTGCAAGAAGACTTGAATGCCGGGAATTTCTGCTAATTGCGATCGCAAACTCTGCACAATTTCATCCGCGCCCATCTGCCGCTGCGATCGCTCTTTGAGCCGAATAAACAAACTGCCAGAATTTCCTGCAACCGCCGCCCCGCCGCCATTTGCGCTCGCTCCCGCTCCGATGTTCGAGTTGACTGCTTCCACGTTCGGATCTTGTCGGATCGCGTTGACAACGGCTTGTTGGTGGCGCGCTAATTCATCAAAGGAGGCATCCTGGGCGGCTTGGGTAATTCCGGTAATTTGTCCGGTATCTTGGCTGGGAATAAAGCCTTTGGGAACCACGATAAATAGTCCGACTGTGGCGAACACCATTGCCAATGATAAAATCATTGTGGTGCGGTGAAACTTTAAAACTATTTTGAGACTCCAATCATATAAGCTCAAAAATCTGTCGAACACGTACTCGGAAGCTTGATAAAGTTTGCTTTGGTTGGCGTGATTTACTGGGCGGAGAAAACGACTGCACAACATCGGTGTCAAGCTTAAAGATACAAAGCCGGAAACCAAAATTGACACTGCAATCGTCACTGCAAATTCATGAAACAAGCGCCCCAGCAACTCGCTCATAAATAACATCGGAATAAACACCGCTACCAAGGAAAGCGTCATCGATAAAATCGTAAAACCGATTTCCCTAGAACCGTTTAGCGCTGCCTCTCGTGGGCTTTCTCCAGTTTCGATGTGGCGGACGATGTTTTCGAGCATCACGATCGCATCATCGACTACAAAGCCCACGGATAGCGTCAGGGCCATCATTGACAAGTTATCGAGCGAGTAGTTGAACAGGTGCATCACGCCGAAGGTTCCAATCAGTGACACCGGTAGCGCTAAGCTGGGAATGACTGTGGCTGACAGGTTGCGTAAAAAGACGAAGATGACTAAGATGACAAGGGCGATCGTCATTCCCAGCGTAAACCGGACATCATCGACAGACTCGCGAATCGATTGAGACGCATCGTACATCACCCCAAGTGCGATCGAACTTGGCATCTGAGCTTGCAAACTTGGTAGCAATTTTTGAATCGTATCTACCACTTCTACAGTATTCGTACCGGGCTGTCTCTGGATTGTGAGGATAATTGCGCGATCGTTATTATACCAACTAGCAACTTGAGTATTTTCTACACTATCAACGACTCGCCCTAATTGTTCGAGATAAATAGGTTGTCCATTCTTATATGTGACAATCAAACGGCGGAATGCAGCAGCATCTTTAAGCTGTCCGTTAGTTTGCACAGCAAAGTTTTTATGACTTCCCGAAAGGCTTCCTGTAGGTAAATTAACATTACCTTGTTGGATAGCAGTTTGCACTTTATCGATGCCAATTTGCCGCGCTGCTAACTGCTGGGGATCGAGTTGAATTCGGGCAGCGTATTTTTGGGAACCGTAAATCTGCACTTGCGCCACACCGTTGATTGTCGAAAGCTTTTGCGCGAGATAACTTTGCGCGTAGCTATCAACCTCAGAAAGCGGCAAAGTTGGGGAGGTAAGATACAGATAAAGAATCGGCCCGTCGGCGGGATTGACTTTGCTATAAGTCGGCGGATTTGGTAAATCGTTGGGTATTTGTCCCGCTGCTGAAGAAATTGCCGATTCCACATCCTGCGCCGCATCATCAATATTATGACTGAGATTGAATTGCAGGGTAATTTGAGTTTTGCCGCTGGTACTGGTTGATGTTAGCGTATCGAGTCCCGCAATGCTGGAAAATTGCTTTTCTAGCGGGCGCGCCACCGATGCAGCCATCGTTTCCGGGCTGGCGCCGGGGCGGGAAGCGCTAACTTGAATTGTCGGATAATCGACGTTGGGTAAATCGCTAATCGGTAGCAGTCGATAACTCATCCAACCAAAGATTAGAATCGCCGCCATCACCAAGGTGGTCATAATTGGACGGCGGATAAATGGTTCTGAAAGATTCATTTATGTATACCAGTTTAAGATTAGAATAGAATTGCCGTTATTTGATATATTTCGTTTTTTCCAAAATCTCGATCCCCCTCGCATCCCCCGAAAGCAAGGGGGACTTTGAATGCTTCTAATTCTCACCTCAAGAAGGGAGACTTTGAACACTTCCGATTCTCACCTGAAGAAAGAGAGACTTTGAACACTTCCGGTTCCCCCCGAAAGCAAGGGGGGCTAGGGGGGATCGAGGCCTCATCATCACATCCAAAATCTAAAACAGATCACCCTAAGGATTTTTGCGCGATTTCCCAGATTTATTTCCCGATGAATTGGAATCACCTGCGGATTTATCGGGAGATTTTTTATCCCCAGATGTGTCTGAATTATCGCCTTTAGTAGACTCTGAATTATCTTGAGCATCCGCTGCGGTTTTAACGGTAATCTTGCTACCCTCAACCAGATTAGCTTGTCCGTCGATGACAACATCATCACCCGCTTTCAGACCTTTTTTGATCACAGTCAAGCCGTTGATTGTATTCCCGACAACCACAGGCACATTATCCACTGTATCGTCGAACTGCGCGACAAACACGAATTGTCCCTTCGGCCCGGTTTGTACTGCTTGTGAAGGAACAACAATCGCATTTGGTTGTTGAGATAAGGTTAATGTAGTATTGACAAATTGACCGGGGAATAGTTTCCCGTCTGCGTTATTGAAATCACCAATCAGTTGAATTGAGCCTGTGGCATTATCCACTGTATTATTTACAAAGGACAAAGTGCCTGATATCGGTTTATTGTTTCCTGCAAAGGTGACATCAACTTTCAGCTTGCCGTTGTCCGCGTATTTTTGAATATCTGGTAAGTTCGATTCAGGAACAGAAAAGGCAACTTGAATCGGATTAATTGTAGAGATGGTTACTAAGGGTTTGTCAGTGCTTGGTTGCACCACATTGCCTGTTGTTACCAGCACATTTCCGGCGCGTCCGTCGATCGGCGAAAACACCTTAGTATAGGATGATTGCACCTGAGCATTTTGCAAAGTGCCACCGTCGGCGCTAACACTAGCCTGAGCACCCTCGATCGCAGCCCGATCGCCCTCAACGACAGCCCGAGCATTGTCAATCCCCACCAAATCGCTCTTCACCGCCGTCTGAGCGTTCTCAATTCCCACCAAATCGCTTCTCACCGCAGTTTCCGCATTTGCGATCGCCACCTCGTCACCTTTGACGGCAGACTCCGCATTCGTGATACCAATGCGATCGCTCTTGAGCGCAGTTTCCGCATTTGCGATCGCCTGTTTGTCAAGCTCAACCGTTGCCGCAGTCGCTTGGCTGCTGGTAGCATATTGTTGCGCTTGATCTTGACTGATTACTCCTTGTTTGTAGAGCTCTGCATAACGTTGACTTTGGGCTGCCGCATATTGCGCTTGGGCTCGATCTTTTGTTAAAGTTGCGATCGCCTGTTTGACAGCACCTTGGTCTTTTTCCAAAGTAATTTTCGCTTGTTCAACAACTCCCTTATCCTTCGCCAGAGTCATTCTCGCTTGTTCGACAACACCCTGATCTTTTTGAAGAGTCGCCTTAGCTTGTTCGACAATTCCTCTATCTTTATCCAGAGTCGCCCTAGCCTGTTCAACAACTCCTAAATCCTTAGCAAGATTTGACATGGCTTGTTGTACTTGCGCGCGGTCTTTTGCTACAATACCTTGAGCTTGTTGGATCGAAGCAGTTTGAGAGCGATCGTCGATCGAGAATAGCAACTGTCCTTTCTTAACAACTTGCCCTTTCTTGAAATAAACCCCTGTAACCCGCCCGCTAGCCTGTGCAGTCACCGAAACAGTAGAACCCGATTGTACATTACCGATCGCCTGTAGCTGAATCGGCACTGTTTTTTTAGTCACCGTCGCCACCATTACCGGAGTCACTTGCATTTTACCACCGCGGCTCGCTTTTACAGGTTTAGGTGCGATCGCCCGTTGCCAAACCAAAAATCCCAAACCTCCTATTACCAACAACGCCAGCAAAAACAGCGCAATTCGCCCTTTCGCCAGCACCTTTTCAGTCTTTGGTTGTTTAGTTACAACATTATTTGTAGGTTCGCTTTCCGGCAAAGTTGGATCTTCCCGATCCACTTCAGGGAAAGCCTCTTTCGGAATTTCATCAACAATTTCAACATTGTGCGGCAGTTGCTCATTCAGCTTCAGATTTTCCTCAGAAACTTTAGGGCGAGTGCCATTCCGACTTTCACTAATAATTTCCTCGATCATCATCAACCTCCGTATAAAAATAACTCTTGTAGGGTGTGTCAGGCGAAAGAATCAGCAATGTGAGAAAATATTCAGCCTCCTGACGCACCTTACTGACTGACTGTTTATGACCCGGAGATCCCCCTAAATTCCCCGAAAGCAAGGGGAGTAGGGGTTGACTTTGAGCGCTTCTTGTCCCCCCCTTTTTAAGGGGGGTTAGGGGGGATCTCCGGGTTTAACTGAACCGTATGACTATGCGATTTAATTGCACCCTACTAACTCTTAAAACTCTTGTGGGGCGTTGCTCCGAGCAGCACCCCAAATATGCAATTATGACCTGAAAAAACTTAGAATTGCGATCGCACAAAACTTGCTTTCACCGCATTACTGCGCTTTAGTATCAGACGATTTTTGAACACCTTGTGCAGCGCGAGGATAAGCAGCTTTAAGAATGGCTTTAACTTGGGGCTTTTGTTCCGCAGTAAGATTGATTTCAGTCAAAGCTTTACGCATTTTTTCACCAGAATTAAGTTTAGCGTCCAAGCTTTTATATTGCTCAGGTGTGAGTACCTTTGCGAGTTTTTCACTAACTTCCTTGCGCTTCTGTGCGCGTTCAGCATCAGACATCTTCGGTTTCTGGGAATTTGTCGGATTTGCCGCCACCGCGTCAGGTGTAGCATCTTTAGAGGCAGCAGCATCCGTTTTCGTTTCCGATGAACTGACTGGACTCGCTAAAGTCGCATCCGGTTTCACTGAACTTACCGGATTTGCCGTAGTCGGACTAGGTTCCGCAGCTTCCGGGGTGCTCGACTGCGAACAAGCAGACAAACCGCCTATCAACATGACGCCGGCGAGAATAAATGCTGGTGCGATCGTACTTCTTTTCATGATTCACTGCCTATAATTAACCTTCTTGCACCAATGTTACAACGTAAAATCGATCGGCGCATGACCCAAGACTCCTAACCATACCAGTCAAAAAGCACATGGCCCTTGTGACTTTTTTCCTAGTCCCAAACCCCAAAATCAGCCGCAAAGGCTCTAGTAAGTGCGATCGCACATTCGCTAAGCTGCTACACATAACAGTTGACTGTTGACAGTTGACTGTTGACTGTTGACAGTTGACTGTTGACTGTTACATAGTACAAGCATCAAACCGTTTATTTTAAGCCGAACTTTCCTCACCACAAGGGGGTAATATGTTTTTCAACTCCAAGATACCATCTACAATTAGGACTGTTGCATTACTTGAATCACTCCAGGTTTTGATGGGGAAAAGTTCTATGATTCGCTTGACCTATCCGTCCTTTCGTTTATTGCTTTATCTAGAATGGCTGCTGCTAGCAACGGCCGCATTCATGGAAGTGTTGCACCCATTTCGATCGCTTTTGTCGCTGTTTTTGCGCGTGGGCGCGATCGCACTTTTCGGCGCTATCGGGTTGCGTTTACCAACAGTGCGGCCCAGCAGAAAACTTTTATTTACCGCCCTCGAATTCGGCTTAATTTTGCTGCCGATAGTTGAGGAAGGCCTATCGAGCCGATCGAGCTTTTTGCTATTTCTCGTCCTACTGATGCGGAGTTGCCTGATTTTCCGGCAGCCCGGACAGATAGCAGTCTTGAGTTTAGCCCTGCTGTCCTATGCTTCGCTGCTGTTATTAAAACCAATTTTACCAGAAAAAGTCATTTCCACAGTTTGGGAATGGCGGCTGAGCAACGTCTTATTATTTGGATTGACATTAGTATTTGCTTTACTATTAATAAATGCCTTAATTGCCGAACGCCAAAGCCGAGAGGAATTAGAAATTGCCCATGATAAATTAGCCGAGACTAACGAGCAACTCCGCTACTACGCACTGCGCATAGAAGACCAAGCAACATTGCAAGAACGCAACCGCATTGCCCGCGAAATTCATGACGGACTCGGACACACCCTGGCGGCTCAAACAATTCAGCTCAATAACGCCCTATTGTTCTGGAAATCCGAGGATGAAAAAGCCCTAGAGTTCCTCAAACAAGCCAAACAACTCGGTTCCGAAGCCTTCTTAGAAATTCGCAAATCAGTCTCGGTTTTGCGATCGAATCCTTTGCAGGGATTGTCCCTCGAAAGTGCGATCGACAAACTGCTCCAAGACTTTCAGCGGATGACTGCGATCGAAGTATCCAACTCAATTCGCTTACCAATTCCGCTATCACAAGAAATGAATACCACACTGTACAGAATTGTGCAAGAATCGCTCACAAATATTCACAAACACGCCGATGCCACAATGGTAACAGTTGGGTTACAACAACACGCCGGACAAATTCATTTGTCGATTTCTGACAACGGCAAAGGCTTCGATCCAGCCCAGAATACCACAGGATTTGGACTGCAAGGAATGCGAGAACGAGTCGCCGCAGCGAGAGGTCAATTTGCCATTTACAGCGAGTCAGGAAACGGTTGCCGAATTTCCGTTTCTTTGCCCTCTCAAAACATTTAGATTGCGATAAGATAAAACGGCGGTTGAAACCGCGCCTAGACCAACCAAGACGGCGGTTGAAACCGCGCCTATACAAACGATGTCCGCCGGACGCCGACGGTCGAAAACAACGTAATTTTAAACACTCCCTCTTCAACCGGCGTCCGGCGGGTTTTGCCTGTGTAGACGCGGTTTCAACCGCCGTCGTCTATGTCAACAGTCAACAGTCAACAGTCAACAGTCAACTGACTATATATGATTAAAATATTGCTAGTAGACGATCGCCATATCATTCGGCGGGGCATCAAAAGTATGCTAGAATGCTACTCAGATATGCAAGTAATCGGCGAAGCCGAAAACGGACAACAAGCCGTAGATCAAATCCCAAAATTACAGCCAGACATCGTGCTGATGGATATTCGGATGCCCGTGATGGATGGTGTAGCAGCAACCGCAGCCATCGCCAAATCCTATCCCGATATAAAAGTGCTAGTATTAACCACCTTTGATGACGACGAATACGTCAGCCAAGCCATGCGACTCGGTGCAAAAGGCTACCTGCTAAAAGACACCGAACCCGACGAACTAGCCCTAGCAATTCGCGCCGTTTACAAAGGACACACGCAACTCGGCCCCGGATTGTTTGAAAAAGCTTTGATGACTCCTGCGGTAACAAATCCCGCCGTAGTTTCACCCCCAGAATTAGAACAACTCACCCCCAGAGAATTAGAAGTATTGCGTTTAATAGCTTCCGGCGCGAACAATCGAGAGATTGCTCAAACCTTATTTTTGTCGGAAAATACAGTCAAGAACTATGTTACAAATATTTTGAGTAGATTGAATTTGCGCGATCGAACTCAAGCCGCCCTATTAGCCCATTCACTCTTCAATTAAGCAATTATACAACCAACCAGTCCCCAGCCACCCACTCAGAAACCGGGTTTTTCTCCCAAATACTTGCAAACAATCCTAAATCCCCATAAAAACCCGGTTTCTCCAAACCCCGCCTCCCCAACCAACCCATAAACCAACCCCCCAATCCATCCGCTACATCCGCTACAAAATCCGCTGCCAATCTTGCATTCCCCCCCACAAACAATATAAAATATCCCAAACATGGGTAATCAAAAATGAACCAACCACGGCGCCAAGCCTATCTCACCCTAATTGAATCTCTCCTCACCTGTCCCAGCGAGGAACAAACCGCCATCCTGCAAGCCAATCTAGAATTATTAGACGATGATTTTGCCCAATATTTGCGAGAATGGGCAACTGAAACTCTGCCCAACTTGGATGCAGGCAATGCAGAAACTCGTGCCAATATTTTATACAATTTAGATATAAAAATTTCAAGTCTTCAGCAAGGCAGTCGCCGAAGCAACATAGAGATTGGGATTGCTTGTCTGGATATAGGATTAACTATTTTTACCCGCGAAGCTTACTCAGAAGATTGGGCAAACTTTCACAATAGTCTAGCAAGTGCTTACTATTCCAGAATCAAGGGAGACAGGGGTGATAATTTAGAAAGGGCGATCGTATTTTATGAAGCTGCTTTACAAGTTTACACCCGCCCAGCTTTTCCCCAAGATTGGGCAATGACTCAAAATAATTTGGCACTTGCTTACAGTGACAGAATCAAGGGAGACAGGGGTGATAATTTAGAAAGGGCGATCGTATTTTATGAAGCTGCTTTACAAGTTTACACCCGCCCAGCTTTTCCCGAATATTGGGCTGGGACTCAAAATAATTTGGCGGCTGCTTACAGCCAGAGAATCAAGGGAGACAGGGGAGAGAATATAGAAAGGGCGATCGCATTTTATGAAGCTGCTTTACAAGTTTACACTCGCCAAGCTTTTCCCCAAGATTGGGCGACGACTCAAAATAATTTGGCAATTGCTTACTATTCCAGAATCAAGGGAGACAGGGGTGATAATTTAGAAAGGGCGATTAAATGTCATAAAGCTGCTTTAGAATTTCGCACTCCTACCACCTTACCCCTTGACTGTCTGCAAACAGGGCGAAACTTAGGCAATTTAGGATTTGCCGAAAGTGTGTGGGAAACAGCCATCTTCGGCTACGAAAAAGCCATCGAAGCAGTCGAACAAAGCCGCGAGTGGGTAACATCCGACAAACGCAAACGAGAACTAATCGAAGAAAACCTCAACATCTACGAAAAAATGATGCAATCGTGCATCAACCACCAACAATATCACAAAGCCATCCAAACCGTAGAACGCAGCAAATCCCGCTACCTAGTCGAACTCTTCACCAACAGCGAAATTTATCCCAAAACCGCCACCGAATCCGAGAAACAACAACTCAGAAACCTGCGCCGCCAAATCGCCGCCGCGCAACAATCCCTAGAAATAGAAACATCAACTCCCACTCCAACTCCCCCCCTTAGCAAGGGGGGGCCGGCAGGGTGGATTAATTGTCGAGAGGCTAAATCAAGGCTATGAAGGCTATTGACCGAGATTATGCGAGGCATTTAACAGGTTTATCTGGACCCGATAAATCAAAAAGTAACTCACTCAAATCTTCAATTTGATTAGCCATTA
>JANYGO010000061.1 GCA_025362325.1 Cyanobacteriota bacterium | reverse complement strand
CGTGTGCTCTTCCGATCTGTTTCTTGGGCGCGTAGAACCCCCCCCAGCCCCCCCTTGGTAAGGGGGGGAGTAGGAATTGAGGTAGTTTCCACCCTTGGTAAGAGATTAGGAATCGGGCTAGTTTCCCCCCTTGCCAAGGGGGGATTAAGGGGGGTAAACCATCGATCGATAAACAATTTCACCCGATCGCAATTCTCGCCGTCTCCATAGCTGAAATCGAGCATTCTATAAGTATCAAAATCAGACAGGGAATTCCCCGTAGCCTCCCAAATATTCAGGCGGCAACTGATTACTATTCGTACTTTATCAAATACCCGTTCTCTCAACTGTGGCGATAGAGTTCCCAGGGAATCCGCTATTCCCATTTCATCCGCGCCGTCCAACAGCAACCAGATTTTTCCTTCACTCAGTAATTCATTAAATTCTTTCACCCATTCCGCAGGTGCAGCATCCAATTGTCCCGCCGCTATTCGCAGCCAATCTTCGATTAAATATTGGCACAAAGGTTTTTTCACCTCTGCTAAGGATATCCATACCGGCAAATATTCAGTTTCCGCCAATATACGATCGGCAATTTTGAACAATTGAGTAGTTTTTCCCGCACCCGGTTCGCCGATGACTGCAAGGCGTTTCCCCTTGCTTTTAGGGCTGTCGCTGTTTGTGAGGACTTTTTCGCAAAATTCGTCGTAACTGAGGGGAATGAGTTTTTCGGCTTCCTGATAAGCTTGGGAACCTGTTTGAGGGGAAAAATCATCGCGGCGCTGGGGTTTTTGCTGGCGTTCGATTAATCCCAAGGGGACGTGAATCTCGTTGAGGTCTATTTTTCGCCCTAAGTCGTTGGCAAAAAAAGTGTTGGCTGCTTGTCGCTTGGTTTGGGCTGCGACGCGACAGGTTTCGCGCCAGTCAATTGGGGTTGCTGGTGACGGAAACTCCGATGTTTTGGCTGTTTCTGGTGCTGAAATGTCGATCGACCCAGCAGAATACTCACTTAAAAGCCACTTTCGCAGCGTTTCAGCTTTGTGAGAACCCGCTGTCTTCAATTGGGGACATTTGCCAGTAAATTTCTTGTAAATCTCGCCCCTCTGCTTCTTATAAGCTTCAGCTTCAATGTTGTCAAGAAGCTCCTTACTATTCGCTTCTATCTCGCTTTCTCGCTTATCGATATTATTTTGTGCAAATCTCTTTATAAAGACTTGATACTGTCCTTGAGCCAGGCCGCAGTCTATAGCCATCCGCTTGAGAAAATCATCCCACACCATGAGCCGAATATTTAGCGATGTAATGATTGAGATAGTAACAGATATTTGCTGAACATGGTGTATTTGCAGTCTAGGTGGAAGATAAGTTCTACTTGACTTCCACTTGTAGTGGAGGTTTTCGGGACTGACGCTAGCTGGCTACAGGATGCTTTGATAAGGGTACTGGTAAATTCATTAATTCCTCCAATACCCCCCATGACTACACAACAATTCAAAATCATTTTGGCTCACAATCCCCAAATTCAATTATTCATCTTGCTGGCTTTCATCGAGGACGCACAATTAGACAACCTCGAATTTAGCGAAGAATCAATCTCCCACCCGCTAACAGATATTGTAAAAACTCACAAGTTCACCTGCGTTGCTGGACAATTGACCGAGTTTGGCCTCGTCAATTTAATCTCGTGGTTAGATCCAGTTTCAGGATTTTGGATTGGTATTGTTTGCTTAATTTGGCATATTTTCCAGGATATTAGGGAAGAAGAGGAAGACAGCGATAGTCACTCCAAATAGGTTCGTAGTAAGGAATGCAAGTCCTCCGTTGGATCGTCGCAGCAAATTTCATGCCTTTAGCGGCGGGAACTCTTAGAACCGCCCCTACAAACTTGAAATCTGCTGTATTAGCTTCGGAAAGGGCGATCGCCCACCTCATCAATGATATGCTTGAGCAACGGATTAGGGCGCAGTTAATGAGA
Source organism: Cyanobacteriota bacterium (assembly GCA_025362325.1). GTDB lineage: Bacteria > Cyanobacteriota > Cyanobacteriia > Cyanobacteriales > Microcoleaceae > Microcoleus. The sequence continues at coordinate 12,495 of JANYGO010000061.1, read as the reverse complement.
ATACCCTCAAACTTACTCATTCAAGACCAGAAGCTCACAAACTACTTACTTGTTTACCAACCTAAAGATGATAAATCGGAGTATTTAGCTCTAGCGGGTTACAGCCAAGAAAACTGGCAAATTCTCAAGAGAGATATAATGGAAGCTGTAGAGGGTGCAGAAGTTGCAGAAGTTACCTCTACAGGTTGGGGTACTCGCTTTAAAGTCAAAAGTCAGTGGTATGGCCCTAACAGTCGATTAGTTAAGGTTGTCACTATCTGGCAACAAGATGAGGCATCCGAGACAGTTAAATTTATCACCCTTTATCCTGACAAGTCATAGGGAGGCTCAACAATGACAACAGCAACATTATTTCAGTGGGTAAAACTCAAGCAAGATGTTCCCAATAGTCCAGTAAAGAAAGGTGACACAGGAGTTGTTTTAGATAATCTCCCACCAACCAATAAGCAGCCAGAATCTGGATATACTTTAGAAGTGTTTAAAAATGGTGAAACTTTAGATGTGATTTCTGTCCCTATTTCCTGGGTGACACCGCTACCCGAAATTTGGGGAGATTCTCAGTACGCACAAACTGAGATTAAGGTAAAGGCTTTAGATTAGCTTCGGAAAGTGCGATCGCACTTCCGATCGCTAATTCGCCCGCACAAAACAAAAAAACCTCCCCAACAAGGAGAAGGGAGGGCGAAAAAGAGAGTTAGAAATTTAAATTTTTGCCGAATTAACAATAGGGAGTCACATCCACGCCGCAGTCGTCAGCCAAATAACACAAAGCACGAAAGCGAATCCCTACCACTTGCTCGTAAAGCGGATTTAACTTGCACAGCGGCGGAATGTGAAATAAAGTGCGATCGCCAAACTTGACTTCCCGCTCAAAGGGACACTGCGACGGAATATATTTACACAACAACAGAGCCAATTTTTGACTCTTAATTTCTCTGTTCTCGATCCACTCTTTCAGCGGATGTAATAAATCAAAGCGCGGCTTTTTACTATAAGGCTGAGAAATTGTAGCGACAGTAACAGTAATTTCCTCTTTGCCATGCCATACCCAAATTGGCAGAATTCTCTGGGGTAATTTTTGCTCAAATACGTTCATATTGCTCTTCTCCTCTTTTATAACGAGGTGCCAAGAACTCTTTGTAGAGCTTGTACTGGATTTTGTCTACAATAAGTACCTACAGCAGCTCGTTTTGCTTTACCGGATGAAAGTTCTTGAATTAATGACTAGAACCGAGACAAGTAGTTCCTGAGTTTTTTTTATAGACAGTGTGCGATCGCAAAACTGTCCTCATTTCCAGCCCAAGGATTTATCCCTGCGGTAAAAATTATGCCTTCTACGTTTTAGTTTTAACCTTTGGTTAACTCTCCTTTTGCACTTCTTCTACAATAATGACGCATTGAGGTGAATTATTCCATACGTGAAAATGCGGAACTTTAAATCAGAGTTATAATATTTTCAAATAAGCTCTGCTGCAAAAAAGGCTGAAACGCATTCCTAACTGTCGCTGCGTACGCGCGAGCATAGCTATCCCGTAGGGAATCGCCCAGAAACTCCTACAATTAGAAATAATCGGTATTACCGCCCTCACCACCCATGAGCAACCCAGAAACCAAATCTATCACCCGCGAATTGCAAAGCCACGCAGCCATTCTCGGCGGCTTCGTCTCCCTCCTGTGGGCGATCGAGATTCTCGATGTATTCGTGTTTAGAGGTGCACTGAATTCCTACGGAGTCCGCCCCCGCACCATCGACGGACTTGAAGGCATCCTGTTGATGCCTTTTCTGCACGGTAGTTTTGCTCACTTAGCCGCCAATACCCTCCCATTTCTGATCTTTGGTTGGTTAATCATGCTGCAAGAAACTAGCGACTTTTTTATAGTCAGTGCTATCACTGTACTCGTCAGCGGATTGGGAGTTTGGCTGACAGGCGCGCCCAATTCCGTGCACATTGGCGCCAGCGGATTAATCTTTGGTTACTTCGGATTTTTGCTGCTGCGGGGCTATTTTCAACGCAGCTTTACGTCTATTGCGATATCTTTAATTGTCGGTTTCTTCTACGGAAGTTTAATTTGGGGAGTTTTTCCGTCGCAGCCGGGAGTTTCTTGGCAAGCACATTTCTTTGGCTTTGCCGGCGGGATATTAGCAGCTCAACTTTTGGGCCGGCAGAAACGGGAAGTATAGCAGAAGGCAGAAGGCAGAAGGCAGAAGGCAGAAGACCGGGCGGTTGAAACCGCGTCTATACAAACAAAACCCGGATGGTGTACGGGTTGAAGATCGGACGGTTGAAATTACGCTATTTTCTTCAGTCCGCGGAGGCGGACTTCGTTTTTGTAGACGCGGTTTCAACCGCCGTCTTATCTAATAATTCAACCCGCGCGGGCAAGCACACCGTAAAAACCGAACCGCCACCTAACTGGCTTTGAACTTGCATATCGCCACCCATCATTAGGCAAAAGTGGCGGCTAATAGTTAATCCCAAACCCGTGCCGCCGTACTTGCGCGTAGTTGAAGCGTCCCCCTGCATAAACGCTTGAAATAAATGCTGCATTTGTTCGGCGGGAATCCCAATGCCCGTATCAGCTACGCGAAAAATTATTAAGTCGGAAGTTTCAGCTATTTCTTGATTTGTTAAGCTGTCATGTTTAACTCTTTCGATGGAGAGGGTAATAGTGCCGCCTTCGGTAAATTTGGCTGCATTGCTCAGCAAATTGAGCAAGATTTGACGAGTTTTGGTAATGTCAGCATACATCATTCCCAAGTCGCTAGCACAATTAACTTCAAACTTATTAGAATTTTTATCGACCAAGGGTTCGACAGTCGAAACTACCTCGTCAATTAAATTAACTGGGTTTAAAGTTTCTAAGTAAAGTTCCATCCTGCCCGCTTCAATCTTAGAAATATCGAGAATGTCGCTAATTAAAGATAGCAAGTGTTTGCCGGCCGTTTGAATTTTGTGCAAGTCGGGGATAAAATCTTCGTGGCCTAAATCCTCGGCGTCTTCTTTGAGCATCTCGCTGTAACCGATAATGGCGTTGAGGGGAGTCCGCAATTCGTGGCTCATATTGGCTAAAAAGGCGCTTTTGGCTTGGCTGGCTGCTTGAGCGGTTTGAGCGACTTTTTGGAATTCTTCTGCTAGTTTGCGCTGGGTAATGTCTTCGGCAATGCCGACGATGCGGTAAATTTCTCCGGTTTCGTTGCGAACTGGAAAAGCCCGATCGCGCACCCAGCAAACTGAACCGTCCGTTGTAGCCCCCGTAGGGGAGCGCACTACCCGATACTCCTCATCATAATCGCCCCGCACCTGTTTCTCAAAAGCAACCTTGACGCGATCGAGATCCTCCGGGTGAATAGCATCCCAAAAAGCCTCCGGTTCTGACTGCAAACTCTCACAGCTCAAATTCCATATTTTCTCGCAAGCAGGGCTCACATAAATTATCTGCTGTTGATTTGGTTCTCTAATCCAAAATACCTCATGAATATTTTCTGCCAACTGGCGAAACCGCTCCTCACTAGCGCGCAATTGCTCGATCGCAGTGTGAAACTCGGTTACGTCCTGAATCAGCGATGCCACCCCGATGATGCTGCCGTCAGCATCAACCAAAGTAGTATTGTACCACTCGCAAAGAATAATTTGCCCGTCCTTTCTGATATTCTCGTTAATGCTACTAACTCCTCCTTGATTAGTGAGCAAAGTTATAGATAGTTCCCTGACATACTCCTTCGCACTGTCAGGAACTATTAGATCGACTCCGTGGCATCCCATTGCTTCCAAGCGGTTGTATCCAAAAATTCTTTCGGCTGACAAATTCCAGTCGGCCACTTCAAAATTTAGATTCCATTCTATCGCCCCCAAAGGAGTTTGATAGAGGTGGAGAGCGAGTTTTTGCTGAGATTTTTTCAGAGAGCCAATTAATTTAGTTTTATCAGCAATCGCAGCTTCCACCCGATCTTCGAGAGTAGTAAAAGACTCTTCCAATTGACCGGCCATCGTATTAAAAGAGCGAGCCAGGACACCCACCTCATCCTCCCGCTCTACAGACGCCATCAAGCGGGGATCTACCGCCATCGAGTCCCATTCTCCCCGCGACAAAGCCTCCGCAGCCTTGCTCAGGCGCCGCACCGGCATCACAATCCACCTGGAAGTCATACTCCCAATAGCTATCGCCACCACCAAAGCACCGAAACACAGCAACACAGTGTAGCGAGTGTTAGCGTTAATCGCTTCCATAAAATCGGCTTCCGGAACCGCCACCACAATCAACCAATCGAGGCCCCTGCTGTCTGAGAGCGGCGTCACCTGTAGAAATTGCCGTTCTCCGTCGATCACAAAATCTAGCTGGTAAGTGCTGTCAATCTTGTTCAAATCCCCAAAGCGTTCTGTCAAATAGCGGGCAGTCGATCGAATCAGAACATTGTTGCTGCTCGCTGCCGCAATCCGTTTCGGAACACCGTTGCTAACAACAAATGGCGGTTCTGGAGTAGAATTTGCCACCAATTGTCCAGACCTTTCTACAATAAAAGTCTGTCCTGATTTACCAATTTTTAGGCTTCCCAAGAATTGATTTATATTGGAAAGTGTCAAGTCAGAACCCAGGACTCCCATCAGTTTTTTATCCTTCCCGTAAACTGGTTGAGCAGCCGTAATCGCTAGTTTTGGAACATCAAAATAAGTATAAATTTTAGTCCATATCGGTTTTCGGGCCCGCACCGGAGCTATGTACCAAGGTCGGAGGCGGGGGTCGTAATTGGGAGTAATTTTTAATAGCTTAGTTGGTTCGCCGAATTCGGATGGCGCGTAGCTGTGAAAGTTATAGCCAGTAGATTGATTAGAAATCCGAACTTGCAACTTGCCATCGTCGAGGCGTTCAACTCCAATAAAAGTTTTTTGTTCGGAGGCGAATTGAATGTAGCTAATTTTATCAAACGTTTGGAGTTGTTTGGAGAAGTAGCTGCGCAAACTAACTTCATCCTGCACGTTCAAAATGCCGAGACGGATGGCATCGAGATTGAGCTGATTGATTTGGTGCGGCGTCTCGATGTAACTGTAAATGTGTTGCTGGATGCGCGATGTGACTTCGGCCCGCAGTTGCGCCGCCACATCGTTGACAGCTATGCGCCCGTTCCGCAGCGACAGCCACCCCGTCAGCCCTACCGCAGCGAAAGTCTGGATGGCAAAAGGCACCACAAGGATGATGCGAATCGGCACTTTGCCCGACATTTTTAAAATATGGTCGGTCAGATATCGGATTGGCATGATGAAGCAGAAATATTACGAACCCACAACATTTCGGTAAAGTACAACCTGATGAGCGCAGATTTTGAAGTTGAGATGGTTTGAGTAGGCAAAGTGCTGTTAAGAATTCGGAATCTGCCGCTGGTAATTGAATTTTTAACGACTGCCACCGCCATCTTAGCGCGATCGGTCACTTTGGGAACACGGGCGATCGAGCTTTTACAGTATCACTTCGCGATCTGACTCTAAGAAGGCTGATACTATTTGAGATTTGAGATTTGAGATTGGGTAGTTTGCTCGCGCACTCGCCACGGCTAGAAACCGGGTTTTTTTCTCACGTCTACTTCGTCACATCCGGCACATCCAGCAAGAAACCCGGTTTCTGAGAGTCGGAGTGCGATCGTCAAGTTACAAGTTTTCGCCGGAACTTTAATTGATATCTCCACAACCAGCTACTTTTGATAGAGCGCAAGTTAATTCCGGCTGGGTACAATTAATCATAGTAGGATGCAACTAGCGGAGGCATGGATGATGAACGCAGTTATTGCTACTCTTGGCACTGCTCTCGGACTGAGTTCAATTTTTATCGGTTTTACCCCGGCGGTTCTCGCCCAACCAAGACGGCAACCAGCGCCCCAAAATTCGGAAACGACTTTATCTGGGGATTCCCTCAGAACTGTGGAGGACAGAACCGTAGACTCGGATTACCAAAACTTGATTGGTGAAGGAGAAACGGGGGCTAATGCTGCTATTCGGGAGCGCAGCTTGGGCGATACATTTCGCCTGAAAGTCGGCCCGGAATTGGAATTTATCACTACTCCTTCCGACGCCCAGCGCCAAGGAAATCCCTTACCTATCAGGCCCAGCGACAGTGGCACAGGAGGGGGAGTTCAGCTTCAGCTAGGACTTTAGCAATTTTAAATGAATTGATTGAAGCAAGCGAGCCAATTTTTGAGGGGGGAAGCTCTTGTGATTGCGATCGCTTGTTTATATGAGTTCGATCGCAAGTTGTATGCCATTTCGATCACAGCAGATTCCGTATTCTGAACCTAAGATTAGAGCAATTAAACTTCCGATTCAGCCCGATTAGCTACATATCTTGACAAAAGCGCACAAAACTAGCGGTGAAGGTCATGGGAAAGGCTCAACTGATCGATTATTTGCGGGGGGAGTTGGCGATCTCGAATTCTGCGATCGCCGTTGCTCTGAGACACGGGGAACAAGATGCCAGCCAACTGCCTATGGTTCTGTGGCAGTACGGGTTAGTTACGCTGGAACAGTTAGACCTGATTTTTGATTGGATGGAAGCTCAGCCGACTTAGCAATTTAAAATTCAGAGTTGAAAAATATGAATATCGGATTGCCGATTTTTGAGAAATAAAGCTTGCACAAACGGGCGTCGAAAAGTATAGGGTTGAGTGTTGAGGTTGAGGTTCTGTTTGAGGTTTGACATTTGGGCAAGATCCAAATATGCGGTACGGACACAGCAATGCTGTGTCCTAATTTTTATTGCTCCAGATGCCATAAAACAAACCCCAGCAACTTTTAGGTTGCCGGGGCTTGTCTGATTAAATTTGGTGGCGGGAAGTGGATTTGAACCACTGACCTTCGGGTTATGAGCCCGACGAGCTACCAGGCTGCTCTATCCCGCGTCGTTTTTTGTCTCTATCTAATATAACCATACCTTTCTGAAAATTGCAACCCCTAAATCAAAAAAACTTTTGAGATTTTGGGAGGGGTTGCTAAAATCGGCTCAGAGTCTCGATCGCACTAAAGCATCGAAACTTCGCCGACTACCTCCAAGCGCTTAAAATCGCTGAGAGTCAGGTAAGTGTCCGAGAGAGTTTCGGCGATCGTCGGAGTAATCCAGCCCAACTGCTTGAGCAAGTGAATCGCCACAGCAAATTGAGCGCGCTTGCCACCATCCGTCACCTTAATTGCCAAGCCCATGCCTTCGCCAACGCGGCCGATGCACTGCACCCCTTCAGCGCCGGACTTACTCACCAATTCGCCTTGAGTCAAGCGCATCAGTTCCGTGTCAAATCTCCCCTCACCGGCAACCATCATCGGGTGGTGAGTCATAGCCCGCACAATCCGCTCCATATCCACATTGTCGCCGGAGGCCAACTTAGCGTACAAAGACGCCATTTGTCCCAACTGCAACAGATAGGTAGGAGCGCCGCAGTCGTCGCGAGCACTGATAAACTCTTCGGCAGGCATTGACAGCAAGTCAGCCACCTTGCCCAAAATAAGCTGCTGGACGGGATGTTTACGGCGCAAATAAGTTTCCAGCGGCCAGTGCATTTGCTGACAGACAGCCAGCATTCCGGCGTGTTTGCCGGAACAGTTGTATTGCAGGGGACTTTTTTTGCCTTCGGGAATGGGGCATTGAAGTTTAGATGGGTCAATGTCGCAGCGCCACAGGACGTTAAACACCTGCCTCGATTGCTCGATCGTACCTTGATGAGAACTGCAAATAATCGCTAAATCTCGATCGGTCAATTCGTAGCGTTCCAAAGTGCCGCTCGCCGTCACAGCCAAAGCTTGAAACGGTTTGAGAGAAGAACGCACAAATGTCGCCGTTTCCGAGTTACCGGCAACGGACAGAACGCGCCCGCGCTTGTCACAGACAGCGGCCTGGGCGCGATGCCTAGATTCCACAATACCTTCGCGCAGCAATGTGACTTCCAGTTCGGGTGCTTGGGTTCGTTTTCCCCTTGTCATATCAATTTTAGATTTTAGATTTTAGATTTTAGACTGGGGCCCGTGAAAGTTTTGAGTTGCCAGTTGTAATTTGTGAGTTGCGGGTTGCTTCGTTAATGTTTTGGCGATCGTTTCTCACTCAAAACTTGCGGGGCGGACACTCTTGGCACCCCCCTACAACTCAAAACTCCCCTGTTCCGTTCCCGATTACAAACAATTCCAAATTATTCCCCCGGCAACCAGCAATACTGTCAAACCATAAAATGTCTGCCGCAGACGCCTGAGAATTGGTTCTAGTTCGTAGTTGACTATCAATTGGTCTTGAGCTAAAACTTCGGGAGTTTTCGGCCAAGCTTGACAATCGTACCAGCCCGACTCTTCGTAGACGACTGTGGGATTGTCCAGGCGCGATCGCACGTAGAACCAACCCAAGTAAAGTCGCAGCAAAGCTAATCCTAGAATAAAACCGGCACCAGCAGCACCGCACAGCAAAAACTGCACTGGATACTTGCCTGGAGCAAAGCTGGCTGCTGCGAGTGGCCCGGATATCAAGCAACTCCAACCGCATACCCAAGCCAGTTTTGCCAGATATGCGGGCCAATCGAGAGTTACCCAGCTAAAAAACCAGGATTCTGTAAGTTCTTGGTATTCATTGACCGGGCGCTGTTCTTGGGGAACAGGACAAATAGAAACAGAAGCGTTTTTCACATTAGCGTTCCTCTGCGGGGGAAAAGTCAAGGCGATCGGCGTGTCCCCAGAACGCTTCTAAATTGTAGAATTCGCGCTCTTGAGGTTTAAAGATGTGGATAATCGCGTCGCCGTAGTCCATGACGACCCAACTGGCGTCTGATAGCCCTTGTGTACGCAGCGGCAAGCGTTCCCATTCTTCTTCTATTTGGTCTGCGATCGCTTGGGAGATGGCTCGTACTTGCACGTTGGAAAATCCGGTGACGATCGCAAAGTAGTCTGCCAGATAGCATACTTCTGACACTTGGAGCAATACAATATCAACGGCTTTGCGGTCATCGGCAGCTTGGGCAGCGGTCATAATCAGGCCGCGGGCTTCGTCTGAGGGGGTGTTGTCGGTTACTGTAGACTGAGTTGTGGAATATTCGAGTTGGGTTAGTTCTGACATTAAGTGTTTAAGTTCCTAATTGAGACAGTAAAGGGGAATCGATTGTTGGCAGATTGAGACGGGAAATAGGAGTTAGGTTCAAGCCAAAAGTAAGTACAGGATTGCTGATAAATTTTACTGTTAACTTGTGATTTGTTTGATCGACTTCCCTATCGAATTTCCTGTTTCCTTCGAGCGAGCCATTTGCAGCGCCCAATTGCGGGTAAGTACGGTGCGCGGGTGAATGTAGCAGCGAGTTTCTAGCAAATATTTAAGAGAATAATCGCTAGTTTGCCACACGGCTGCATAAAGATTTTGCCAGCTTGTCTCGCGCAGTGCTTCTAGTTCGGCTGTGTTGCCGCGGCTCGGCTCTATAGTGTCTGCTATAAATACGGTACAACTGAGCTGGCTCATGTTTGGTCGGCCGAGGGTATGATTGGCGATTGCGTCCAAGATTTCTCGATCGACCACCCCGAATTCGTCTCTAGCGACGATCGCGCTCGCGTCTGCGTGCAGCAGGTGCGGGTGTGCCTCCAACACTGAGTCTAACTCTAAACCTTCCTTCTGAGCCATTTGCAGCAGCAGTTGAGGTTTAAAGTATTTTGCTGCGTCGTGCATCAGTCCTGCCGATCGGGCTTTTGCTTCGTCGAGGCCGTAATGGCGGGCCAAGTCACCTGCTGTTTGTTCGACTCCGAGGATATGTGTGATGCGAGCAGCAGGAACTCTGTCTGACAGCCAAGCTAGAACGCTTTCGCGCTGGGGCAATGCAAGTGCCAAGTATTAACTCCGAAATTGTGTGATATCTAGTATTTTAGCGTTTTCTGCTCGATCGGCTGTTGTGTCGGGCACGCAGCGTTGAGTCGGGGCCCTGTGTAGTCGCAGCTACCACCTAAAATCTATAATCTGCGCTTTGGGTAGCTTCTTTCTGTTCTGAATTTACTTGCCAGAAAAATGTTTGTTTCTCAAAATTATAAACTGTGGGTATAGCAGTAACAGAGGCAAGTAATAAACCAATAATTGTCAATGTTAGCTCAACTTTTTTATAACTCATAGGATTTCCTTAATTTCGCAATTGTTGATTGTTAAGAATGCTGTTAATTTTACGGCAGATTTACACTAATTTAGCAGTTTTTGTTGGCCATTAATATTTCCATTTTTCCGTTGGTTCAGGAGCAGCAGTCGGCTGTGGTGACGGAGAAAATCGGTTAGCAGCAACAGCCACGATAGTTATCGTTACCAGTCCTAAACTGATTACACTCATTCCTAGTTTCGCTGGCAAGGGTAACTTGGATAAAGAATTGAGAAAATTGAATTTTGGGGTACTGGAAACCACCGTATTTGAGAGGGAAGCAGAAATGATTCCTTTGATATCTTGTAAAGTTGCCTCGGCTGACGGATAACGATCCTGATAACGATATCGAATCATTTTGTCTAACACTGCTGCTAAATTTGAGTTGATTGATACTCGATTTCTCCAAATTACTTCGAGGGTGTTCTGGTCTTTTGGTAACTGCTCAGGAGATATCCCAGTTAAAGCTTGAATGCCTAACATTCCCACTGCATAAATATCGCTGGCGAATTTAGGGTGGCCGTTCATTTGTTCCGAAGGCATATAGCCCTCTGTGCCGATGGGAATTGTTTGATTCGTTGAGGCTTGGGTATTTTGTAGTTGACTACCAATTTCCTTAACCGCTCCAAAGTCGATCAGGACAATTTTACCATCTGACTGTCGCCTCATTAAATTGGAAGGTTTGATATCGCGGTGAATGACTCCTTGGTGGTGGACAAAACTCAGGACTTCTAAAATGTCGTGTAAGAGGTGCAGCACCTGATGTTCGCTCAGGCACTTTCCAGGGGTGATTTCTTGTCTGAGATCGTGACCTACAATCAATTCTTGGACGAGATAAAAATCTCCATTTTCCTCGAAATGGCTGAAAAGTTGGGGAATGCGATCGTTCGTTCCTAATGCGTACAGCACTTTTGACTCAGTGTCAAACAGCCGCCGAGCCGTTTGCAGCACAAAAGGGTCATCAGAGTCAGGATTTAGCAGCTTTAGCACTCCCTGGGGGTTGCCGGGCAGATGAATGTCTTCGGTGAGATAGGTCTCCCCAAACCCTCCTTTCCCCAATGAATTAATAACCCGGTAGTGTCCGCCGAAAATTTGTCCTATAATCATAATGCAATCATGAGTTGGTTTTATTTTGACATAAGGTTCAGAAAAATGCTCAGCAACATAGTGTTAGCGTTACCATAAAAATCTGCATGGGAATTTATTTTTAGGGAACAGGTAAATGTATGATTACAAAGCGTATGACTACAAAAACAAAGTGGCAAATTCCGCAAAAGTGGGGACTCGTTCTTTTGCTCTTGGGGATGGCTGGGTGTTCGACATCAACAGCTTCTAGCCCGGACAAAGCGAGTCAAGCTGCTGGAAAGTCTACTACTTTTCAGTGCGTGGAGCAAGGGGGCGGCTGGGCGACTGTTGCCAAAAGAGGCGACGATGTTTCCCCATCTCCTCTGATTAGGTGGAATACCCCGGAATTTGGCCCGGAGTACACGCCGGAAAAACGCTGTCAAATCGTCTCTACTAGGTTAACGAATATCGTGGCTAAAAATGGGGGATGGTTGGGTGGCTTGGATTTGACGGCTGGAAAGGTAGAAAATGGTTCTACAGTTGTTTGCTTAGTCAACCAGCAGCCAAAAAGCTGTAATCTTGGCAATATGCTGTTTACGCTCAATGAGCAAAATGCCAACAACCCTAATCAAGTTCTGACAACGATTACGAGCTTTGCTAAAGGGAAAGCAACTAACAGCACTGTTGGTGAAAGCAAGGACATTCCCCAGTTTATCTCCTTGGATGATTTGGTGAATCGCTCATTTGATAAGCGTTGAGCAAGGATATAGCCTTGAGCAGCAACAGTGCGGTAGGCTGGGATTTTTCGTAATTGGTAATTTAGGACTTATTTATGGGTGGCCAGAAACCGGGTTTTTCAACCAAAATACTTGCCAAAAACCCTCAATCTCGGTGAAAAAACCCGGTTTCTTAAGCCTTGTGTGTGAGCCATGTAATTGTTAGCCCTTTATCACGAAAATTGAGAAGTGCTATAGCACGAGGCCAGATCCCCCTAAATTCCCCTTAAGAAGAGGGACTTTGATGGTATTTCTCGTTTATAGCCGAGAGCAGATCCCCCTAAATCCCCCTTTTTAAGGGGGGAATTTGATATTATATTGTATCTCTCGTTTATAGCCGAGGCTAAATCCCCCGGATAGTCGGGGAGTAGGGGTTGACTTTGAGAAAGCTCTTGTCCCCCCCTTATTAAGGGGGGTTAGGCAGGGTGGATTAATTGTCGAGAGGCTAAATCAAGGCTATGAAGGCTATTGACCGAGATTATGCGAGGCATTTAACAGGTTTATCTGGACCCGATAAATCAAAAAGTAACTCAC
>JANYGO010000034.1 GCA_025362325.1 Cyanobacteriota bacterium | reverse complement strand
TTTAAATTTTTAAATTTAGATTTGAACAATGAATTAATTAAAAATGAAAGGCTTAATAACGAAATTGGTTTACAAGCCAATGAGATTACAAGGACAGAAAAAGATATTGTGTACAATAAAATTAATGAGTTGGTTGAAAGGAGAAATCAAATTGCTCACGGTTCGGAAACATCAGTGCAGATTTTAGGTATCTCTGAATTAGAACCTTATATTCAATTTTTAAAAGTGTATTGTCAAGCCATTTTTGAAACATTTTTTGAAAAAATTCTCAAACAAGAATCAATACATACTTTTCAAAAGATAGAAAAAGTGGTAAAAATATTTAGTAGTAAGATCTTGGCGTTTGAAATCGAAAATTATACGATCAGAGTTGGGGATATGATGATAGTTGAAAATGCAGAAGGAAGATTATACAAAAAGCCTATTTTGCAAATTCAATTAGATAAGATAACACATCAAGAACTTACAATTTCTGAAAAGACCAATATTTCTGTGCTTGTTGACCTTAAAATCAAAGATAATCAAACATTTTACATAGCAAAAAAATAATGCCAGACAGCAACCACGCAGCCAATCTATCATGGTTACCTAAGCGCGCCAATCGCCAACCGATCGGGAGCGATCGCACAAACCAAGCTAAACAGCCAGAGCCTTAATACTTTCTTGGATATCAGGAGCGATTTTTTGCCAACTCGTAGCAATGTTAATATTCATATTAGTTTGAGCAATGTCTAACAACGCATCATCAATTGAGTACGTCTGAACTTCGCGCAACCAAATTAAAATTTCTGCTAAATGCCAAATAGAATCCGTACCTTCATAAACAGGAATCGGAGATTTTGAGTCGCTTTTTATGATGAGATTTCTGATGTTCTGTTGAGTGTAACCCAGAATTTTAGCTGCATCCGTCAAACCCACAAAATCTGGTGCTGCTTCAATTAGAGTGGCGGCTGGAACAACTCTTTTGACATCATTAATCGCACTAGAAATAGCTTCATAAGCCGATGATGCCTCACGGATGAAATTTAGTGCGACATATCCTTTATTTCCAACTCCAATCAAGGCATCATTACAGCCACCTGCATATAGCTTCTCAATAAAATCATCAGGCTCAGCTTGGGAATCTTCCAGATTAAACTTCAAAGTAAAATCATACTCGTTCATTTTTTATTCCTCCTCTGGGGAAGACTCATTCACATTTTTATGCTTTGTGCAGTTATCCACTACTCGACGAATTTGTTTCCCATGATTTCCTGAGTTTTTTGGGGTACTCCAAATACTAGATATACAAAAAATCCCACTTCTACACTCTTTATCATTGTAGGGGCAGTAGATTTTTCCCCAAGCATGAGAACCACCAACATCAACGCGCCATCCATTTTCTTCAGCGTACCTCAACGCATCCTCAACTTCTGGCTTTGGGTGAGTTTTTCTGACCATCACAAGTTTTGCTTACATACAGATTAGCTTTTAAATAGTTAAGATATTAGAGATATTAATTGATTGCTTCCAAGTTAAACAAAGATAGCACAATTCTCACTAATTGTCAATTTCCGGTTTTGGCGATCGCCCTTCCCTCATTGATACTCAACCACGCAGCCAATCTATCATGCTTACCTAAGCGCGCCAATCGCCAACCGATCGGGAGCGATCGCACAAACGAATCAAGCTAAACAGCCAAAGCCTTAATATTTTATCACCCAACGATAAACCTAACTATTCTGCACGCTTGTAATTCATCACCAAATCCAACCGTGATAAAGAACTTGTCGCCGATTCCCGCACATAGGAATCAACTGCTTCATCATTGGCAAATCTGGTGAGAATTTCTACACAACGCGGATCGCCCACGGAAGCAAGGGCATTGACAATTGCGACTTGTACTGCCACATTATCCGTCGTTGTCAGCGATTCCACCAAAATTTCAAACGCAGAGGAACCCATCTGGCCCAAGGCCATCACCGCTGCAATATGCACCACTGGATTCGCGTCATCAATGGCTGCTTTTAATCCCTGCAAACCGACTTCTGGGAAAGGCAACTCTGGATAATTAATCGCAATTTGTGCTAATACTTTTGCTGCACTTCCTCGCACCGTCACATTTTCACTGTTTAACAATGCGTCAACTACCGATGGTATTGCATCCTCACCGATCGCACCCAAGACTTTGACTGCCGCCCGCCGATAGGTGACATCTTCGTCATCTAAAATAGCCACCAGTCGGGGAATTGTATTTTCATCGCGGGAATCGGCAATTTCAAACATTGCCCGATCGCGCATATGAGGATTCGGGTGTTTTAGTTTTTCAAACAAAGCGTCTGTTGTCATGATTTATGAAGGAAGAAGGAAGAAGGAAGAATTGTCAGTAGTCAGTAGTCAGTGGTCATTAGTCAGTAGTCAGTGGTCATTAGTCATTAGCGAGAAGCCAGAAGGAAGAAGGAAGAAGGCTTTAATTAAGATAATTAGGATTTTACTGAATTATGAGCTTCTATTTTAGCTTGCACTAACCAATCTCGATCGGTTGCATCGGTTTGATAACCGCTGATATCGCCTAGTTTTTCGAGGGCAATTAAGGCAGCATACTGCAAATCCCAGATTTTTGTTGCCAAACAGGCTTGCAGTGCTGGAATAGCACGCTTTTCTCCGAGTTCCCCCAGGGCGATCGCAGCCGCTGCACGGGATTTCTGAAACTGGGGCTGGGGGTTATTCAAAGCTTCCAATAACAAATCGTAAGCGGGAGAGTGTTTGAGCCAACCAAACAATTTTACTACATGAAAATGCGCTCCGTAGTCATTGTTTGCTTCTTCAGCAAAGGTGGAAAACAGGGCTGCTGGTGCATCCTCTGAGTAATTTTCGAGAATCGTTTTGCAGGCTAGATAGCAGCGTCCGAAATCCGTTTCGTACAATTCGTGAATCAGAAACGGTAAATCTGGTAATTTTTCATAACTGTGCACTAAATCTAAATCTTTGGGTTCGTCCCGCAAGGTTTGTTCTAAATAAGGTTGAATGGTGGCACAGGTAAGGGATTTGTCAGCGATTCCGGCTGCTGCTAGCATCCGAATTCCTCTCAGCCGAAACACTAAAGATACGGGACATCGGGCAATATTGGGGATTGCATCGTAGTAGCGCGCATCAATCAAATCTTGAATGGATAATCTGCGCCCCAGGACATTTTTGTGTTGTAGCATGGCGACAACTTGTCCCATTTTAGAAAAGTCTCTGGTTAAGCGGCAAATTGCGGCGATCGCAGCACTAGCAGTGGGTGGATCGGCATCGCCGACAAATTTGCGAATTCTTTCCAAAGCTGGCTGATAATCCAATTTAGTCAGGGTGTGGATGATTACTCGGTAGGTTTGTCCGGGTTTATCCAGCAATTGAGCAACTTCTTCTAAAATCTCGCAGTCTTGAGTGCCAATTTCGCCGATCGCCCATACGGCATTTTCCACGGTGTAGCAGTCATCATCGCTCAAACAAATGCGAATCACCGGCAATGCTTGGACAGCTTGCAGTCTTCCCAAGGTTTCTACCGACTTGCGACGCACAATGCGGTTGTCTAGGGCCGGATCAATTTGCTGTACTGCTCGCATCAGTGCTGCGATCGATCGATCTGTGGCAAAATTTATCAAATGGGAAGCGGCTATGTAGCGGGAATCCTCTTCGCCGATTTGGTCTTGTGGCGTATCTAAAATGGCGATCGCCTGGTCTTCGGTTAAATTAAAAAAACTAAAAAAGCGTTTATCCATAGAGTGGGGAGGGGGAGATCGGGAGAAGAGGAGAGGGGGGGGAGGGGGAGAAGAGGAGAGGGGGAGAAGAGGAGAGTGAGCTACCGATGCCCGATGCCCGATGCCCGATGCCCGATGCCCGATGCCCGATAGAAATTAGGATATGTCTATTTAAACAAGATAACAAGTCCAGGAATTCTTTACCCTTACTTCACCGAAATCGGTAAAGCAACGAGCCAAGAGTTCCTCGACTTGTCGGGGTAGAAGCTACCCAGTCACGACATTACAAACCTGTCAATTAATTAGGACAGGGAGTTGATGGCGTAGTCAAGAAGAGCATTGTACTCAGTCAAAGCTTGAGCAGACATATCGCGAGGAGTGCAACCGCGGTTACGAGCAAAGCTTAATGCTTCAACGTAAGGAGCAGTAGGCAAGCTCAAAGCGCGATAGACTTCGCGTTGACCAGCAATACCCCATTCATCAAGAGGGCCTGTGCCGCCAACAACTAAGCAATATTGAACCAAGCGCAGGTAGTGCTTGATGTCGCGATGGCATTTTGCTTTGAAAGTATCGGTGGAGTTAGCTTGACCGGCTTCGTTCAAGTAAGGATACTTTTTGATGCAAGCATCATAAGCTTCTTTAGCAACTGCATCCAGGTTGTTGCCCAGTTTTTCTGCGGCTTCTAAACGAGCAGCAGAGCGTTGGATAGAACCTTGAACTGATTCTAAATCTGAGGTGCTAGGGAAGCGTCCTGCTGCATCAGCAGAAGCAATCGCGGTGGTGAGAACTGATTTCATTTCCTAAATCTCCTAAACTGATTTTGACTGTGAGCGTAGTTTCTATTTTGCTGAGCGAATTGCGATTAGCAATAAACTAGCTCAGGGCAGAAATGATGCGATCGAAGTAGCTGGAAGATTCAGCAACGAGCGTCGCGCAACGATCTTCAACTACGATTGTTCCCATTTTCCGCAACTTAGCACCAGCAAATTTTTCGCTGGGGTTGTCTTGGATGTGAGCAGCGGCTTGAGCCTTCATGATTTGAACTGCACGCACGGTGGAGGTGGTGGGTACGCCCAAAGCTGCGTAGGTTTCTTTCAAGCCATTCAAGCAACGGTCGTCAAGAACGGAAGCATCACCAGCCAAAAGAGCGTAGGTGACATAGCGCAGAATGATTTCTGCATCGCGCAAGCAAGCTGCCATGCGGCGGTTGGGGTAGCAGTTACCACCGGCTTGAATCAAGCCTTGGTTTTCGCAGATCATACCGGCAACAGCGTCAGAAACCATGCAGCTAGCGTTGCTGGCGATCGCGTTTACAGCATCCAAGCGTCGGTTGCCACTGGCAACGAAAGCTCTGAGGGCAGAAATATCACCGACGGTGGAGGTGCTGGCATCGGCTGATACTACAGCTCTCGAAAAAGCGTCAAGCATTGAGTTCTCCTTAACTTAGACGAAAAATTATTTTTTATCTCTGTTGGTCAACTTAGTGACTAACTTGATGGTTTTGAATATATCTTTGGGCTGATTCCTTCGTCTCATTCCTGAGAAACAAAGTAACAATTTGTTACTTTGGTTGCTAAAATTACATTTTGCTTCTCAAGAACAGGCAAGATGCTTCCACAAGACATCAAGTTGCTTGTGGGGTGGGCCGCTTGGCCCGCCCTTGAAAAATTTATTGGCTATGGTGCAAGATGTGATTTAAACTCACATCCCGAGCTGACAAGGTATGTTAAGTGTGTCGAGCAGAGCCTACGCGGGTGAAAGTGACCTAGAAGCGATCGCACATTTAATCAATATTTGCGAAGAAGTCGATCGGCTCGATGAAGGCACTTCCATCTCGGAATTGCAAGCAGAATTTAACCAACCCTCCCGAGATTTAGGGCGCGATATCTGCCTTTGGGAAGATGCGGGCGGCAAATTAATCGGTTTCGCAGAGTTGTCGATTTCGGAAACAGGAGAACCCATCGACGGTTGGCTGTGGTTTCGCGTCCATCCCGAGGCGCGCGGCGGCGGTGTGGAAGCGGCAGTAGTCGCTTGGGGCGAAAGGCGGATGCGCGAAGTGGCAAAAGAACGGGGCACGCGCGTGAAGCTGCGATCCTACGTTCGCGCTGAGGATGCCGATCGCATTTCTGTGCTGGAAAGTTGCGGTTTTCAGGTCGATCGCTATTTTTGCCGCATGGCGCGAGCGCTCTGGGAACCGATCGCCCAAGCGCAGTTTCCCGAAGGTTTTGCGCTGCGTCTATTCCCCGGCGAACAGGATTCGGAAGCTTGGGTAGAAATGTTCAACCAGTCGTTTATCGACCACTGGAATCACCACGATTTAACGGTGGAACTATTTAAACACGGCTTGGCCCAACCCAGTTACAGAAAGGATTTAGACTTGATTGCAGTGGCTGCTGACGGGACTTTTGTAGCTTTCTGTTATTGCGAAATTAGCCCGGAAGAGTGCGATCGTACTGGCAGAAATGAAGGCTGGATTATGTGTCTCGGCACGCGGCGTGGCTTCCGCAAAATTGGATTGGGACGAGCAATGTTGCAGGCTGGTTTGCATCGGCTGAAAGCTGCCGGTGTCGAGACTGCTATTCTCGGCGTCGATACTGCAAATCCTTCCGGTGCATTGGGACTTTACGAGTCTGCCGGCTTCCACAAAATTCGCGATAGCATTTCTTATGTTAAGGATGTTTGATCTATTTGGGCGATCGGGACTTCCGCACAGGGTTTAAGAAACCCGGTTTCTCTGTGTACGCCTTGTCGCCAAACAATATTTCTCAGAGAAACCGGGTTTCTGGGCCCGAGTGCACAGTTGGCGATCGGACTCCGACTTGTAGTGCACTCCCGCCCGCCCGGTTTTTTGCCGGTTCTGCGGGCTGCAACCTCTGTACTTTCGTGAAAAACCCGGTTTCTCACCACCCTGTAAGTTTTATCTAAAAAACTTTTCCTACCCCCTTGACATCTGTGTAGTATATTTGTAGTATAAAAGTATGGAAAGCGCAGGAGAGCCAAAAACCTGTATTTTCCGTACCAACTCTGAACCTTGACAACTAAATAGCGATCGAGATTTCAAGGAACATCAATTTGAAAGTCTTGCAATACAGACTTGATTGTCATGTTGTTACTTTTCACGAGACTGTTCAGTTACAGACTGGCTCGATCTGAGTCAGATATTGTACCAAGTCAACCGAATTCCCACGAATTTCAGGCGGATGCAGAACAGAACAATTGCGATCGATCGCGATCTGCAAACAAAACTGAGGAAATCCGCCATATCCAACAAGCTTACCATTTAGAACGGCGTTTATTTCGGTAAAAATTGTCGTGTTAGCGCAGATGCTAACCCTGGTAATTTTTACCAATTAACTCCCGGCTAAAGAGCAGACAAGCTACCAATCCCAAATCCAAAAATTCCAAATCCAAAATCGCTTAAGGAGGTAACAGTTATGGTTCACATTCGTTTTGAAGGACGTTCCTATGATGTGGCAGAAAACCAACTGGGTATCACGGCAGGAATGAGCGACAAGGCAATTGGGGAACGTCTAGCAAATCATTTTGATGTCAAGAGCGATCGCTTCGAGTCTTACGTGCTAGATCGCCGTCCCAGCGGTGATTTAATTGTCCGCCCAGAGGCCGTGTACGGCTAGGAATTAACTTTTATTTCGCGCCCTAATTCGAGAAGCATACAAACATTAGGGGTCTAGTTCTGAAAAGATTGCGGGTTCAAGTCCCGCTAAAGGCTTCGGCTTTTATGGTGGAATGGTAAACACGCTAGAAATGGTCAAAAGCTTTTCAAACTTGCGTGGAATAAAAAATTATCATTTGTCGGAGGCGCACCCCAACTAAAGAAGCTTACAAACTGGCTAACGTTCGACTAAAAATCGAATAGTAGGTTCGATTCCTACCTCGCCGCGAGGCGTAAAAAACAAAGCTTCTTTGACTTGTGCGCCACCTCTTATACCTGAATTTTTTATATCTATATGGCGGTTGAAAGTTCCACTTCGCGCCCTCACAAAGGAAGCTTACATACTAGCTCATTGGTAGAGCATTTCTATTTAAAGAAAAGGTCGCGGGTTCAACTCCTGCATATGTGCAAACGGCTTTTTTAACTTGCGCGAAGTAACTTTGACTGCCATAAAATAAGGATTTCAGTCCTTACTACCAACCCAAAAACTAATGTTTTAAACTTGTTTGAACATTTGGGCAGCTAAGTTTCACAAATAATTTAATTTACAATCTTGAATTACTATGAGCGAACACCGATTAGATAGAATCGTCATCGAACGGCCTCGCGGTGGGTGGAGAAGCAGTTTAAAAAAGGTGACAGGCAACAAAAAATATCTTGAAGAAATCACTGATGTCGCCTGTACAGATGGACTGCTGACTCCTTACCTAATTAAGCCTAGAAGGAAAACAAAATGGTTTTCAGATTGTCTGGGTCCCTTATATCGCTGGCTGCGGAGCAAAACAGGACAAAATTGGGATGATGTTTACAGCAAACTCTGTCAAATTCTCGATATCACTACCTTATCTGGTCAACACATTGTTTCTCATGTATGGCAATACGTGGAACTGAATGCGGTGTTAATTGATGGGGTTCCTTATCGGAAAACTATTCAAAATCATTTAGCTCGCCCTTTGGGTTATTGGTACAAGCAACTTTATGTCCATCCAGAGACGGGAATTCTTTGCTTGGCTAAGAAAATTCCGAAATCACCTAAACAGAAGCCCGATGATTTTGTGTTTGTAGATGCTTATCATTATTATCAAAAAATCGATGAATTGTGGTATGCATTTGAGCTGGCAGATATTGAACCATTGGGTATCAACACAAATCAATCTTCGGTCAATCCTCCGAAGTATGTTGCGAGCAAACGTCAGTGCAACAAGAAGCAAATTAAGTTGATTATGGAACGACTTAAGGAGAACTAAATTATGATCGATACAACGATAATTTACCGATCGCCCTACGAGATAGATACCCTCCTCCACGCCTTCCAAGAATGCAGCCTGCCGCGCAGTCAATGGACGCACGAAGCGCATTTAACCGTTGCTTTATGGTATTATCTGTTTTGCGACTCGGAACCAGAAGCGATCGATGCGATTCGCAATGGCATTAAACGTTACAACTCGGTTCAAGGAATTGAAACCACAAAAGACAGCGGATATCACGAAACGCTAACGCTGTTTTGGGTGCAAACTGTTCGCGAGTATCTGGCCGATGAAAGTCAGAATAGATCGATCGTACATCTGGCTAACGGTTTGATTGAACAATATGCCGATCGCACTTTACCATTTCGCTACTACACCCGCGATCGCCTGATGTCCTCGGAAGCCCGCATTAATTGGGTTGAGCCTGACTTGAGGGCGATCGAACTCAAACAAGTTTCCCTGAAATAACTTTAATAAGACTTACGCACGAGTGGCCAGAAACCGGGTTTTTTACTAAAATCCTTAGTCGTAACCCGGAGATTAGGCAAAAAACCCGGTTTCTTTGGTATTGATGCGTAAATCCTCTTTACAATAGCAGTTGTTGCCGCGCCCCAACCCGGAGAGCTTACATACAACCTTACCCTGGTTCTAAAAACAAAGCTCCCCAAACTTGCGCGGCGACTATTCTATTCATTGCTAAGCGTGCAACAACTGCCACCCGCTGATTTTTCGATATTCCTAACAATCGAAAATAGAAAATAGAAAATATAAATGCGAGGCAGCATTCATGAATTTATTAGAGCGCGATTTACGTTTAGAAATGCTCAACAGTCTGCTCACCACACCTCACCGCCAACTGGAAAAGGTGACAGAAATTCACAAGTTAATTATCGAATTAGACCCGATTTTTTACGGTCATTTAGCCGTATGGTATCAGCGTCACGGCGACGTGCGCGATCACAAGGAAGTTTTTGCCGGAAATTTGCTGACTTCGGCCCTGACAGAACACCGAGATGCCGGGTTTATGATGCTGCAAGAGTTCCCTCCCTACGAGGTTTCGCGGATTGTGGACTTTATGAAGCAGCACCAGAATAAGGTGCCTCGCAGCGCGCGCACTGCTGTCACTCGCTATCTGCGATCGCGCGAAAAGAATGCACAGTTTTTTGATCGCGCCGCCATCCGCAACCGCAAGGCGATGAAGCATTTGTACGCAACGCTGCACGTCAAGCCGAGCGATCGAGCTAATGCTATCCTGTTTAAGGACAATCCGCCGGAAGACTCGCTAGCATTCGTTTTGAAGCAGTTAGCAAAAGCGGCGACTCCTGCACAACAGGCGAATTTGATTGTCGAGTACAAGATTCCCTATACGATCGCAGTTGGTGCGATCAAAATGCTCACGCCAACGGTGTTAGCAGCGCTGATTAACTCGATGTCGCCGCAGGAAGTGATCAACAACCTGAAATCAATTCAGTCTCGCGGCGCGATGGATCACCCGGAAGTCAAGCTGTTGATTGATTCTAAGTTGGATGAAGCCGCCAAGTGCGATCGCGTTTCTGCATACAAAGCCAGTGTTGCCGGTGCGGGCGCCAACTTCGACGCAGCCACGACGGCGAAGCTGGAAGCGGTGACAAACGAACAGGTGAAGAAGCGCGGCAAGATTGTGAAAGCCACGGGTTTGTTGGTTGACAAGTCGGGAAGTATGGAAAGTGCGATCGAAGTTGGCAAGCGTCTGGCTGCTTTAATTTCCGGCATTTCCGAGGCGGCGCTGTTCGTCTACGCCTTTGACACGATCCCCTACCAAGTCCAAGCAAACGGCAGCGAATTGACCGATTGGGAGCGCGCATTCCAGCACATTCGCGCAGGCGGCGGCACAAGTTGCGGTTGCGCGGTGGAAGCAATGCGGATTAAGAAGCAAGTTGTCGAGCAGTTCATTATGGTAACAGATGAAGGCGAAAATTCTGCACCTTATTTTGCAGATGCTTATCATAATTACTGCCGCAGTTTGGGGGTAATTCCTGATGTGGTAATTGTGCGAGTTGGCGCTTACTGCGATTATGTTGAAAAACAATTGAAGGAGAAGCAAGTGTCGGTAGAAACGTTTACCTTTGCGGGTGATTATTACTCGCTGCCGAACTTGGTGCCGATGTTGTCTCGTCCTTCGCGGCTGGAATTGTTGATGGAAATTCTGGATGTGGCTTTGCCAGTCAGGGATGACAAGTGATATAATCTAGGCATTGCCGTGCGATTCGTTTAGTCGAAATGAGTAATAATACTCAGGGATGGCTAGTATGGCTCCAAAAGCCATAACAACTAAATACATATCTGGGTGCGGGTCATCCCAAGTTCCAGTCCGCAAGTGCAGCGGTAAAAGCATATCCCCTATCGTGTTAAATAGCAACTGACAAGGTAAAGCGGGGATAAAAGGCAGACTACTGGTAGCCGAAACTGGTAACTGTCGAGCAAGAATCTATGGTGCGATTCGTTTAACCTAAAGTAAGTTGAAAGGCTTGCGGGACGGTTAACCCAGTTGATAAAAAACTGGTGATAACTGATTACATTTATGGGTGAACCGCTGTGCGGTAAGTCCC
>JANYGO010000022.1 GCA_025362325.1 Cyanobacteriota bacterium | reverse complement strand
CGTCACTAGGTAATTGAAGGTTGTCGCCTTGAGTGTTGGCTTCTTGAACTCCAAGTATCTAGCAAATAATTGAGTCAGTGTCAGTTCCGGCTTAGGCTTGACAGCCTCAATCACAGTCAAGTGAGTCTGTGACTTGTACTTCTTGAGCGTGGGGTCAAACCGCTCAAACTTGATGTCAGATTCAATCAACTGTGCTTTGGCTTCTGCCAACTGCCTGTTGTCAGAAGTATCCGGCATTCCCAAAGATAAGTATTTTTGCTCCCCTCCGTAGAGAGACCTTGGCAACCGCAGTCGCAGCCTCCCCCTAAAGTTTTGCACCACAACAGACCCATAAGAAGCCCTACCACCTGACTCAAATCTCTCAGTCATGAGTACATCCTCACTTGAAATTGACCTGCCAATTATACCAAACTGAGTATCAAGTGAGTATCATCACGACTATAGTAGAAACAAGCTTTTTACAAATCCTTACTGTATAAACAATTTAGCGATTCATCCCTACCGCCTTCCAAGCTAACTATGCGGGTTCGATTCCCGCTGCCCGCTCTTTAACTAAATTACCTCAAACCAACGAGAAATCAACGGTTTGAGGTTTTTTATTGTCCAGAATACGGGTGAATTTGGGAGCAGATTGGATACAATTTGGATACAAAATGACTACGAAATAACCAAATTGACTATCCAATGAGTATCAACTCAGTATCTGCAACAATAATTGGTTAACATAGAGTGCCCTGATTTGGCAAGATTGGCGATCGCACTCAGCTTGAGTTATGACTGACTCGGAGTCGCATTACTCAAAAGGAGAACCCGTGAAATATTTTTCAGTAGTAATGTATTTGCTGCGGGAACGGCAACAGTTTCTCGAAGAAATTCGCGATGGTGTTAAGCTC
This sequence comes from Cyanobacteriota bacterium, assembly GCA_025362325.1. Classification (GTDB taxonomy): domain Bacteria; phylum Cyanobacteriota; class Cyanobacteriia; order Cyanobacteriales; family Microcoleaceae; genus Microcoleus. The sequence continues at coordinate 32,652 of JANYGO010000022.1, read as the reverse complement.
AAATCTAAAATTTTCGGTTTGTTAATTTCCAGTACCATATTTTTTGGCATTTACGGAGCAATATTAGGTGCATCTAGTACGTGGATGCAATGTCTGATTTCAGCAATCAAGTTGCCAGCACTTTACTTGCTGACGCTGATAATCTGCTTTCCCACACTGTACTTTTTTAATGTCATGTTTGGTTCAAAACGAACTTTTGAACAGTATTTGACATTGTTGATGACATCAATGGCAATGATTAGCGTTTTGCTGTTTGGATTTGCGCCTGTCAGTCTATTTTTTCTGATCAGCAGTACCAATTATAATTTTTATCTGCTGCTAAATGTTGCGATCATGGCAGTCACAGGATTTTTGGGGGTAAACTTCATTTATCAAGGAATGCACTTTCTGTCCGAACAAGATGCCGAAGGGAAAGACATCAGGCTAAATATTTTGCGGTTTTGGTTGGGACTGTATGCGTTTGTGGGGAGTCAGTTGGGATGGACGCTGAGACCGTTTTTTGGGGCGCCGGGAAAAGCTTTTCAACTGTTCCGAGGCCGAGACAGCAATTTTTATCTGAGTCTGTGGGATTCAATTAGGTCTCTGGGAGGATTTTAATTAATGCCAATTTAAGGAGATTTGCCATAGTGATACAAGCGGATTTGGATGAGTTGAGAATTCCTGAGAAGGAGTTGGAAGATTTGAGCGGAATAGCTTTGAGCGACGGTTTTTTAGGGAATTTTTATCACCCTGATACACTCCGGAACGGCAAAAAGCTGTTTGCTTTTTTGTTGCATGAGTTGCTGATATTTTGCGTAACACTTGTTGTCTCGCTTCCTGTTGCTTTGCTGGCCAACAAACATGAAGTTAGTTCAGCTAGCGATGCTGAAATATTTGTCCGGGTTTTACAATTAACTTTGGGTTTGTCCCTGGCGATTACTGTTGCTTGGAATGTCTATCAATGGCTGAAGGCAAAGCCTTTAGCAACGCTGGCAGGTCTCTTGGATGAAGTTGAGAAGTATCATGAGGTGATTAAGGCTTTAGATATTATCGATCGCCTAACGGCTGCTGGCAATTTACAAGCGAATTTAATTAACCGACAAGATGCAATTGAGGCATTAAAAATTACTAGAAAAAGTTTAGTCTGTGCTTTGAAAACAGAAAGAATTCTCAGGGAAAATCAGAAATTCATTGGTCGCCGTTACGAGTTATTTGCTAATATTGAAAGTAATTTTGCCGCATTAATGGCGCTGGATGTGAGCGATCGGGCTAGCGAATACGGGCGGTTACTAAATGAGGCTTTGGAGATTGGGATGAGCGTGCACAAAGAGGTAAAAAAGTTGCAAAATGGCAAATAAATTTAAATTAAAGGTTCGTAGCAAGGACTTTAGTCCGCAAAGGTTCGTAGTAAGGACTTTAGTCCTTCTGGTTCATAGTAAGGACTTTAGTCCTTCTGGTTCGTAGTAAGGACTTTAGTCCTTCTGGTTCGTAGCAAGGACTTTAGTCCTGCCATCAGAGTTTTAAATGACAGCTTCGCAGTCAAAATTTTAGCCCTTAAATCTGAGTTTTGAAGGACTAAAGTCCTTACTACAAACCTTTTTTGGTGACACTTTTAATCGTCAAAGATATCCAATTGTTGGCCCTCTGACTTTTTTTTATCATCTTTTTTAACACCCTTCCGCAGCCCGATCGCAATTTTGCTATGTTTCTCAATCTGCTTCATCACCTGTCTCGCCCTGTCAATCACCGAGGTTGGTAAACCAGCCAACCTCCCGGCTTCAATTCCGTAGGACTTATCAGCACCGCCTGGATGAACTTCGTGCAAAAATACGATTTGATCCGGCAATTCCTTCACCGTTACTTGATAATTGGCCACATTATCCAAAATAGAGGCTAATTCATTTAACTCGTGATAGTGAGTCGCAAAAATCGTCCGCGCCCGAATCTCGCTGGCTAAATATTCTGCTACAGACCAAGCAATCGAAAGTCCGTCAAAAGTCGCCGTTCCCCTGCCAATTTCATCCAACAACACCAATGATTTCGGCGTCGCGTGATTGAGAATATTTGCAGTTTCGTTCATTTCCACCATAAACGTAGATTGACCTGTTGCCAAATCATCTACTGCGCCGACACGGGTAAAAATGCGATCGCAAATTCCCAAAGTCGCAGCCTTCGCAGGCACAAAACTGCCCATCTGCGCCATTAACTGAATCAAACCCACCTGCCGCAAATAACAACTCTTCCCGCTAGCATTCGGGCCAGTTAAAATAATTAAATCCGGGCGGTTTAGCGCTGCTTCCCGACCCAAAAAAGCCGAATTCGGTACAAAAAATCCCGGCGGTAAAGACTTTGCTACCACCGGATGACAACCTTCAATGATTTTAATTTCCCGACTTTCAACCATAGTCGGGCGGCAGTAATTCTGATAAACCGCTACTTCTGCCAAACCACACAAAACATCCGCCGCCGCCACGGCGCGGGAAACGTTGCGAATAATTTCAGCGTCTTCTCCTACCTCCGATCGCAATTTCGCAAAAATATCATACTCCAAGTGATTTAAATCTTCCCGCGCCGTCAGAATTCGCACTTCCCTTTCTTTTAATTCTTCTGTGCTGTAGCGTTCTTCATTGGTGAGAGTTTGCTTGCGGGTGTAGTCGTTCGGTACTTGGTCAACTTTCGATTTGGTAATGCTGATGTAATAACCGAAAGCTTTATTGTAGCCGACTTTTAAATTAGCAATTCCGGTGCGTTTTCTTTCATTTGCTTCTAAATTGGCAATCCATTCTTGGTCTCCTGATGCAGTTTGGCGCATCTCATCTAGCATGGCATTGATTCCCGATCGAATCAAACCTCCTTCTTTTAAATGAATCGGCGGTTCGTCAACTAAATGAGTGTGAATTTGAGTTGCTAATTCTTCTAAAATGGGCGGGACATTTTGCAGCGCTTTTAAATAGGGCGAGATTCCTTGAGTTGCGATCGAGGCTAATTCCGGCAATTTCGAGAGAGAATCTGCTAAAGCGACCAAATCCCGCGCGCTAGCTGTTCCAGAACCGGCACGCCCTGTCAGTCTTTCGATGTCGTAAATTTGGCGAAGTAACTGCTGCAAATCTTGGCGCAGCGGATTGTTTTCTACTAATTCTTGAATCGTGTCGTGGCGGGCGCAAATACCTTTAATGTTGAGCAAAGGTTGCAGCACCCAGCGGCGCAAAGCGCGGCCTCCCATGGCGGTGCTGGTTTTGTCTATAGCCCACAGCAGCGAACCGTGAAACACCCCATCTCTCACCGTTTGAGTTATTTCGAGATTGCGCCTGGTTTGGTAGTCCAGTGTGAGAAAGTCGGTGAGTGTGTAAGTGTGCAATCTTTGCAGAGCAACTGCTTTTTCCTTTTGGGTTTCTTCGAGGTATTGCAGCAAACCGCCCGCAGCGCGCACTGCGAGGGAAAGGTGCCCGCATCCCATACCTTCGAGCGATCGCACTTTGAACTTTTGCAGGATTCTCTGTTTCGCTTCGGACAAACTAAACGGAATTTGCGATCGCAAAGAATAGCAAAACGAATTCGGCAAACAATCGGGTAAATGCTCGGATTTCTCTCCGGGCCTCAACATCGTCACCAAATCCGGCGCATTAGTGGGAACCAAGACTTCTGAAGGGTGCAATCGCAGCAATTCTAAGGTTAATTGTTCTAAACTTTCGGCTTGGGTAGTGACAAATTCTCCCGTAGAAATATCAGTATAAGCCAATCCCCAATGTTCCCCAGCGATGACGACTGCTGCTAAAAAGTTATTCTGTCGGGGCTTGAGCATTCCGTCATCTGTCAAGGTTCCGGGAGTGAGAATGCGGGTGATTTCGCGCTTGACTTGGCGGCCTTCACGGGCGGCGATCGAGGCATCTTCAACTTGGTCGCAAACTACTACAGCATAGCCTTTTTCTACTAACTGAGAAGTGTAGCGATCTAGGGCGTGGTGCGGCACTCCTGTCATCGGCACTCGACCGATTTCTTTGCCGCTTTCTTTGCTAGTGCAAACAAGTTCTAATTCCCGGGAAATCGTCACTGCGTCTTGGAAAAAACACTCGAAAAAATCTCCGACTCGAAACAATAAAAGTGCGTGGGGATACTGTTCTTTCACTTCCACATACCGCTGCATCATCGGCGTCAGCTTGGTGAATTCTAGTAGGCGGTGGTCGGCATTGGGGATGTTGGCTTGACTGGGGTCTGTTGGGGTAGATGCAGTGTAAGGCATAAAAGGCGATCGATAAATTTTGATCTTTAACAACTTTAGCGCAAGCTCGGCTTTTAGCTATAGCTAATGATACAATTTTTGACGATTAATCCTCCTCCAGCAGGGTGCGCGATTCTCAAGATGCGAGCCCAGTTATATGGTTCGTAGTGCGTCCTGGTGTCCGCTATACGGCTGCGGACACCAGGACGCACTACGAGCCGCGCGTGCGGTTGATCGAGCAGACACGATAGGAGACAGCAGCGACTGGCGATCGCCCAAAACAACCTCAGCCATCCCGCCGTTAGCTGTTAAGTGTTAAAAAAATAACGCGAAAGCTTCTGCAATTTAGTCTGACCATCTCTACTTCTTTGTAATTTAAAACAGCCGAAAGATAGATTTGTAAATTATACCTCGGATAGAGAGCTGCTACATTTTATATGCTTAAAATTAAAACATCCAGCCAAGTGATTTAGCTGCGGAGTAAATTTAAGATTTAGAATCAAAAATCTGGGAGTTAACTAGAGGAGAACACAATAATGAAAGCTCTTTGCTGGCACGGAGCAAATGACGTGCGAGTTGATAATGTACCCGACCCAACAATTATCAATCCGCGCGACGCGATAGTTAAAATCACGTCTACAGCAATCTGCGGCTCAGATTTGCACCTCTACAACGGCTTCATCCCGACAATGCAATCGGGCGACATCATGGGTCATGAATTCATGGGGGAAGTAGTCGAACTCGGCAGCCAAGTCAAGAACTTGAAAAAGGGCGATCGCGTTGTGATTCCTTTTACGATATCTTGCGGCAGTTGTTTCTTTTGCAACCAGGATTTGTGGTCGCTGTGCGACAACTCGAACCCGAATGCTGGGCTAGCCGAAAAAATATACGGTCATTCGCCAGCGGGACTTTTTGGCTATTCGCATTTAACGGGCGGCTATGCAGGCGGTCAAGCAGAATACGTGCGGGTTCCGTTTGCAGATGTCGGCCCTTTGAAAATTCCTGACGGACTTTCTGACGAGCAAGTATTGTTCCTCACTGATATTTTTCCGACTGGTTACATGGCGGCCGAAAACTGCGACATTAAACCGGGGGATACTGTTGCTGTTTGGGGATGCGGGCCTGTCGGACAGTTTGCGATCAGAAGCGCGTTTATGTTGGGCGCCGATCGAGTAATTGCGATCGACAGAGTACCGGAACGCTTGCAAATGGCGGCTGCGGCGAAAGCTGAAATCATCAATTACGAGGAAATGGACGCCGGGGAAGCTGTCACCGAAATGACGGGCGGACGCGGGCCCGACGCCTGTATCGACGCGGTGGGAATGGAAGCCCACGGTACTGGACTCGATGCTTTGTACGACAAAGCTAAGCAAGCTGTGCGCTTGGAGAGCGATCGGCCTACGGCCCTGCGACAAGTCATCCTCGCCTGTCGCAAAGGCGGTACGGTGTCAATTCCCGGCGTTTACGGCGGTTTTGTTGACAAAGTGCCCTTGGGTGCAGCTTTCAACAAAGGCTTGACCATGAAAATGGGACAGACGCACGTTCACCGCTATTTGCGCCCTTTGCTCGATCGCGTTCAAAAAGGCGAAATTGACCCGTCATTCGTCATTACGCACCGCATGAAATTGGATGAAGCGCCCCACGCTTACGAGATTTTCAAGAACAAAAAAGACAACTGCATCAAAGTTGTCCTCAAACCCTAATTCACCATTAATTGACAAGGAGAAACTATGCTTTTACAAGAAAAAGAATCCGGCGACTTGATAGAAATCATTGATATCGAGACTTTAATCAGCCCTACAAAAACAGAGGTGGGGGGCAAAAGTCAAGCAGGTCAAGAGGAGCAAGAGCCGGCTACTTTTGAGAAGAATAAATTGGTTTTTCCTTCCGGCGAAGTTCTGCCGCGCTGCTGGACTGAGGAAAATTATAAAACAAACTGATTCAAGAGTAATTAAGGACTAAAGTCCTTACTAAAAACCAAATCCGGGACTTGAGTCCCGGATTTGCTAATTAATTAGTTAAGGAGTGAAATGCTTACTAAAAGCCAGATTTTTGCAACAAGTTCAATCAATAACAGCAAATAACTTATGGAATTGCAAGCAGTAATTCTCGATGTTGACGGCACTCTCGTGCTCAGCAATGACGCCCACGCTCAAGCTTGGGTAGAGGCATTTGCCGCTTACGACTACGACGTAGCCTTCGAGAAAGTTCGCCCGCTAATTGGTATGGGAGGCGACCAACTTATGCCTAAAATAGTATCGGGACTTTCCGACGAAGCAGGCGACGGGAAAAAGATTGCACAGCGGCGCAAAGAATTGATTATTAATCGCTTTGCTCCCGAGCTTTCTCCAACTCCGGGCGCGCGGAAATTGCTGTTAAAAATGCAGCTAGAAGGATTGCGGCTGATAATTGCTACTTCAGCTACCAGCGAAGAACTTTCTCCGCTGCTGAAAGCGGCACAAGTTGACGATTTATTGGATGAAGCGACAACATCTAGCGATGCGGAAGCTTCTAAGCCGGAACCGGATATTGTGGAAGCTGCTTTGAGCAAGTTGCAGATGGAAGCGAGTCAAGTTGTGATGTTAGCTGATACTCCTTACGATATCGAAGCTGCGAGCAAGTGCGGGGTGCCGGTAATTGCTTTTAGGTGCGGAGGTTTCGATGATGCTTCGCTGGCGGGTGCTGCGGAAATTTACAACGATCCTGCCGATTTGTTGGCGCATTATCAGGATTCTCTATTAGGGAAAAAGGAGTTGGTAGCGGGTTGATGAAATACGGGGGAGGGCGGGTGAATTGCTTCTAGTAAGCGCGATCGCCCACAATCCACTCTACCTGATGCGCTTCCGTGCGATCGGGAATATCCAGGCGATTAGCCAATCTTTGAATCACTGCTTCTGGTACTGCTGCGGTGCGCGATCGATTCCGCTGCCATATTTCTTCTAGAGGTACTTCTAGATAAACAACGCGAATTCGCGCTTGGTAAGCAGCCAAAAAATCAATTAATTGCTGCCGCATTTGTTTAGTTGTATTCGTGGCGTTCCACACAAAAGAACGCCCCTCATTCATGTATTCGCGCGCTCTTTGTTTGGCGGCTTTCACTACATTCCCAGGGGTTTCGTCTGGAGGGACATTCATCTCTTTTCGCAGTGCATCCAGCGAGATTACCGGCAAATGTGCGAGATTTTTCCGAATCCAATAATCTTTACCGCTTCCTGGCAAGCCAGACATCAAAATTACTTCGCATTTAGTGTCGTCAAATGCTTCGTAATCCGGGTTGCCGTTGTCTTTGCGGAAATAGATAAATCGGCTGTGATTAGATGGAAATTGTCGGGGAGAATTCAAGCAATTATTTTCTTGACAAAACTCCCGAAATAGTTCTATTTTATCGAGTAATTCTTGTCTGTCGCCGCACAGGCGGCCGCGCACGTCTGCTTCGGCTAAAAGTGCGAGGAAATCGCAGCGCACAACTTGACTGGCTTTAATTACAGACTGCTGCGGGTTGGGTTTGTCGAGCAGCCAGATGGGTAAACTGCCGAATTGGACGATCGCACAAACAGTCTCCCGAATGCTAAACTGCACAGGCGGCTCGAATTGAGACAAAATTTGTCTCACCATCCTCGCACCTTGACGGGCGTGACCTTTCGAGCTAATTCTCCCATTTTCTTCTATCTTGGTAAAAGCCGGTTTTGCGACATCGTGCAGCAAAGCCGCAGCAAAAAGCATTGAACGTTCTTGGACACCAAGCTGCCGCCAATTCAGGGAAGAGATTAAGGCTTCGCAGACCATTTTGGTGTGAATTAAGACATCTCCTTCAGCGTGATAAATCGGGTCTTGCTGACATCCTTCTAAGTTTTGAATCCAGTCAAAATGATTTTGAATGCTTCCCCAATCTAGGAACCAATCGGGCGGTTCAGGACAAAAGGGAAAAGTCCAAGTTTGGGATTGTGATAATAAAGTAGTCATGGTTTTACCTGTTTGTTAATATTGTAATTTCTTAGTCCGCGGAGGCGGACATTGTTTGTATAGTCGCGGTTTCAACCGCCGACTCTCAACGGACTATTAGGAGTCTTCAACTAAACTTAAATAAATCTGCGCCCGGACGCAAAACATTAGGTACAATCGGACGATTCAGCCAATGTCCCTCCGCATTCTTAATCGCCGTTAAAAAGCTAGCGCGCACGTATTTGTAACGGGCTTTAACAATTCCATCTTCTTCGACTTTAATATACAAACCCTCCATAACATCGCTTTTATCAGTCTCTTTCAAACACCGCTCTTCATTTAATCCTAATTCCCGGCAGTACAAACGTAATTCCTCCAAATGTCCCGGTTGAATAAAATTAGATTTATTCATCAACTGCATCATCTGCTTGGGCGATTTCAGCACTCCCAAAAACAGCACGGGAACTGACACTAACGGCAATCCGCTTAACAACTGGCGGCGGGATTCTGTACTCAGAAATTGACTTGTTTCTAAGTCCAGCACGTCGTATTCCATAAAATAATGCGGCAAAAAATCATAAAAAACCGTGTGTTTGGCATAAAGCCATTCGCCGTACAAAATATAACGATTTCCCAGCACTTCTCCCAGCACGCCGCTGAGACTGAAAGCCCACTGTTTGAATAAGTTAAAATGTTTTTCTCTCGGCCCGCCGGTGAGATAGTGGCCGCGGCTTTGCAGCAGCATTTGCCCGTCTGGGGCGAAGCTGATGCCTGTATTGGCGCCGTCTACCTTTTCTTCGATGATTAAAGGGCGATCGCAAATAGCGCTAAACGGCACGCTGTCGAGGTCTTCATCACCAGGCCCGAAACGCGAACCTTCGATGTGATAAGTTCTGGGGTATTTAACAATTTCCACAATCAATCGATTTTAGATTTTATAGGCGACCCCATCTATTTTAGATTTTAGAATTTAGAGGCGACCTAATCCATTTAACCATTATAATTGAATTATCACAAAGGAGCGTGTATTTTGAAAACTCAAAGTTTCCAGAGCGTATCATCAGCAATCGCTGGGATTCTATTAGTAGTCGCGCTGCTCCTCGGCTTCAACTCTTTTGTTGTCATCAATCCAGGTGAAGCAGGGGTGGTCAGCGTTTTAGGAAAAGCCACAGATGGAGCATTGTTAGAGGGATTTCATTTCAGACCCCCGCTGATATCCAAGGTAGATATATACGATGTAACAGTGCAAAAATTTGAAGTTCCCGCCCAGAGTGCTACTAAAGACCTTCAGGATTTAAATGCTAGTTTTGCCATCAATTTTCGCCTCGATCCTGCGAGAATAGTTGATGTCAGAAGAACTCAAGGAACATTGGAGAATATAGTTTCAAAGATTATTGCTCCTCAGACGCAAGAAGCGTTTAAAACAGCGGCTGCACTGAGAACTGCTGAACAATCTATCACTCAAAGAAGCGAACTGAAACGAGATTTTGATAGTGCACTGAAGGAAAGGTTATCAAAGTATGATGTAATCGTGCTTGATACAAGCGTTGTCAACATTCGCTTCTCCACAGATTTTGCGAAGGCGGTTGAGGAGAAACAGGTTGCTGAACAGCGGGCGCAAAGGGCTGTTTATGTTGCTCAGGAAGCAGAACAACAGGCTCAAGCTGACATTAACCGCGCTCAAGGTAGGGCAGAAGCTCAAAGACTTTTGGCGGAAACTTTGAAGGCTCAGGGCGGCGATTTGGTGCTGCAAAAAGAGGCGATCGAAGCTTGGAGAAGCGGCGGCGCTCAGATGCCAAAAGTGCTGGTTATGGGCAGCGGTTCGAGTCGGGTTCCTTTCATTTTTAATATGAACGATATGCAGGAAGAACCCGATCGCAAAACAGTGACCAACAATTAAAATAGCAGTGAGGCCAAGCAACCCGGTTTCTCCGAAAATATTGACTTTGCTAACGATAAATTTCGCCCGAAACCGGGTTTGCTCAGAAAGCCTGCACAAGTCCTATGAGAGTTGGCGGAGTATGCTACACTTCGGAAAGCCAAAATATAGCGACAGCTTAAAACCTGTCGCTATCAAAGCGAAGTCCGCAATTAACACGCAGACAGCACACTCATTTTAGAAAGCCAGGAGAAATTATGACCCGCGCTATTATGGAAACCAACAAAGGCACGATCAATTTGGAACTATTCGATGCGGATGCGCCCAATACAGTGAAGAATTTTGTTGACTTGGCAGAAAAAGGTTTTTACGACGGACTATCGTTTCACCGAGTCATTCCTAACTTTATGGTTCAAGGTGGCTGTCCCCAAGGCACTGGAACAGGCGGCCCCGGATACAAAATTAAGTGTGAAATCAACTCGAACAAACATTTGGCAGGAACTTTATCGATGGCTCACGCAGGCCGCGATACAGGTGGTAGCCAATTCTTTATTTGCCATTCTCCCCAGTCTCATTTAGACGGAGTTCACACAACTTTTGGCAAAACTGAGGATATGTCTGTTGTCAATGCTATTAGCAAAGGCGACAAGATTATTTCGCTCAAGATTGAGCATTAATTTCCCGTAATTAGCCGCGTTTGTAGTAAGGACTTTAGTCCTTATTGCAAACAATAATCGGGAAAATTGATACTTTTAAAAGAGACAATTTATGAGGGCAATAAATGATGCTGCTGTGGTGGCTGAGCTAACTGCACTGTATTTGAAATACGAAACAGCTCTTTGTACGAATGATATTGAAACTCTCGATAATTTGTTCTGGGATGCGCCGGAAGTAGTGCGGTTTGGGGTGACGGAGAATTTGTACGGGGGCGATGAGGTGAGGGCTTTTCGTCAAGGGCGTGAGGTTGTAAATGTCGATCGAGAAATGTACAATCTAAAAATCGTGACTTTCGGTGTAGACACGGCGGCTGTAACCCTGGAATTTCGGCATATGACGGATGGAGTCGTGTGGCTGGGGCGGCAAAGTCAGATGTGGCGGAAGTTTCCTCAAGGATGGAAGATTGTTTCGGCTCACGTTTCTTTATTGCCAGTGGAGGGATGAGCGGTAAGGAAATAATAATTCTATCAAACAAGCTGATTTTATTACTGAATCATTCATCTTCTAGAGCAACTTCTAATAGTTCAATTTCCAGACTTTCTTCCAGATCTTCAGAATTAAATTCCAATCTGCTCTGCCTAATAATTTCGCTCAATATATTGCTTAAATATCCTTGGGCAACAGCTTGTTCAAATCTTTCTATCAGAATAGGAACATTGATTATTTCCTCGATACATTCCATATACTGCGACACTATAGCATTGATTGAATACAGCTTTCGAGCTTGTGCTTCAATCTTCGACCTAATTTCAATATCTGAATCTAAAGATTTAACTACAAATGTGATCGGATACCTTTCAATTTTATCAATGTCTAGGAAATATTTATTCACATCTACAGTTTCTGTCACCTGAAAAAAACGTCCTAGGGGTTTCATTACAAAGTCAATTCCCCCATCATTAGCATTTGTCCTACCTGTTTTAAACAGCTTTAAATTTTCTTGCTGGAGTGTGTCTAGTTCATAGCCCCAATAAATAACTCGGTCGTTGTAGTAGTATTTTAATATACTGTAGCTGACTATCTCGAATATTCTAGCATCTACAGTTGGCGCTACCATTTGTTTGATAAATTCTCTAACTTGAGCCTCTGTCAATCTTTGAGCATCTTTACAAAGTTGAATAAACTTTTCAAAGCTATCTCTCTTAGCTTCCACGTAAGCATCAATTATATCGATTACTGTTTTTGCTATATTGTGTTCATTATCATTAATTTTAACTTTTAATAAATTCTCGTTAAACCAATACCTGTTATTTTTATGATTTCTCAAAATCGGGATGAATTCACAAGTGGGAAAATATCTTTTAAATTCTTCATTCATCCTATGATTCAAACCATGATTTTGAAGCTTTTGCCCGAATGGTAATTCACGCTGTCTCTTAAAAATATTTGTATAAACTGCACCTTCATAATCTGAATACATCCCTGTGCGATGAAAATTTTTCAAAATATAGTCTTCAACCAAAACATAGATAGCGTATAAATTGGCAAAACTTCCTCTTGATTTTGAGCCTTTATTTGCAGATTTAGTCTTGATATTCAAATATAAAATTAGGTGGCTTTCAGTAAATATTTGCTCGCCCACCTCGCCAAACTTATCCTCTAACATTTTCTTAATTATTTTTGTAAATTCATGTTCCATTTTTATCACAATTGTAAGTTTAATTTTAGCTGCTTTGGCGAAAGTTCACCGGAGTTGACTTCAGACATCAGCTCCTCTTCACTATCATCCGGGGTAATTCCCAACCTCCGCAATCCTATTTGTAGATACTTTTCTTGTAATTCTATACCAATTGACTTTCTTTTAAGTTGCTTCGCAACAAAGGAGGTTGTAAAACTTCCCGAAAATATATCTAGTACAATGTCACCCTCATTACTACTTGCTTTGATAATTCTTTCTAACAACGATGTTGGTTTTTGGGTAGGATGCTCCTCATACTCAGGCATACGATATCTGACTCTCGGAAACTCCCAGACATTACCGGGAACTTTTTCAGAATTATATACTGATGGTGTAGACTTGCGGTAGTCAATTAGTTTTCTAACAGCTCCGGTTTTGGCTTCTACAAGGATATGTGAGGAATTAAATGTATAATTTCGTTTGTCTTTGACGCAATATAAAATTGGTTCGTACAGAGAACCGTAATATTTTTTTGCTTGTACGCCCGAACTGTCATAATACCACACTATTCGAGAAAGAACTGTTAAACGATCGCGCAAATATAAATCAAAGTAGGGCATACTTTGAGTTGACGCCATCAGATACAAACTACCGTTATCCTTGAGTTTGTTAACACATACCTTCAACCAATTATAACTCCATTCTAAATAATCGCTTTCAAATTCCCACTTGTCTTTAAAACCATTAAAGTCTTTGCCAATATTATAGGGAGGATCGGCAAAAATTAAATCAATAGAGTTGTCTTTGATTTCACTAGAAAGCACTTCTAATACATCTCCTAAAAATAGCTTGTGCCCGTCAATTTCAAAGATTTTCATTCAGCCTAACCTCTTCCAATTAATATTGGCTTTTACCAAGTGTCGTGAGATATGTTCTGTAAATATTCAATACAGTTCATACTTTAGCAAAGTACAGGGAATCGAGCCATTAAAAACCGGAATTCGCTTCGATGTTCTGAGTCCAACCTTTTTCGCTAACTCCTTATTTCCAGTCAAAATAAACGCATTCCAACCTTTGAAACGCTGTTTGAAAATATCGCCCAACATTTGGTACAAATCTCCCAATTCGCTAGCATCTCCCAGCCGCTCTCCGTAGGGAGGATTGCAAATCAGAACGCCTCTGTCTGCTGGTGCTTCCAACTCGGATAACTCGGTACGAGCAAACTGAATCTTACCTGCAAGGCCTGCTTGCTGGGCGTTGGTGCGAGCTTGATCTAACATATCGGAATCGCGATCGCACCCGGCAATCATTTCTGGAAGCTCAGGCAATTCGCCGTTTTCAGCTTCCGCCCACAATGAATCCCACAATGGCTCGTCAAAATCCCGCCAAGTCATAAATCCAAACTTTTCGCGAAACAATCCCGGTGCAATATTCAAGGCTTTTAAACTCGCTTCCAAAGGCAAAGTTCCCGAACCGCACATCGGGTCTAAAAACGGCAAATCTGGCGTCCATTCTGCCATCTCTAACAATGCCGCAGCTAGGGTTTCTTTGAGCGGAGCCAGCCCCATTGCAGGCCGATATCCCCGCCTGTGCAAACTGCCGCCGGAACTGTCTAAACTCAAAATAGCGCGGTCTCGATGGATGTGAAGGTTAATTAGTAAATCGGGATTTTCGACATCAACATTGGAACGTTTGTTAAATTGCAGGCGCTGTTGGTCGGCGATCGCATTTTTGACCTGTAAAGCTGTAAAGTGAGTGTGATTTAACTTGTCGTTGCCGCCGGTGCAGTTTACTGCTAAGGTATTGTGAGGCTCTAGGTATTCGTCCCAAGGAATTTTCTGCACTTCGCGGTAGAGCATATTTGAGTCGTAACACCGGAATTCGGCGATCGGCATTAGCACTCGAAAAATTGTTCTAGACCACAGATTGACGCGGTACAGTAAAGCGCGATCGCCCGCAAAGTAAACTCCTGTAAAATCGGGCTTGACATCCTGCGCCCCTAAACTTTCTAATTCTTGGGCGGCAATAGTTTCTAAACCGCGCGCAACTGTAGCAAAATATTGATTCATTGATAATTACGAAGGAAAGTTCGGCAGCGGATGAGTGTAACGGATGTAACGGATGTAACGGATGTAGCAGGGAAGAAACAGCTATCTGTGTATTCGTGACTTCTGGATTGTGAAGCAAGGTGCTTGGGGATTGGGAATGGGTTTTTCTCGATCGCCCTAATCACAGAGTAGCTGGTTTTTATGGTAACTGTCACAAACAATACTCTACCTTAAGGTAGATGCCTCGGTCAAAAAAAATACTATTTTTACGAACAGCTTGGTTAACGGGCGATCGCGCACTCCCGACATCCGAGACAAAAATTCGCGCCCAGCACACACTCTACAAATCACAAACTGTCAGTAATACTCGTGAAATTAAAAGCTTTCACGCGCACTCCGGGCACGACATTACCGCCGTAACGCTTCACCGCACTAACTGCATCCACATCGCGCAACATATCAGGTAAAACTTGATTGAAACGCAAGTTTTTAATCGGGTAAGCAACCTTGCCATTTTCAATCCAAAAAGTACCGTCGCGAGTCATTCCCGTCACTTCCAAAGTCTTAGGATTCACATAGCGAACATACCAAGCTCGACTGACAAAAATTCCGCGTTCAGTTTGAGCAATTAAATCTGCTAAACTTTGGTCTGAACCTGTCATCACCATCGGGTAATAAGCACCTTTCGCTTCTTTGCCTTTTTGTGCAGCCCAGTAGCGCGAATAAGATAAACTTTGAGGAATACCATTTTTGATGATTTCCAAATAGTTATTGCTCAATCCGTCGCCGAAGAAATTATTCGATCGCAACAAAGGATGACTCGGATCGCGCTGTACCTGCACTAACGGGCTGAAAAGCTGTTCCCCCGCGCGGTTTCCAGCGGGTTTTCCGGCTGCATCGGCGATCGACATAAACGATCGCCCCTCATCCGCCGCCCTCGCATCCAGCCCCCAAATTACCCAGGGTAGCAAGTCCGCAAACGCAGCGCCCTCAAAGATTACAGGATACACGCCGGGAACGACTTCGCGGGGGTTGCGGGAGGCTTTGGCGCGATCGAGCACTTGCTCTGCTAATTGGGCCACTGGCAATTGGTGGATGCCCCAAGCAGTGCTCTGAGTCCAGCTAGAACCGTCTCCAATGCGGGCTGTAAAGCCGAAATTCGCATCTGTAGACTGGTTGCAGGCCCGGAGTCCAGTTGACGAGGCGATCGCGTACAGCGAAGCCTCAGCGCTCAAAGTACCGGAAGCTTCCGCGCCTTCGCCAGATGCGATCGCGCAGGCTTGCCGCACCAATTCTGCCCGCGCTAGAGGCGATATAGCGGCCGTTGCTGCATCAAACGCGGGCGCGGGTAAATCGTAGGTTTGAGGGGGCAGCAAGGGCATCCATTCGGGGTCTGCGGGGGCTATTCTGGCGAGTTCTTCCGATCGCTTAATGGTTTGGGCGATCGCATCTTCATCAAATTCGGTAACAGCAGCAGAAGCGCTTTTGTTGCCAAAATAGCTAGTAATGTTGAGGCTAAATACAGTCTTGCTAATATTTTGGCTGATTTGATTTTCCGAAAATCGGGAAAGAGATTCTTCGCCAGTAGAAAGACTGACAAATACTGCTTCGGCTTCGGATTGCTTGACTACTTTTTCTACCAAAGATAAGGCTTGGTCTTCACTTAAAATTGCGGGCGATGTTGTTACGATCATAATCTAGAGTGTCAGGAAAAATTGTGGTATTTGAAAATAATCTCAGTCACCATATTGCGGTTAACTCGCTTGTACTAAAGACCGAACTGATAACACTTCATCAGCCCGTAGAAGTTCCACGTCTGAACGGGAGACAGCCACAACTAAAATTGATTCTCCTAAAGCATTAAATATTTCTAGAACGCAGCCATCTTCGCCTTCGCTGGGGTGAGGTACGCGATCGACTAGCATAGCTACATCGCCTTTTTTTAGCTGATATAGAGGCATATCCCGGCACAATGCTACACGCTGGTAAAGTTCAAGTTTCACGTCGAGGCTCCTTTTTAGGTTTGAGAGTAATAAAATGAAAACTTCCGTCAATTTGCCACTGCAACCAAATTGTAACAACTGCTAAATTACGTCCATTAACTCCTGGCAACTCACCTTCGGTGCGAAAGAACTTTCCAAATTCATTAGCACCATCTTCTACTGCTTCAGCAGAGGTTATCAAGAACTGAATTGCTGCTAATAAAGCTTCTGGGTTGTTTTGAGTAAAGCCACCCTGAGCCAGAAATTTTGACTTGTCATCTTGCGCTTTTAAAATAAGTAGATAGCGCGTTAACTTTGTTTCTGGTATGATAGCATTTGCTGGAATTTTCACGTTAGCAACCTACGATTGTAATTAAGAATTTCCCCCAATTTGAATATCTCTAACTCGCACCGGTACACAAGCATGAGTCATTTGAGCTACCTGCATCGGCTCACCTTTACCACACATATTAGTACCACACTGTACCCGTTCCGAAGCAGGCCCGATCGCATCTATTTGATTCCAGAAATCAGTGCTCATCGAATGATAAGTTACATCCTTCAACATTCCGACAACTTTACCTTTTTCCACCTTCCAGAAAGCATCACCACCGAATTGAAAATTACGCCGTTGCTGATCGATTGAAAAACTGCCAACACCGTCAATTAAAATCCCATCTTCCGTATCAGCAATCATCTCATCCAAAGTAGCAGTATGACTACCGCCATCCGGGCCCGGTTCCAGTCCCAAATTAGGAATTCTGACCATCGGCACGCTCGACCAACTGTCAGCGCAGGCAGAACCGTTGCTGCTGGCACGTCCGAGGCGATAAGCTGTTTCTCTGTCGGTGAGATAATCAACTAAAATGCCATCCTTGACAACGTACCAATCCTGTGATTTTACGCCCTCATCATCGTAACCCATTGTGCCGCGACCGGCCGGTTGAGTGCGATCGCACTTGAAGTTCACCCAAGGTGCAGCGTATTGCAGTTTATTTAACTTATCAGTAGTCGCAAAACTCGTGCCTGCAAAATTAGATTCGTAGCCGTAAACTCGGTCTAATTCCGTGGGATGTCCGACGGATTCGTGAATCGTCAAAAACAAATTTGTCGGCTTGAGAATTAGGGATTTACAAATGCCAGACGGGATTTTTGGCGCAGCGACTTTCTCAATCGCTTCTGCCGCAACTCTATTTACTTGACTCAACAAATCAGTTGGGTTAATATGTTCGTAACCCAGATTTAAGGGCGGGCGTTCGTAACTGCGACTTTGGGCATCGCCGCCCGCAATTGCCGTACAGCCAAAACCCGGATAGCTGCGATAAATGGTTTGTTCGATTAACGAACCTTCCGTAGAAGCGAAAACCTTATCTTCGTGGTTAAATTGCAGAAAAGAAAAAGCTTTTTTGATACCTCGATCGCCATGAGCTAACAGTTGTGTGTTAATATTTAGTAGGAGTTCGGCTTTGTCAGCGACTGGTACAGAAAACGGGTCAATGGCGATCGGAGTAATGTAAGTATCGACATATTTTTCGACAGGTACTAAGCGCACCGGTTCCTTTTGAGTCAAGCGGCTGCCTTTTGCTATTTCAACGGCTAAAGCGACGATTCTTGCAACTTCTGCGGCGGTTTTGTTGTGACTGGCGGCAAAGCCCCAAGCGCCGTCTAGCAAGACTCGCACGCCAAAACCGGAACTTACATTGTCGGAGATATTGCTTAAAGATCGATCGCGCGCATACAAACTTTGTCGTCGGTAAGAGCAAAAACGCACGTCACCGTATTCGCATCCAGATTTCCGAATTAACTCTACAGCCAAATTTGCCAACTCGTTAGCAGAAACTTTTGCGGTTAACAGTACCATAGTTATTCGTCGTTCGTGGTTCGTTATCAATTATTATAGCGCTACTCTCGAAATATTTTCCTAATCAACACAGCGATACCCAGCATTAACAAGCCAAATACTAAGCCAAACAGCAGACTCCAGAGAATTGTCGCAGCAAAGGGATGTAGCGGGAGAGAAGAATCTAGTCGCCATTGAATCGGTGTCTCCTTAATTAGAGGATAGGCGGCGGAGAAGATTTGGCCGCCACCGATCGCAGTTCCGACAAAAAATATGATATTCTCAAGTTGGCGATCGCGCTTTTTCTCTTTTTCTTCGTTTTGCTGATATAATTTTATCTGTTCGCGATCGCGTATTTTCTCCTCTTCTTCCTTTTGCTGGTACAATTGTATTTGTTCGCGATCGCGCTGACGTTCCCTCTGTTCCTTTTCGCGATCGAATTCCACCTGTTCAATTTCCACCATCCCCCGCACAGTAGATATCGACTGCTGAAACAAATCTTGACTAGCAATCAAATAATTCAAATCAATTTCAATTTGCCGCTGATATGTATTCTCAGCCAAATCTAGAAACCTCTGCAAAAAATCTAGATTATCACCTTCGATGGACAAACCTTTAATTCTTTCTAGCGCCTCAGCATAATTTTCAGCATTAATGTCGATCGTATTTCTAACTTCCTGCAAATAGCACACCTGCTGAGCACAAGCCAACATTTTAGTCCGAACTTCAGCCAGCAAACCCTTCAACTTCTGCAACTTAACTTGTCTATCTTGTTCCCTTTCAATTTCACCGAATTCGGGAAGCTTCTTTTCTAACTCGCCGACAATTTGCTGTGCTTTGCGATACTTTTTCCGAGCTTCGCGATACACAAATACGATTTTAGCACGAGAGAACAGCAGAGTCATCAAATAAGCATTAAAAAACGTTGCGGTTGCTAATTGCAAACTTTGGGGATTATCTTGCAACCAGACTAGAATGTGACACCGTT
The DNA here is from genome assembly GCA_025362325.1 of Cyanobacteriota bacterium. GTDB lineage: Bacteria > Cyanobacteriota > Cyanobacteriia > Cyanobacteriales > Microcoleaceae > Microcoleus. Next base: position 13,440 of record JANYGO010000022.1, on the reverse strand, counting down.
TAGCTGCATCATCTTCGCGGCTGTCATACTCAAAAATCGGACTCCCGAATAATATCCCTTCCGCGCGAAACTCTGGTGATGCTTGTTGTTGATTGTGAACAAAAGCTGTAACGCATTCGTCAGCTAGCTTGCGGTAAGTATCATAAACTGCTGGTGTGGCGTATAACAATAAAGTTTGTCCGAGGGACGGTTTAATTGCGCTTGGCAACAAACAACCTTGGGGATTTAATTGATTTAAATCGGCTACTTTAATAGTGACATTTTTATAATAAAATGTCAAGTCTGCGGTGTAAGTATCGTGAATTCGCAGGGCATAGATTGAACCCGAAAGTTTGGGTAAATTTGGCTGAGTAATTGGTTGTAAATCCAGAGTTTTACCATCGGTAATCAGCAATTTATCGTTATTAGGATTTTCCTGTTCGCCCTGGGGATAATACTGTTTGTCCTTGTAACAAATTAGCTTATCTCTGAGAGATTTTAGTTCGTTGCTGTTAAATTGTGTACCGACATTATCTGCTAAATTTTCCCACAGAGATTGAGCATTTCTGGCCACTTCGCCGTAGCCTTCATCGCTATCATCCCGCAGGTGGAAAGGATAGAGAGTAATGCTGGGATTTTTAATTTGCGGTGGTTCCTGCATAATCGAATCCGGGATGAGACATGATGTTAATTCAATCTTAGTCCGCGGAGGCGGACATTGTTTGTGTAGCCGCGGTTTCTAACCGCCGGGGGTCTAATCGCCCCAGGTATTATCCCAGTCCGCGGAGGCGGACATCGTTTGTGTAGACGCGGTTTTAACCGCCGGGGGTCTAACCGCCCCAGGTATTATCTTAGTCCGCGGAGGCGGACATCGTTTGTGTAGCCGCGGTTTTAACCGCCGGGTCTCTAATCGCGGGGCCCTAATCGCCGGAGGACTGAACAATCGCCCGATTCCTCAATTGGGGATATAATTATTGGGATATCATCGGTGGGTAAATCAATCCCAGCGGTTTTCAATCACCCAGCGGTTTTCAATCACCCGATGATTTCCCATCCACCCGGCGGTTGAAACCGCGGCTACACAGACACTCACGCGCCTCCGCGGGTTGAAGATTTCAATCTGTTATTTTTCATCTGGTACGCGGGTTGAAGAAGAGAAATTTTATATATTGTACGATAAATGAGAGACAATTTCACGCAGTTGTATGTACACTATGTTTGGGCGACCTGGGATAGATTGCCTTTGATTACTCCCGATATTCAAGAAGCAATGCGGCTATTATTGGAAAATGTAATAATTTAAAATGCACTGTAATTGCTGTTGGTGGTATAGAAGATCATGTACATTTGCTAATCGGTTTTCCGTCAACTTTGACAATAGCTGAAATTATTAAGGAAGTTAAGGGCAGTTCTTCTCATTTAGTAACTCACGAACTTAAATCTGGTGTGTTTTTTAAATGGCAAGGTAGCTATGGGGCGTTTACGGTTAGTCGTGATGCGATCGACAATGTAGCTAACTATATCAGAAATCAGGCTGTTCATCACCGTCAAAAATCAATGATTCCTGAATGGGAATTCGTTTCAATCCCCGGCGGTTGAAACCGCGGCTACACAGACAAAACCCGCCTCCGCGGGTTGAAGATTTTACACAATGATTTCCCCATTCACCCGGCGGTTGAAACCGCGTCTACACAAACCAAACCCGCCTCCGCGGGTTGAAGATTTTACACAATGATTTCCCCATTCACCCGGCGGTTGAAACCGCGGCTACACAAACAAAACCCGCCTCCGCGGGTTGAAGATTTTACACAATGATTTCCCCATTCACCCGGCGGTTGAAACCGCGGCTACACAAACAAAACCCGCCTTCGCGGGTTGAAGATTTTACACAATGATTTCTCATCTGGTGAATACCCTCTTCGTCGGCGTCCGGCGGACATCGTTTGTGTAGCCGCGGTTTCAACCGCCGGGGCCCTCAACCACCGCCGAATACCCTCTTCGTCGGCGTCCGGCGGACATCGTTTGTGTAGCCGCGGTTTCAACCGCCGGGGCCTTCTTCACCCACCGCCGGGGCCCTCTTCACCCACCGCCGGGGCCTCAACCGCCGGGGCTGGGATCTCAACCACCACAGAATCCCTAGACAAACCCAATCGAATCTTATTTTTCTTCAATGTCTCATAAAGCTTCCTCACAACTTCCTCCGGCGCATCACTATCAGTCCCGCCCGCACCCATTAGAGAGATTTTGCTTTCTAAATTAAGTTCAATTTTAGGTTGAGTTTTACACCATTCCTTGATTTTTTCAGCTAGGATGTCCACATTATCAGCCTCCGAAATCTTAAGTGCTGATAAGTGTTCGATAAATAATTTCGGGTCTGATATTTCCAATAACTTAGTTAAACCCGCAACAATTTGTTTTGATGTAGCAGTGTCTAAAAGTGACATAAGTAATCTCCTTAAATCTATTTTTTCAGTGGACAGCGGTAAAGTTTCAGTTTCGCCAATTAGAGTGAATGAGGCCCAATCTAGGGGAGTCATCAATACATCTTTTGTCGTTAGCATAGCACGTCGCAAAGCCGCCGCTCGATCGTCCCCGCGTGCTAAATTTTGGTAAAATTCCGTCATTAGCAACTTGGCTGCTGGCGCACCCATATCCCACAGGGAGACGACGATGCTGGGGACTCCCGCGAGGATGAAGCAGCGCGACAATCCGATGACTCCATCTCCCGTGATTTTACCGCGGCCGGTGCTGCACGCGCTCAATACTACCAGTTCGGAATCGAGTTTTAATTGCAGGATATCAATAGCATGAATTGCGCCGTCGTCATCTCCCGATGGTGCTAAAATTATCGCGCCGGGAATGCCGGAACTTTGCAAATCGTCGATGAGTCCGTGGGCGGATAAATGCACGATGCGCGTGTTTAGCATCCTGTCTAAAATGGCGACTTTTGTGGCATTGTCACCGCTAATTGCTTGGGTTCTTAAAGTCGCGGCGATGACTTCGGCTGCTTCTTTTGCCCTGGGCATTTGGCGGAGTTTGTGGGGGTCTAATTGGAAGTTTGGGTGGATGGTTGGATCGCCGACAATTAGGGCGGCTTGTCTCAATCCTCGGACTCGGTTTTGATGTTGGCGGGTGAGTTCTAATACTTGGATGGATGGGCTGGTGAGGATGGTATGATGTTCGATTAGGTAGCGGTTGTCGCTATCTTGCAAGGCGGCGAAGGGAACTAAAAATAAGTCGTAGTGGGGGATGAAGATGATGGGGGAATTAACATCGGTGGGGAGTAAATCGATGATTGGTTCGATTAGGATTTGATGGAGGAGTTGCAGTAGGGGAAAGCCGCCTGTTTCGTCTCGTTTGTACTGGGATTCTAGCTGTATTTTGTTGCCTTCGTCGTCTGTTTCAGTTGTGCCGATAGAGACGCGGGCTTTGAGGATGATTTGTTTGAGGGTTTGGTTTTGTTGGTTGAGGGGTTCGAGGTTGGCGGCGCGATGGGTGATGTTGCCGTTTGGTTGGATTACCCAGATGTAAATTTCTGGATCGATAATGGAATATTCAACTATTGTGGAGTTTCTGTCGCGGGCGATTTGTTGGATTTTGGGGATGGATAACCCCCCCAACCCCCCCTTGCTAAGGGGGGGCTTAAGAGGGAGTAATTTAGATAACTCTTCTCCTTCCTGTTGATAAGGGGGGGAATGAAGGGGAGCCGTTAATAAGGTTTTTTGCAATAATTCGACGAAGGCACGGGTGCGGGACATTTCTGATATTTCTAGGGCTTCATCAAATTTAGATTGGGCGACTAGGACTTGTTGCAGCAGGCGATAGGCAGATACTTGGGTTTCAAAGATTGAGGCTTGGTAGTCGTTATTTACTAATTCTGAACGCAGAGTTTCACGAATTGCGATGGATGCACGGAGTGCTATTTCAGCTTCAGCAAGTTGGTTAGTTTTGAGTAAAGAATATCCTAAGTTATTTAAAGAAATTGACTCTCCTTGGCGATTTCCGATTTCCCGTGAAATCTCTAATAACTGTTCGTGAAATTCGATCGCCCTGTGGTATTGCCCTAGGGAATCGTAAGCATTGCCCAAACCGCAGAGGGAATTAGCTTCTCCCACGCGATTTCCGATTTCCCCTTGAATCTCTAAAGACTGTTCGTGAAAGTCGATCGCCCTGTGGTATTGCCCTAGGGATTGGTAAGCATTGCCCAAATTGCCGAGGGAAGCAGCTTCTCCTTGGCGATATCCGATTTCCCCTTGAATCTCTAAAGACTGTTGGTGAAAGTCGATCGCCCTGTGGTATTGCCCTAGGGAATCGTAAGCATTGCCCAAATTGCCGAGGGAATTAGCTTCTCCTTGGCGATATCCGATTTCCCGATAAATAGTTAATGCCTGTTCCCAAGACTCCAAAGCTTCTCGAAATTGACTGATTGCATACTGCTGATTGCCTTGTTCAAACAGTCTATCTGCTTCTGCTTTCAGTGCAATTCCCGCTAAAAAGTCGCCATCCACCTTACCCAGCAGCCCTGCAAAATCTTTCAACCAATTAGCGCTATTTAGTTCACCTTGTTCTCTGAGATGATCTATTACTTCTAGCATTGCCGCCACCAAGCCATCATCCAGCAATTCCGGGTGAGTTTTCAATACCTCGGCTTCTTCGCCGCTGGGACTATTTAGCAGTTGGTTTATCAGGTTGAGATAGGCTTGTTGGCGTTCAGAATTCATGGCGATTGGGGATTTGGGATGGTTCGCTAGATTAATTATCGCGTGAAACTCATCTGTTTGGGGCGGGCAATGCCAAGTTTTTTGTAGGGGCGGGTTCACCAACAATCTCTAACGAGTACCAACAATCTATATAAACCCGCCCCCCACCACCAATAACCCACATCAACCTTATATTTGCATCGAATCCTAAGATGTGGGCGATGATTTAGGGCTGGGTGGGGGCGGGTTTACAAGATTGTTGGTTGAGTGGCAATTATTTTTGGTGAACCCGCCCCTACGGAATTATGGGGATGTTGGATGTTTTTTGTGATTTTTGGGTTTTGGGCGATCGAATATTTGTCGTTTGGTGAGGGCGGGTTTACGAGATTGTTGGTTTTAGGCAATTATTTTTGGTGAACCCGCCCCTACAGAATTATGGGGATGTTGTTCTTGATAATCGTGCAACATCTCAGTTTAATCTTACTCCATCCCCTGCAAAACCCCAGTCAAAATTTCCACAAGGCGATCGATATGTTCCTTCTCAATAATCAGCGGTGGCGACAAAGCAATAATATCCCCAGTAGTCCGAACCAGCAACCCTTTTTCAAAGCACTGCAAGAAACAATCAAAAGCCCGTTTTCCCGGCTTCCCAGCGATAGATTCCAATTCAATCCCCGCCACAAGTCCCAAATTGCGAACATCAATAACATGGCGCACGCCTTTGAAAGAATGCACGGCATCTTCCCAATAACCAGCCATCTTGTCCGCCCGTTCAAACAGCTTTTCTTCCTCATAAATATCCAGCGTCGCCAAAGCAGCCGCACAAGCCAGAGGATGCCCGGAATAAGTATAACCGTGAAAAAGCTCGATCGCATTTTCAGAAGCATTCATAAAAGTATCATAAATTCCCTCCTTCACAAACACCGCCCCCATCGGCACAGTACCATTAGTTATCCCCTTCGCCGTCGCCACAATATCAGGAACCACCCCAAAATATTCCGTAGCAAAACTAGCGCCCAGCCTGCCGAATCCGGTAATCACCTCATCAAAAATCAGCAGGATTCCGTACTTGTCACAAATCTCCCGCAGCCGCTGCAAATAACCTTGGGGCGGAATCAAAACCCCCGTAGAACCAGCAACAGGTTCGACAATTACCGCCGCAATATTAGACGCATCGTGCAAAGCCACAATCCGTTCCAATTCATCCGCCAAATGCGCTCCCCATTCCGGTTGTTTGCGACTGAAAGCATTGTGTTCGAGATTGTGAGTGTGAGGCAAATGATCGACTCCCGTCAGCAAACTGCCAAAAAACTTGCGGTTTGTACCGATACCGCCGACAGAAATTCCCCCAAAACCAACGCCGTGATAACCGCGTTCCCTACCGATCAATCTTTGGCGAGTTCCTTCACCTTTCGCCCGGTGATAAGCAATCGCAATTTTCAAAGCAGTGTCTACAGATTCCGAACCAGAATTAGTGAAGAAAACGCGATCGAAATTACCCGGCATCATCTTCACCAAACGTTCCGCTAATTCAAAAGCGCCGGGGTGTCCCATCTGAAAAGGTGGGGCATAATCTAGAGTCGATACTTGCTTATGAATTGCCTCAACAATTTTCGGGCGACAGTGGCCTGCATTCACGCACCAAAGCCCCGCAATCCCGTCGAGAATTGAGCGGTTATCATCGGTTGTAAAGTGCATATCTTTTGCCGAAACCAATATTCGCGGATTGGCTTTAAACTGCCTATTGGCAGTGAAAGGCATCCAGTAAGCGTCCATATTTGTCATGTTTTTTTATCCTTTTATATTGATGTTTCTGTTTTCCAAATATAACTCAATACGGTTCAGATCAGACGGCGGTTGAAACCGCATCTATACAAACAAAACCCGCCTCCGCGGGTTGAAGATCCGACGGCGGTTGAAATTACCTTATTTTCTTCAGTCCGCGGAGGCGGACTTCCTTTGTGTAGACGCGGTTTCAACCGCCGTCTCATCTTAATTCTCGATCGCATCTTAATTCTCGATCGCACCAACGGACTAATGTTGCAACAAACCAGTCAGCATTTTCACAGGCCTTTCGCCGTAGGGCCACGCAAAAGCATGACGGAAAGCCGCATCTTGACAGGCTTGCAACTGCCGAAAATCAATGATATCCCGAGTCAACAAATTCTCATACTCAAAAGGCAGCCGCACGTTATGCAATCCCGCGTTGTCAGTGCAAATGGCAATATCGACACCAGCTTCAAAACATCGATCGAACACAACCTTCAATTCCCCCATATCCTGCAACGTCCCCGTTTTGAGATAGGTAGTAGGGCAAACCTCTAAGCATTGACCCCTGCGCGCGACTTCTGGGAGCAGTTCGGGATATTTTAGCGGAATTTGAATTCCGTGGCCGATACGCATCAAATAGGGCAGCAGTTCGGGATAACAGCCCGAAGTAGTTTCGTAGAGATGGCCTGTCGTCTTAATGCCGATCGACCTTGCGTACTCATACAATCCCACAAATTCGTCCAGGCGATCGCCAATAGCAGCATCACCGCCCGCAAGATCGATCGCACAAACATATTCTCCCATCTCGGCCGCCAAATCGACGATCGCCCGATTCACTTCATAGGGCAAACGCGAGTGCATACACAAAATTTGGCTAGTAACGATCGGACAATCGCTAATTTGACTTGCCTTACCCACAACTCGTACAATTTCTGACATCAGATCGATGCGTTCAGACTGCGAAAAATGCTCTGGAGTTCGCAAATAAGGCGTATAGCGCAACTCCAAATAAGCCAGATTTTCAAACACGTAAGCGCCCCGCATCAACCGATAGATAAAATAAGGCAAAGTCTCAACAGTTTGAACGCTTTCCACCAGCGTGTGCAATTCCAGATACTCATCCAGAGTATTGCGCGGGCGAGTATAAAAATCCTCAAACTCAGAGTATGCTTGAAATCGGCTAGCTATTTCAGCATTGTGATGGCGATCGAAATACCGCCACAGCACCCTAGGAACCACAGAACCGCCCAGATGGCGGTGCAACTCAGCGTGTAAAGTCATGGCAAAAAGCCTCAATTTTCTCAATCTTAACAAAATTTAATTTGACATTTGGGACGCCTTCGTACATAATCGGAGATTGTGTCAACCTGAGCTGAACGCGAGAAACCCTTGGCTAACGTAGTTGTGATCGGCGCCCAGTGGGGCGATGAAGGAAAAGGAAAAATTACCGATTTGCTCAGCAAATCAGCAGATATCGTTGTCCGCTACCAAGGGGGCGTCAACGCCGGTCACACGGTAGTAGTCAACGGTCAGACTTTCAAGCTGCACTTAATTCCGTCCGGGATTCTCTACCCTGATAAAGAGTGTATCATCGGCTGCGGCACGGTCATCGACCCTAAAGTTTTAATTGAAGAATTAGATCAGCTAGAGGCACTGAATATTTCCACAGCCTCGCTGATGATTTCCCAGACTGCTCACGTGACGATGCCCTATCACCGATTAATTGATGTAGCATCGGAACAGCAGCGGGGAAATTATAAAATCGGGACAACGGGACGCGGCATCGGCCCAACTTACGCCGACAAGTCGGAACGCACAGGCATTCGGATGCTCGACTTGATGGACTTGGAAGGGTTCAGAGAACAACTAGAATGGACGATTCATCATAAGAACGTCATTCTCGAAAAACTCTACAATTTGCCGCCTCTGAATCCGCAAAATGTTTTTGATGAATATCAAGTTTATGCCGATCGTTTGCGGCCGCACGTAGTAGACAGTTCCCTGAAGATTTATGAGGGACTTCACACGCGGAAAAATATTCTGTTTGAAGGCGCGCAAGGCACTTTATTAGACTTAGACCACGGCACTTATCCTTATGTTACTTCCAGCAATCCCATCGCGGGCGGCGCTTGTGTGGGAACGGGAGTTGGGCCCACAGCGATCGATCGCGTAATTGGCGTAGCAAAAGCCTACACAACCCGCGTCGGAGAAGGCCCATTTCCTACCGAAATGGTCGATGGAGTTGGCGCAATTTTGGGCGAAAGAGGTGCAGAATTCGGCACGACAACCGGTCGGAAACGCCGCTGCGGTTGGTTCGACGCAGTAATCGGCCGCTACGCAGTCCGCATCAACGGCCTTGACTGTCTGGCTGTTACCAAACTAGATGTTTTGGATGAATTAGAAGAAATAAAAGTTTGCGTTGCTTACGAAATTGACGGCGAACGCTGTGTCGATTTCCCGAAAAGTTCCCGGATATTTGCTCAGTGCAAACCCATTTATGAAACCCTTCCCGGTTGGAAACAGTCCACGGAAGAGTGCCGCAATTTGGAAGATTTGCCGCCACAAGCATTGGATTATCTGAAGTTTTTGGCAGATTTGATGGAAGTGCCGATCGCCATTGTATCTCTGGGTGCCGGCCGCGACCAAACTATCATTGTCGAAGACCCGATTCACGGCCCGAAGCGGGGATTGTTGTCGGTTGATGGTACGCCAGCCTGATGTTGCCTTTAAAATACATTTTGGGTATCAACCAATCATACTCAAAGCTTTTGGCAGTCTCGCCGCTACCTACTTAGTTTAAGGTTCCAGCAGATTTAGTGCACTTGACCCACGGCGAGGTCAAGTGTATCCTTATTTACAGGGATTCAAGTAAATGACTGACGAAGATGAACTGATAGCACGGCTAGAAGTTCACAGAGATATGATTGCATGGCTTATAATGGAATTAAGCAAAGAAGGAATACAAGCCAAAAGAACAACCGGAAACAATCGCAAAGGTGATATTTTGATAGTCAACCAGCAAGATGTTCCGCGAGTTAAACAGCTACTCCGCAATTTTCATATCGAATTCAATGGTTAATTTATCAAAACAATAAAAAGTATAAATAATCATGAATGAACCGCATATTGAAATCAAAGCCTGGAAAAACAAAAAAATAGATTCCACAAAAGCTAAGGAAATATGTCAAAAAAAAACTGTAATTGGAGTTATTACCACAGGGGGAATTACTAAACCAGCTAAGATTATATTCGACAAAGCAGATGTAGCTTGGGTAGAAAATTTTCCAGAGAGTAAGTTGTTGAATCAGGAAGGTCAGGAGGAAAGCTAATGTTAGACATGATTTTTTATGCCTTCAAAACTAATCAGCCACCCCACTATGTCGGAATGTCTGAAGACGTTTATGAGTGGTTGGCAAAATCAGAATTTTCCAAAATTGGCAAATCTGTCCCCCGAAATATTTTGATAGATGAAGAGGAGGAAAAGCTACCTTTAGTTGAGTTAGATCAAGATATACGCCAGAAGTTTAGAAATTTTTTCCGCGATGCAATCATCTGCGAAAGCGATACCGTCCTTGCTAAGCTGGGTGATTCCCCTCTCAAAGAAGAATACCAAGCAGGAACGTACCGTCTGAGGAAATTGTTAGACTTGCTGAAGTGTGTAGAAAATGAAAATTATCGGTATCTTCAGCGAGTCCTTTAATTAAGTTACTTCTATCGCCTTATCATAATAATGAGTTTTCAGATGTTTAGTAGCAGGAGTAATCCCAATGTTAGATATCAGCTTCTACACCACAAATGGATCGGAATCGGAAACGGTAGATGTAGGAGAAACCCTTTACGAATGGTTAGCAAAATCAGCCTTTTCCAAAATTGGTGGCGCATCAATCGACACCGAAATTTACCTAGATGAAGAAAATGTAATTCTGCCTATAGTTGAATTAAACCAAGAGATTCGCCAGCAGTTCAAGAAAATGTTCAGCGAAGCAATCATCAGCGAAAGCGATGTAGTTCTCACTAAACTAGGAGATAGCCCTTCAAAAGAAGAGTATCAATCAGGAACTTACCGTCTGAGAAAAATGCTGGAATTGCTCAAGTGTGTGGAAAACGAAAACTATCAATACCTTCAGCGAATTTAATTAAGTTCGATCGCGATATCACAATTCTGGTAAAATGTGAAAACAATCAACAGAAAGTCATAAAATGGAACTCGCAGTAGAATGTCAAAAGCGGGCAGAAGGCAGCAAACCTAACGCCCTCCGCCGCTCCGGAATGATTCCCGCCGTCCTCTACGGACACAACGGCTCTGAATCCATTTCCCTTACCATCAAAGCCAAAACAGTTGAACACCTGCTCAAAAAGCACGTAGTCAACAACGCCCTAATTGACCTCAGCATTCCCGAACTCTCTTGGACAGGAAAAACCTTGCTCCGAGAAGTTCAAGTTCATCCTTGGAAAGGCTTCCCTTACCACCTGAGCTTTTTCTCCGTCGCAACTCAAGACAGCCTGGAAGTTGAAGTATCGCTGAGTTTTGTCGGCGAATCTGTCGGCGTCAAGTTAGAAAATGGTATTTTGGATACCGTACTGACGCAACTAGCAGTTAAGTGCAAACCTGACAGCATTCCTGAATCAATAGAAATAGATATTTCTAATTTAAAGGTAGGGGATGCGCTGCACATTGAGGAATTAGTTTTGCCTCCCGGAGTGGTAGCCCTCGGCGAACCGAGTCAGGTTGTGGTTACTGTGCTGGGAATTCAAGCAGGTTCTGAAGCCACAGACTCAGAAGAAGAAGAAGCAGCAGCAGCAGCAGCTTGATTAGTAATTGCTAATAGTTGTTAACTAATTGTTGACAAAAAGGCGATCGCTCGATCCGAAAAGGGCGATCGTTTTTTGCTAAAAAGGTGCTGCTAGTTTGGGTTCGTAGGCGCAAGCCGGGGCGTAGCCATCGCACTTACTCAACTGGGCCTTGAATCTGCTGTCGCACCCATTGACGAAAATCAATCTCTGCGGCAACTTCATCAATGAAAGCCACTTCTAGAAACCGAAATAAATCCGTTTTTTCAATAATCCCAAAAGTGGGAGATCGATCGCACTCGACATAAGCCCCATCGACTAATTGCAGAATCCGCCATACCCGCCCGTTAAACCGCCAAAACTCAGGCACGCCCATACTAGCATAGAGTGTATTTTTATTAATATCCGTATTGGTAATATCCACTTCCACGACTAAATCGGGGGCTGGATCGATATTCAAGTTAACCGGGCGATCGGCAACTAAGGCATAATTCTGAATATAATACCCATTGTCAGGTTCGGCGCTCTTGAGTAGGTCTTCGCGATCGAGCGTAGTCGATCCCATCGTCTTAATTTTCATGCCCATCTCAACGATTAGGATTAAGATGAATCGTTCAATCAAGCGAGCAGAGCGTTCGTGTTCTTCGAGGGGCATGGTGATTTCTAACGCTCCGTTATCGTAGGTAAAGCGGGCGCGAGTCCGCTCCGCCAGCAAACTTTGAATTTGCTTGAAGGCGCGCCAATCGAGATCGCGAAAGGTGAGGCGCTTTTCACCGACAAGTTGAGGGGGTGGCTCTAACAACATCAAAATTACCGCAATTTTAGATCAGATCAGACGGCGGTTGAAATCGCGCCTACACAAACGATGTCCGCCGGACGCTGACTGAAGAGGATAACGTAATTTTAACCGCCACTCTTCAACTCCTCGATCGGGTGCAAGCTTGTATAGACGCGGTTTGGAACCGCCCAGTCTTCTGAACCGTATTATAATATATTTCTTCAACAAGTCTTGTGGTGCAGGCATCCTGAGTGCGATCGATCGATTTTGATACTACTCGTTCTGCTCTTCAACCCGCTCCCGTCGGGTGAGTGTTTGTATAGACGCGGTTTCAACCGCCCGGTTTCAACCGCTGGGTTTCTCCCCAGCACCCAGAGTCAAAAAAATTAATAATTAGGGGAACAACCCTGCTAATGTTAGTGTCAAACCCGACTATAATTGTGAAACGCTTTAACTACCCTATTTAATTGCTGCCTCGGTCGCCACCGCCTATATATGCCATCAACAGTCAGTACAGAATCAACAGCGGTTCAATTTAACCAACAGGGAGAAATATACTTATCCCAAGGGAAATTAGAAGAAGCGATAGCCTCCTGCGAGCAAGCTTTGAAAATTCACCCCAATTTTGCCCCGGCTTACAAGACTTTGGGTAACGCGCTGCAAGCTCAAGGCAGGATGGAAGAGGCGCGACACTGGTACGCGAAAGCTATTGAAATAGATCCGAATTTTGCGGAAGTATACGCGAATTTGGGCAGTATTTATGCGCAACAGGAAAAATGGTCGGAGGCGATCGAGTTTTACCAAAGGGCGATCGCAATTAAGCCGAATTTCGCGGGAGTTTACCGGAATTTGGCAAAAGTATTCGGAAAAATTGGCAAAGGGGCAGAAGCTCAGGAATGCTGGTATCGCGCATTCTCTTTGGAACCGGAAAAAGCATCGCCGGCAGAACACTTAAGTATGGGTGATGCTTTGTTTCGACAAGAAAAATTCCCGGAGGCGATCGCCTGTTATCAGCGCACAATCAAGTTAGATCCTAATTTGGCGACTGCTTACCAAAATTTGGGCGAAGCGCTGAAAAAAGAAGGCAAGTTAGAGGAAGCGACAGTCTATTATCGCAAAGCTATTGAACTGAACGCAGCTAATGCTAGAAACGGCAGCGAGGGAGAGCAAACTTTGGCTGGTGCAACTGCGACGGCGACCAACGGTGCAGCAGTTAAACAGCAGCAGCCCGCAGCAGCCCCAGTCAAGCCGTTAGTCAAGCCGCCAGTGCAGCAGGCAGTTAATTCTACAATTAATATAGAAGATCCCGAAGCATACAAAATACTCGCTGAAGGCTATTTTGCTCAGGGTAAATTGGAACAGGCAATTTCTGCTTGCAAAAAAGCTCTACAAATTAAGCCGGAAGCGCCACTTTACAAAATG
>JANYGO010000273.1 GCA_025362325.1 Cyanobacteriota bacterium | reverse complement strand
TTGCAGATCCCCCTTTCGGATAAGATTAGATACGCAGCAACCAATGAGGAGACAATGTTATGAGTCAAGACGACATTTTTGCTAGAGTCAAGAAAATTGTGGCAGATCAACTCGAAGTCGATCCGACCGAAGTCAAGCCCGAAGCCAACTTTGCTAACGATTTAGGAGCAGACTCCTTAGATACAGTAGAGCTGGTCATGGCCTTGGAAGAAGAGTTTGATATTGAAATTCCCGACGAAGCAGCCGAAGCAATTACTACGGTTCAAGCTTCTGTAGATTTCATCAGCAGCAAACTTGCAGCTCCAAAAGCATAAAATACCTGTCTTTTCCCCTAAGAGGAGAGAAGTTAGAAAACTGAAAACTCCTCTTTTGTTCTGCGTTCTGGGTATTTAATTTTTTGAAACTGAAATCATGACAAATTTTGAGCGTAAGCGCGTTGTTATCACGGGTCTCGGCGCGATTACACCGATCGGCAATACATTGTCTGAATATTGGGACGGGTTGCTTGCTGGGAAGAATGGCATCGGCCCGATCACCTTATTCGATGCGTCGCGGCACGACTGCCGGATTGCTGGAGAGGTGAAGGGTTTCGACCCGCACGACTATTTAGAGCGCAAGGAAGCAAAGCGGATGGATCGTTTTGCTCAATTTGGGGTATCAGCGAGCAAACAAGCTCTAGCTGATGCAAAGTTTGAGATTAACGACCTGAACGCAGAACAGGTGGGTGTCATTCTTGGCACTGGCATTGGCGGGCTGAAGGTGTTGGAAGACCAGCAAGAGATCTATTTGACTCGCGGCCCCGATCGATGCAGCCCGTTTATGATTCCCATGATGATTGCGAATATGGCCGCGGGTCTGACGGCGATTCAAACGGGCGCTAAAGGGCCAAACTCTTGCACGGTGACGGCTTGTGCTGCGGGTTCGAATGCTGTGGGCGATGCGTTTCGCATGGTTCAGGGCGGTTACGCGCAAGCGATGATTTGCGGCGGTACGGAAGCTGCGGTGACACCTTTGTGCGTGGCGGGTTTTGCTGCGGCGAGGGCGCTTTCGACTCGCAACGATGACCCGACTCATGCTTGCCGTCCGTTCGATCGCGATCGTGATGGTTTTGTCGTCGGCGAAGGCGCTGGCATTCTGATTTTAGAAGAAATGGAGTACGCTCTGGCGCGCGGCGCGAGAATTTACGCAGAAATCGTCGGCTACGGTTTAACCTGCGATGCGTATCACATGACATCCCCAGTACCGGGGGGCGAGGGTGCGTCGCGGGCGATCGCTTTAGCGCTCAAGGATGCTGGTTTGACACCGGATATGGTGAGTTATATCAACGCTCACGGCACGAGTACGCTTCCCAACGACTCTACTGAAACGAAGGCGATTAAGAAGGTTTTGGGTGAAAGTGCTTACAAAGTAGCAATTAGTTCTACCAAGTCGATGACTGGCCACCTGTTGGGCGGTTCTGGGGGAATTGAGGCGGTGGCTGCGGTAATGGCGATCGCCAATGACAAAATCCCGCCGACAATTAATCTGGAAAATCCCGATCCAGAGTGCGATTTAGACTATGTTCCTCATACAAGTCGCGATCTAAAAGTTGATGTAGCGCTGTCTAATTCCTTTGGATTTGGCGGCCACAACGTGACGCTGGCCTTCAAAAAGTTTGTTCCGTAACCGGAAGTCAGAAAGTCGCAAGTTAGAAGGTGAAAAATTAATTTTTCACCTTCTAATTTTTTTAGCTAAATTTTTAAACTGGCGCAGGGGTGGCCGGAACTAAATTTCTTGGTATGAGTAACATATGATTGAGATTACTGCTGAGCAAATACTGCAAATCAAGGCTATTGTCGATCGTTATGAAAACTTTAAATGTGTTGAGTGCGCCACCAATCTCAAAGATTACTTGACAAGTCAAGGAATTCATGGAAAGCGCATAAAACTGTACACAGGATACGGAAGAGGTCGGAACAGTGGCATTTATGATGATAGCGTACCGGGAGAGGCTATTTCAGTAAATGGTCGTCACGAAGGAATCGCTATTGTTATCAACAACATAGAAACTATTTTTGACAACCATCACCCGGACGGGCTAAAGAGAAAGCAATGGATGACAAACCTGCTATTTCACGGTAAAATGTTCAATGGTTTACAGTTGATAGTGACAGAAGAAGACTTTTAATAGGAGACTATTTTTATGTTAGCCGAAGTTAATGTTAATAAACTAGATGTTAAAAATGAATACTTCTTTGATTTACTCCAAAGAATCAAACAGAGACCTGGTATGTATTTGGGAAAGTGTTCAATTACTCGCCTGCGCGCATTTTTAGATGGATATGAGACGGCTAGAGCGGAACTTGGGTTTCCGGACACAGAAGAGCAACAACAACTTGATGGATT
Organism: Cyanobacteriota bacterium; assembly: GCA_025362325.1. GTDB lineage: Bacteria > Cyanobacteriota > Cyanobacteriia > Cyanobacteriales > Microcoleaceae > Microcoleus. The sequence goes on along the minus strand of JANYGO010000273.1, from coordinate 15,887 downwards.
TCAAGAGTGGATACAGGAAAGATATCAAATTACGTCAACTCACGGATGGGATAGTATCATTCTCTTCTTTTCTGTTGATGAAAAAGATGCCCTCGATAAGTTCTTTAAACTATTGGAAGAATTTCGGAATCAGGCTAAAATTGCTGAGGATAAGGAAACTTAGCATAGATGTCTCTAATCCTCACTTGACAATGCCTGGATCAAGATTCAACCTTAATTTTAGGAAGTAATTGCCGAAATCGAATATTGATTACCCGCTGAGCTAGGAAATTTAACAGAAAATGCTTGCACATTTTTCTGATTAAAATTAGGGGCATAATACTGCTTGATTTTGTCAAATGTCAGTTCGCCTCCTCCTGTAATATCAGTTGCATAACCTGTTTCAAGTTCCCTCATATACCCCAAAGCTGCTGCAAAGCCTTCAGGATCTTTCTCTGCATCAATTTTAACAGATAAAGGATTTCCTGAATCGTTTTCGTAAAGTAAACTGACTACTCCTTTTCCTGCCCTTTTCCATTCAAAACCAGTAATTTTTTCCTTATTAATTTCAAGTAAACTATCGCCGTTTCTGACAATCAAATAGTTTTCTACATCAAAAATCATGGGTGGATCAGAAACTATAGTTAGTTCTCCCCATTCCCCAACTCTTAAATAGTATTTGCCATCCGCCCTAAAAAATTCGTCTATATTACCATAATCAATGCTGCCATCGGGATCGGCAATTGGGCTGATGTTGTTCACAACCAAATCGTAGGTTTGAGGGTGGGGGAAATTTACCGTCATCCGCCGATAACAATACTGTTCCGCTGGTAAAGGTTGAGTGTATAGAGAGTGATTCTCAGTGAGGACAGTTTCTAAAAGGATTTGTATAGATGTTTTAGCATTAATGCTGAGTACATAGCTATCCTCTAGATAAATATTTTCAAATCCCGGAAACTGCCAGTAGTTTAAGCGTTCCATTGTTAAATGTCCCAATCGATAGGAGTATGATTAGCTATACTTTTTCTGTTAACGAGCTTTCCTTGTAGATCGATTCTACTGCCTTTAGCATTTTTTAGCTCTACATGAGGGTGATTACTTCCCGGAGCTCTTGGAGTTCCCTGTTTTAGCGTTAGCCTAGCTACTGCGTTTTTATCAATATATTTTAACGGGCCATTAGGTGTTTTATTCGGATGCCAGCCATGTTGTGACTCAGCCCACATTTTAAAGTCGCTGGCTTTTGGATTAATGCCAGTTGAGATAGCTTGTATTATTCGTTCCCATGCCGTTCGCCCTGCTAGAGTTGCCATACTTCACAATAAATTAGCTCATTCTGCCGGCAATAACTCCAACCGATATCGGTACAAAGCCACAGGATGCCCCCCAGCAGCAAAATAATCCGGGTCTTGGGGCGACAAATAAATCGCTGTCACCTGATCCGCCTCGATGCTTTTACTCGCAGAATCGCCATTTTCCCTGCCTCCAATGACTCTATAAGCCGTGGTTGTTTCCACCTCGTTTAAATAAATATCTGTCTCTCCCCGAAACACTTGCTGAGAAATTTCTGCCGACACAAACTCATCGCGATTCGGCGTTTGGGTGCCGCGACTGGTAACAATCGAGATTAGTTGGCGATCGCCTTTGAGTATGGTAATCTGGCGGTTGGGATTGTTCGGATCGACTTTCACCGAAAGTACGCCGCCGTCGCCTAAATAGGCTTTGGCGATGTTCAAACCGTTAAAAGTGCGATCTGCTACAATTTTTTTAACCTTTTTATCTCTTAAATTACCAAATAAGCCAATATTTTTTTGTGGTTGAAATCGCACTTTGAACAAGACAGGCTGCTGCAAATATTGGCGGTTGCTTTCAAACCCAGGCGTCACAATATTTGGCGCTAAAGGAGCGGCTAAATCCACCAAAGTGCTGGCAACATTCCAACTGCCGCCCATCCAGTCTGGATATACCAAATCTCCCTTAGCTACAGCGATGGGAGGCTTGCGATCCCAATTGGGAAAACTGGAAATGCGATCGACCAAAACTCCCGCCCTGGCAGCCCCACCCCACAGCAACACTGCTAAAACCAGACAAAAACCCCAAATTACCTTCATAACAAATTACATTCAAACAGCTAACTTTCTCTTTTTGTCAAATAGGTTCGTAGTGAGGACTTTAGTCCTTCATGAATGCGGACTAAAGTCCTCACTACAAACCTTTTTTATTGTTTGTTAGCTTTAAATCGCCTCAACAGGTGCAGGTTCCCAAACCTCCCCGTATTTTTCCTTCAATTCGTGCCAATTTTCCACCTGTCCCGGTTCGTATTCCCCTGGCTTACCCCACTGCAAAAACGCGCTCAAAGCAGCATCATTTTGCTCGTCCAGAAAACGAATTGCGTAAGTAGTAAAATTGCCTCTTTTCGCCTCGCCCGTCTCGAATTTAACCTGTTTTATTTTGTCCATATTCAGGTGAAACTCAAATATTTCGGCGTGCATATTTGCGTATTTCCCCTTCGGTAACTCCGCATAAAACAGCTTGTGAATTGAACCGCGCACTTCCAGCACAGCCGCGCTGCTAGTCACAATTAAACGCAGTGTGCCCAATTTTTCGCAAGCTTCTAAGAATTCTTTCAGATTAGGCATGATTTGGGAATGGGTAATTGGGAATGGGTAATTGGTAATTGCTTCCAATCACAACTGACAACTGACAACTGACAACTGCGCACTGTCAACTGTCCCAGGTCAACTGTCCCAGGTCAACTGACTATTTTTCGTGCAGTTCGTAAGCAGCAACAATCCGCTGCACTAGCGGGTGTCTCACCACATCCGCCTGATTGAATTCGCAGAAAGCAATGCCCTCAACGTTTCCCAGTATTTTTTGGGCAACTGACAAGCCCGACTGTTGGTGTGGTGGCAAATCTGTTTGAGTAATATCGCCCGTCACTACCATTTTCGATCGAAATCCCAGACGAGTCAACACCATTTTCATCTGAGCAGGCGTTGTATTTTGAGCTTCGTCCAAAATTACGAAAGCATTGCTGAGTGTGCGCCCCCGCATATAAGCTAAGGGAGCTACTTCGATCAAGCCTCTTTCCATTAAATCGGCCATTTTTTCGGGGTCGATTATTTCTTGGAGGGCGTCGTAAAGCGGGCGCAAATAGGGATCGACTTTTTGCTGCAAATCTCCCGGCAAAAATCCTAATTTTTCCCCAGCTTCTACGGCCGGCCTGGTTAAAATTAGCCGTTCGTACTGCTTACTTAACAAAGCTTGCACGGCCAAAATAGCTGCTAAAAATGTTTTGCCAGTACCCGCTGGGCCGATGCAAAATGTCAGGTCGTGGGTGCGTACTGCTTGGACGTACTGGCGCTGCTTGAAGGTTTTGGCTCTAATTTCTTCGCCGCGGCGGGTTTTGGCCAGTACGTCTCGCTGCAAGTCTTGCAAGTCGCCTTGGCGGTTGGTATCCAATGCGTAGCGCGCTGTCTGGATTTCTACTCCGGTAATGGTTTTGCCGGCTTTCCAATAGTCGGAGAGCGATCGCACTAATTTATGGCACAATTCTACTTGAGTTTTTGTGCCGGAAATCAGTAGTTCTTGACCTCGCATTACCAGGTTAGCCCCGGTTTGCTTAGAGATAATTTTCAGGTTTTCTTCTTGATTCCCGGCTAGCGACATGGCGCTTTGATTGCTCGGTAACTCTATTGTTAGTTTTTCAGTCATGCCAGCATGAGCTCCTCCAAATAAGCAATTAAAAGTTAACAATTAACCGTTAAATCAGCTTTGTTTTGCGAACAAAAAGACGCCAGATACTAGCTTTTACCTAGTATCTAAGGCGTCTTTTCTCTTTAACTAGCAAATGAGTTTGGTGCTGTTCGCACAAATCAAATCTCCCTTCTATGAAGTCAGGCAACTTTAGATGTTAGATGTTAGATGTTAGATTTTAGATTTACCCGAGCCCACATTTGATTTGAGACTTAAAATTTTACATTTGTGTCCGATCGCACGGGGCTTACAGTACAAAGTTTACAACGGGCAATCTAAAATCTAAAATTGTTGCTCATCCGCTCTTGAGTTAATAACCAGGAGTATTTCTACTCGTTCTAAACGTAGGTGTGTTAGTACGGCGAGGTTGTTCTCTCGGAGTTCTGCTCGCTAAGGGCTGCGGCGACGGAGGCGGCGTCCGGGGTCGGAAGTCCCCCCGATCGCGCGTACCGCGATCTGGGCGGTCGCGATCTGGGCGGTCGCGATCTGGGCGATCGCCCCTAGGTGGGCCGGAGCCGCGATCGCCTGCTTCGCCATCGTATATATCTAAGTACAGGGACTGACCCGCCGTCTGCGCCACCGCTTCGAGGGTAGTTCTAATAGCCTGAATATTGCGTCCGCCCCTACCGTAAACCCGTCCTTTGTCGGGATCTTCAAAAGCGAGCCTAACCCAGACCCGCGATTGGCGCGGGTGGAGTTCGCAATCCACCCGCAAAGAACTTGGGGTCTCTAAAAAAGGCCCAATTAAAAACTTAACCAGTCCAGAATAGTTGGGACTAGCTGACTGCTGCTGTGCTGGATTCAACGTTGGCTCCGGCTCCGACTTGTTCAAATACATTGGCTTTTCTGAGGATGTCACGCACGGTGTCAGTTGGCTGAGCGCCTTGTTGTAGGCGCTTGACAATCGCTGGAACATCCAGCCTGGTTTCGTTATTTCTCGGGTTGTAGAAGCCGAGCTCTTCTAGGGGACGGCCGTCGCGGCGGGTAGAGCTGTTCATCGCTACAATCCGGTAGCTGGTCTCGCGTTTTTTCCCGTATCTCTTCAATCGCAGTTTGATCATCTTCTTGCAGAATAGTCCTGTTTCAATTCTAGGCTATTTTGTCAGTGCTCTTTACCAGAACCCCAACTCAATCGGTATTTCTTAACCTCCCAGCAAAATATCGCTGCGATTTGCGGCCCCCAAAGCCGGTCTAGCGCCGTCAATGTGGGGTGTAATTGCTAGCGGTAAAGCTGATGCAGTTCCCCACTGCTGCACCAATTTTTGCAAAAAGATATCTTGCTGCGCTCTCAAAGAGTCCCAATCGGTGCCGCGATTGATAATTGCAAACCAAACTAAACCCCGATCGCGCGTGGGTATGGCTCCAGCCAAAGCAATCACCGTGTCCAAAGTACCAGTTTTCACCACAGCCGATCGCGGAATGTGTCGGTGTTCCACAGTTCCTTTATCGCGCCCAGACACCGGAAACAAATCAGCAATCGTCAGCCCAGTAGTCTGAAGGTTGCGCCCGATCGCCTGCATCATCCCGCAAGCAGCCCTCGGAGACATCCGATTTTCGACTCCCAATCCCGAACCGTTAATTAATTGAAGTTCCGCCGCCGGCACCCCCGCCGCCCAAGTCGCTTGCTGCTGGACTATTTTTGCCCCGCCCAAATTGTCGGCGAGCATTTGGGCAATTTCATTGTCGCTGTGGACGTTCATCTGCTTGAGAATTTCGGCTAAAGGGAGCGATCGACGCTTCAGCAGCAAATGTCCCGCAGTCGCAAATTTGTCGGCGATCGCGCTCCCGGACACAGTTACTTGTGGCTTTTTCGTTCCCGGAGCCATCTTAGAATACATTGCCAGCACGTCAGAAGGCCAACTGCGACTGTCGAGAGCCTGCCGCAGACCCTCCCCCGCAGCCACAGGATCGGACTGGTAATTCATGCGAAAATTGCCTGTCACCACTAAATTGCCCGCCACGCGATCGATACCCATTTGATTGAGAGCATTACCAACGGCGATCGCCTCCTCCCACACAAACAGCGGATCGCCCCCGCCGCTGACCACCAAATCCCCCTGCAACACGCCATTCCTAATCGGCCCCGTTCCCCGGAACCGCGTTTCAAACTGATAATCAGCGCCCCAAGTTTCCAGCGACGCCAGAGAAGTCGCAATCTTGGTCAGCGAAGCCCCAGGCATCAGCACCGTCCCCTGCTGACTTACCAGCGGCTGCATTCCCGCTTGCACCCAAACTCCCTGATTTCCGTCAATCAGCTTCTTGTCCTTCAAATCTTTTAAATATTCCCGCACCGCCGCTTCTGCGGGCAAGTCTGGAGAAGCCGCATCTATTCCCCCAAAAGCCAAATCTTCGGCCACAACTAACCCGGGTATCCCCCCCCGCCAAGCCAGTACCGACACAGCGTTGGGCGCGGCACTGCGTACCCCAGCCATGTCCAGCCACAGAGACATGATTCCTGAGCTAAATAAATCCAGCATTTTTTACTCCTAAAGTCAGTCGATTTTAGATTTTAGACTTCGGCTAGCGCTCAGTCGAACGATTTTAGATTTTAGATTTACAAGGGCAGATGCAATCTGGGAGATTGAACTTTGGTCTAAAATTTTGGGCTCTCCACCACTTAAGTCGAGGGCTTGTATCCGTTTTTGGGCGGGGTCATTTAAACTATTCCATTGACTTTTTCGATTTGCCGTCAAAAATAGTAAAGTAGGGACAAACTCTATCAGAGTAGTCGTCCATGACAATTGTCTGATCGAGCGCGAGCAGATTTTAGTTATTTATTCGCACTTCTGGGTTCAGGCTCCTGACTTCCTGGTAGAATTTTTAGTGTTTCTCAAACATTGGTCAATGGGATCGACACGCGCAAGAATTGCAATAGACGCTATGGGTGGGGATCATGCCCCCGCCGAGGTTGTAGCTGGAGCGCTTAAGGCACAAGAAGAATTAGGCGTAGAGATTTTGCTGGTGGGCGACCCGCAGCAAATAGAAGACTCGCTCCGCCAACAAGACGCGATCGGCCGCGTCTGCAAAGGTCAGCTAGAAATCGTTCCTTCAGAAGGAACGGTGGAAATGCACGAAGAACCTTTGAGTGCCCTCAAACGCAAGCCCAACGCTTCGATTAATGTAGCGATGAACTTGGTCAAGCAGCAGCAAGCTGATGGTGTAGTGTCCGCCGGTCACTCCGGCGCGGCAATGGCTGCGGCTCTGCTGAGGTTGGGGCGGCTGCCCGGAATCGATCGCCCTGCGATCGGTGCAGTTTTGCCGACAATGGTAGCTGGCACCTCTGTACTCATTCTCGATGTCGGCGCTAACGTGGACTGCCGCCCCAAATTTTTGGAGCAGTTCGCTCTAATGGGAACTATTTACAGCCAGTGCGTGCTGGGCGTCGCCGAACCTAAAATCGGCCTGCTCAACATTGGGGAAGAACCTTCTAAAGGTAACGACGCGGCGGTGCGCACCCACCAGTTATTAGTGGACAATCCCAACATTCCTTTTGTGGGCAATGCCGAAGGCCGCGACGTGCTGTCGGGGAAATTCGACGTGATTGTCTGCGATGGGTTTGTTGGCAACGTGTTGTTGAAGTTTGCCGAAGCGGTGGGCGAAGTCGTGGTGCAAGTGCTCAAGGAAGAATTAGTCAAAGGACTCCAACATCAAATTAGCGATCCTCTGCTGCAAAAAAGCTTGCAAGGATTTAAGCAGCGGGTAGACCACGTTGAACACGGCGGTGGTTTGCTGTTGGGTGTTGCTGGAGTTTGTATTATCAGCCACGGTTCGTCACAAGCTACCTCGATTTTTAATGCCATTCGTTTGGCGAAAGGGGCTATTGACAACCAAGTGCTGGAGCGAATTAGATCGTCCAATCGCGAAAGTGCTCTGGAACAAGAAGCTGTAAATTAGAGGCAGTAAGTAGGAATTAAAAATTAAAAATGTCAAAATTAAAAATGTCAGCTTTCACCAACTGTTTTGCTTGAAAAAAGTAATTTCAGCAGTTGAAAAAAGAGTTTGAATTTGTAGTTTTTAATTTTTAATTTCTCGATTGATAGCTCATAAATGGAAAAGAATGTTGCAGCAATCAGGGTTTGGCATTGCCGTTACGGGTAGCGGGTCTTGTACACCGCAGGTTTCGCTTGACAATCACGGTTTGAGTCAGATAGTAGAAACTTCTGACGAGTGGATAGGGGCGCGGACGGGCATTCGCTCCCGCAGACTGGCGGACGATCGCACTTCTTTGTGCGATTTAGCGTCCGAGGCATCCCGAAGGGCGATCGCCATGGCAGAAATTTCGCCAACAGATATCGATTTGATTATTTTGGCAACATCAAGTCCTGACGATTTGTTTGGCACGGCCAGTAAAATTCAATATCAGTTGGGCGCAACAAAAGCTGTAGCTTTCGATTTGACAGCAGCTTGTTCGGGCTTTGTGTTTGGTTTGGTTACAGCCTCGCAGTTCATTCGGACAGGGGTTTATCAAAATGTTTTGCTGATCGGAGCAGATATTTTATCTCGCTGGGTGAATTGGTCGGATCGGGGTACTTGCATTCTATTTGGAGATGGTGCAGGTGCGGTGGTATTGCAAGCTTCAGAAGTCGATCGCTTTTTGGGATTTGAAATTCGCAGTGACGGCACGCAAAATTCGTCTCTAAATTTGGCTTACAAAGCCGAGTCAACAGAATTAATTGAGGGCGTGAATATCGGACAAGGTGGATTTCATCCGATCACCATGAACGGTCAAGAAATCTATCGCTTTGCCGTGAGAAAAGTGCCGGAAGTCATAGAAAAAGCTATGTTTCGGGCAAATATCAGCGTCGAAGAAATTGACTGGCTGCTGTTGCACCAAGCCAATCAGCGGATTCTCGATGCAGTTGCCCAAAGACTCAAAATTCCCCCGGAAAAAGTAATCAGCAATTTGGCAAATTACGGCAATACCTCAGCAGCTTCAATTCCCCTGGCGTTAGACGAAGCCGTGCGTCTGGGCAAAGTTAAACCGGGCGATACTATTGCTGCGGCTGGTTTTGGTGCAGGTTTGAGTTGGGGGGCGACGATTTTTCAATGGGGAAGATAATATTTGACAGCCGACTCTAATACCAGTTGGTAAAATGAATGCAGCTTACTTGCTGGCGATCGCCACCCTAGTAGTTATCAGTCATTGCTAATCCCCAATCCCCAATCGCCAATGTTATCAACTTGCCCTGGTTGTTGTCGGGAGTTCAAGCCGCCGGGAAAAACCAAAATCCTTTAACACGCCATACATAGGGTAAGGTGCAGGCCCAGGGGTGCACCGGGAGGACAGGAGTTATTGACAAGCTCATCCTGAGATGGAAAATCCTCTATTTTTCGCTCGACTTTCCCCAGCTTGAAGGTTGAATATTGTGCTAGGACGCTCGCTCTGATTAAAGTAGCAACAAAAAAAAACACCTCGTAAAAAGCGCAGTTATATGTTATAATAGTGAGTCGCCAGTAGAGAGTTCGTTAACCGAAAGATAGCGGATACCAGCCAGCGAACCCAGAAGCGGGAAACAAAGAATTTTTGCAATCACTTTCTTAGCAACCACCAATTAGCAGATTACCGGAAAAATGACTAAAACAGCATGGGTATTTCCCGGACAAGGTTCCCAGGCGATCGGGATGGGTGCAGACTTATTAAACTTGCCAACAGCCAAAGCTAAATTTGAACTAGCCAAAGAAATTTTAGGCTGGTCTGTCGCGGAAGTTTGCCAAAAAGAAGAAGCAAAACTATCTCGGACTCTCTACACTCAGCCTTGCTTGTTCGTAGTAGAAAGCATTTTGGCAGACTTAATGCGAGAAAAGAGCGATCGACCCGCAGTAGTTGCAGGTCACAGTTTAGGAGAATACGTTGCCCTCTACGCAGCAGGCGTCTTTGACTTTGAAACGGGATTGCGCTTAGTAAAACGCCGCGCCGAACTCATGGAGACTGCCTCCGGCGGGCAAATGGTGGCTTTGATCGGGTTCGACAGGCAGGAATTAGAATTGCAAATTCAATACAGCCGAGACGTGGTGTTGGCAAACGACAACAGCGAAGCACAAGTTGTGATTTCGGGAACACCAGCAGCAGTAGAAGAATTGCTTGCCAAAATCAAAGTCAAACGCGCCGTTAAATTGAATGTTTCCGGCGCGTTTCACTCTCCCCTGATGGCGGGGGTGGCGGCAGAGTTTCAACTCGCCTTAAAGTCTGCAAGGTTTTCTGATGCTAAAATGCTGGTGCTCTCGAACGCAGAACCGTCAGCCACTACCAGCGCAGCTACTTTAAAGCAGCGGTTGAATCAGCAGATGACTAAAGGCGTGCGTTGGAGAGAAATTTCTCTGCAATTGCCGCAACAAGGAATCGATCGCGTAGTGGAAATTGGCCCCGGCAAAGTTCTCACAGGTTTGATTAAACGGACTTGTCCCGATTTAGCACTGGTAAATGTTAGCAGTTTTGCCGATTTGCCCGGTTAATCTTTCTTTAACCTGTTATTAAACTGCCAACTCTAAAATTCATTCAGAATTGGCTCGAACATTGTCGGCAAACAAATGGCACAATAGGCAATAGTAAGATTTGTCTAGTGTGTCATTTTGCAGATCGCTCAATGCTTGGGAAACCTCGATAATCAGAGAGCGAAAATGTACGATCGATATTCCGGGCGATCGTCAAACTTTTGATGTACACTAGGCGTAAAAACCAAGCTTATCTAGATATTCCTATGAAAAAAGTCCTTTACTGGCTGATGGGCGAAAAAGCTGGCAGAACCATCGTAGGCACGTGGAACTGGATGTGGGGAATGCCTGTCGAATCGGGCGGCAAGGTGTCAGTCGCCGTAGCGGAAGAGTCATTGCGATCGATGCAAGAATCCGTGCAAAAATTAGCAGCAGCAGTCTCCACCCAAGTTGCAGCCTACCAGCGCGCCAAAACTAAATATGAAGAAAAAGTTAGGGAAATGCAAAACGTAGAGCGCCAAGCCATCACAGCCCAGCGCAACGGCAACGAAGAAGCAGCCCGCTTGGCAATGTCGAAAGTAATTCAGACAGAACAAATTCTGCCGCAGTTAGAAACCCAAGTAAAACAAGCCGAACAGTACGTCAACGCTTCCAAAGACAAGCTAAATCGAGAGCGCACGAAGCTGGAAGCCTACAAAACCGATATGCAAAATATGAAAGACATGGCAGAAATTAACGAAGCTCTCGGCGCCATAGCCAAAGTCAATAACGACCTCAGCATCGATTCAGCCCGATCGCAATTCGAGCAAGCCAAAAACGCCGTTCAAGGCCGCAACCTTCAACAGCAAGCTTTAGCAGAGCTATCTGAAAACCCTCAAGAAAGACTTCAGGCAGAATTAGAAAATATGACCATAGACGATGAAGTTAATCGTAGACTGCAAATGTTAGACGATTCTGACAACAAACAACTTCCCAACTAAGGAGAATTTATGGCTAAGAGTAGCGGGCCTCCGCCCATAGTTTTTATTTTGTTATTTCTACTGCTCGCCGGTGGCGGTGCGTTCTTCTTTTTGAACAAACCAGCGGAACAGGGTGCTAATAATCCCTCCACTCCCTCAACACCCTCCGCAGGTGGCAGTTCCAATCCCCCTCCCGTCGCACCAGCAGGTGGCGGTGCTTCGTCTGTGGCCCCTAGTTCCTTTGCGCTTCCAGCTTCTGTGGCTGCGGGTACGGCGGTAAAAATTGACGGTTCTACCAGCATGGTGACAATCAATCTCAACCTTAAGAGTGGATTTCAAGGCAAGTTTCCGGGCGCTACAGTCGATGCTAAAGCAAATGGTTCTTCAAAGGGAATTCAGGATTTGGTGGCGGGAACAGCAGATATTGCAGCGATATCGCGACCTTTGACTGCTCAAGAACAAGGTCAGGGTTTGGCGGCAGTGCCCGTCGCCCTAGATACGATCGCCCTGGTAGTCGGCACGAGCAATCCCTTTACAAAAGGTTTAACCTCGGCTCAAGTTCAAGATATCTTCAAGGGAACTGCTCAAGATTGGTCGAAAGTAGGCGGCCCGGCGGGTCCGATTAAAGTGATAAATCGACCAGAAATTAGCGGTACTCACCAGACTTTTAAAGAACAAGTGCTTTTAGGTGCTAATTTTGGGACGACGGCAAATATCACTACGCTCGATCGAGATGCAACAACACCCCTGCTGCAAGCTTTGGGAAATAACGGTATTGGCTATGCGACTTTCGCGCAAGTAGTCAATCAGAAAACGGTGCGGGTTGTGCCCATCAACGGTGTGACGCCCGATGCCGGTAACTATCCTTACAAGCGGCAGTTGTACTACGCTTACAAAAATCCTCCGAGTCAATCGGTTAAGGATTTCTTGGGTTACGCAACTTCTCCAGAAGGACAAAAAGCGATGCTGGCAGAATGAGCTCTTCCAAAAATAGAAATCAGGACACGGCAGTGCCGTGTCCCTACAATTAATCTGGCGTAGGGACACGGCACTGCCGTGTCCTCTATATTATTCCGGCTGCGTCGGAAGTGATATCAACCGCCGAATTATCTGATAGGCTAATATTCGATGTAGTTTAAAATCTCAGGTTTTCTGTGAGCAAAAGTCGCGAACCAATCGAAAGTTTACTTCTCTATTATTTATTCAAATGGTCAATTGTCAGCCCGATGCTGCACCTATACTTTCGGGGCCGGATCTACGGTGCTGAAAATGTTCCAGCAGAAGGGCCGCTGGTGGTAGTCAGCAATCACGCTAGCGATTTTGACCCGCCGATTTTGTCTAATTGCATGAGGCGGCCGGTGGCTTTTATGGCGAAAGAAGAGTTATTTAAAGTTCCTATTTTGAAGCAGGCAATTACGCTTTACGGCGCTTATCCTGTGAAGCGAGAAAGTGCCGATCGCAGTGCAATTCGATCGGCTATCAATTCTTTGGAAAATGGCTGGGCGACGGGTGTATTTTTGCAGGGAACTCGCACGACTGACGGCAGAATTACTGAACCGAAATTAGGTGCTGCGCTGATCGCTGCTAAGGCGAAAGCGCCGCTGTTACCTGTTAGTTTGTGGGGAACTCATGCGATTTCCTCCAAAGGTTCGGCAGTGCCGCGTCCGGTGCCGCTGACGGTGCGAATTGGCAAGCTAATTGAGGCACCCGGTTCCTCGGATCGCGAGGAGTTGGAAGCGCTGACTCAAAGATGTGCCACCGAGATTAATGCGATGCACGATTTGGGCCGCTGATGTGCTTGCAGGCTTTTTTTATAACTCACACAGGTTCGATCGTTCGGACTTCAGTCCTTCTTTTCTTAGGACTAAAGTCCTCACTACAAACCTATTTTATGGCGGTTGTGCGTGAAGCGAAGCTATCCCGTAGGGAATCGCCTCTAACAAAAGCTACAGCCCAGGGCGAAATTTTTTCTGTAACTGCTGCGATAACTTGACGGTCAAAGTCAGTCCAAACTCTGGGGCGATCGAAAATACAAGGCTGCAAAACCCCCCACAATAAGCCGTCTGCACAAAGGTGAGCGTGAATCAAAGCTCGATGTCCGAACTCTTTTGCCTCAAAATCTTTGTTAACAACTTCAGGATTTGCTGTTTCAACATCCTCCACAAAAATTGAAGGTTCAGTGCGCAACGCTGCTGCAAACAAAGGGTCTTCTTCTCCTAAAGATTCGGGTTCTTTTTTCCACTGGGCACCGCTAACATCGGGATAGTTCGAGTTGCGACACCAGCAGTAAGGTGTTCGGCCCGTTTGGGTTTCAGGATTGCGGAGATAGAGAAAGACGCGATCGCAATTTAACACCTCGCCTAAGGCCGGCACCAAGGCCGAAAAAACAGCATCCGCAGTCTTGCTGTCACTCAAAATTTGCTCCAGAACTGGCGGCAGAATTTGGTCTGTCATTAACTTTGGCTCTTGAATTTCATCTACTAATTGTAAACTACTGATACTCTTCTCTTGCGAATGTGTAATCAGCATCTTCGCGGTTCGTTAAATCGCTATAAAAGACAAGTTTTAAAAGCTTGAGGAAGCGCAAAGGATGTTATAGCAACCGCGCCCGACGTTTAGGACGTTCTCGCATGGCACAAATATGAGATTTTCTTCCTGTTGCTTCCTTCTTCATGTTGCTTCCTTCTCCTGATGACTAATGACTAATGACTACTGACTACTGACTTCTTCCCTTTGTTTATTGAATTCTGGCTTGACTGAAGTTAGCACCTGTATAACCGGTTGTCAGCCAAAGAATAGCTCTAGCGCCGTCGCGCACAGCTTTTTGCACTGGTTCAGGGGTTCGCCCAGACGGAACTGCTACAGGCTTAAAACTAATGCCTCTACTGCCGAGTACGATTTCGCCGATAATCTGAGCTCGCCGCATATGATCGTCAGAAGTGATCAGATACACGCTCTCAATGCCTCGCTCTTTCAATTCATCTACCAGCGTGGTAAAATTTGTTACCGTATCCACCGCTCTGTAGTCTAAGTGCAGGCGATCGGACTTAATTCCCGCTTGTGAAAAAACCCATTCTGCAAACTCTGGATTGCTGCCAGAAGACACCCAAATCGGCAATTCAGGATGCTTGCGAGCAAATTTGGCGGCAAACACCTCTCGCTCCGTAGCCCCTCCTAGAACTAACAAAGCTTGGGGTCTCTGAAATTCGCTCTTAAACTGCTGATAGCCAAACCAACAGGCCATCAAAAGTCCGACTAGGAACCAGAAACTGCGTGAAGTCCTCAAACGCTTGTAACGCCGCGTGTTTGAATTGATTCTTAACCACATCTAAACCTATAAAAACTTTGTATAGCTGACACACGAACCATAACAAAAAATACCGCACGTACAACCCACTAACAGGAATTAAAAATTCAAAAAGGGTGAATTGGTTAGCGGCTATGCAAAACAAAAGGGCAAAACCTAGGCTTTGCCCCTCTGATGTTATTGGTTCTCGATTTTTAACGGGACTGGCCGGGTTCGAACCGGCGACCTAGCGCTTCAGATTTGTGTGAGTTTCCCCACTCTCCGGACTATTCCTTCACCGTGGGCTTTGCAGCCTTTAGGTGGCGGCCGTATGTTTAGGAGGTTTTATGGTGTTTACTTCCTAAAGCCAGTCTCTGCACCTTCCTTACCTAAACAAAATTTAGATAAAGCTTGGCTCAAGATTACCGTATCTGCCGTCAGACTTAGGCTTCCTTGAGTTTGACCACATTCACTCCCAGAGTTTCCTCGCAGGGTGCCCGATTCTTCAGGAGGCGCTTGCTCTATCCATCTGAGCCACAGCCCCAGTTGCTGAACCGTTTTGATTATAGCAGCTCGCGGTCGATTTTGAATTTTTAATTTTGGATGATTAGCGATCGCCCGTTGCAAGTTTCGCAGCGATGCGGGCAAAGTTTTCGGCTGCGGTGAGTTTACCGGCACCGTAACAGGCGCGCTGTCTCCAGGCGGTGACGGGGAGATGGCCGGGGGGAGCATTTTCGGTGAAGGAGAGTTCGCTGTAATATTTCCAATTTTCCTTGACTCGCCAGCCGACTCGATCGCACAATTCTGTATAATTGCCTGCGGTACTGTCCCAAATCTGCTGCTGCACGCTCAACCCGAACCGCCCGCTGCTGTGTTGTTGCCAAATTTGGTTGATCGTGCGAAGGTCTGTATCAGGAAAGCTATCAATATCGGCTGCACTCAGCCAGCCTTCATCTTCCCGGACAGCGATTTGCAGGAAAATTTCCCAAGTATGTTCGTCAGCTTTGCGCCATTTTCCGGTTTCTAACAGCTTTGTCAGTTGTCGGTAATCCATCCCCACTTCCGAGATAACCGGAGTTTTGTCAGGTAAGGCGCCGATTTTCTCTTCGAGTCGCAGTAAAGTGCTGGCAATGAATTCGGGGTTTAGTTGTTCGAGGCGGTACAGAACCCATTCTAACTGAGATTGTAGGTACGCGCGGGCGATCGCGCCTTGCTGCAATTCCTGTTGCAACTCGTCTAATCTGGCTGACCAATTTTGTTGATTGCGGGCCGATTCCCACATTTGTTTTGCCCATTGCAATCTAACTTGTTCTTGTTTTAAATAAGTTTTGGAAGGCTTACTCCTTTCCCGCTCAAAGAGTACAGAAAATGCTATAGTAAAAAAAAGCGAGGAAAATATCAATGAATCTGAGCCAAAGATTGCGATTAGTAAGCCTAGATAAAAAGCAGTGGCAGCGACTATATTACAAGAATCAGCA
>JANYGO010000378.1 GCA_025362325.1 Cyanobacteriota bacterium | reverse complement strand
GCACAAGCTAACTGCACGGCATCTTCAAAATCGGTTAAATTAGATGCAAATGCTATTTCCAAAACGTGGCGATCGACGGCAGATACTTTCATTAATGCTAGTGTTTCAGCAATAGCTTGCCTAGCGCGATCGAGGCTGCGAGTTTGCCTTCTGACAATGTAGAAGATATTTGTTAAAGTTGTTGCCGTTACATATCCCTCAATTTGCTCTTTTTCGATCGCCTCAAATAAAGCATCAGCATCTTCTACAAACGGTTCTCGTTCTAGCAAACTATCGAGGATAATGTTGGTGTCTATTAATACCTTCATTTTAGGTATTTCTCCACCAAACGCTCTTCTAACATGAGTGCAACTTCGGCATCTGTTGGAGGTGGCATATCAGTTTTTGCTAGCCCTCTGAGTCGCTTTGCCGCACCTTTGCGATCGCGCCCCAATCTAATTTTAACTTCGGCATCAGTTTTTGCTGGCCCAATCACGGGTTCCACAAAATCATCTAGCAGAGGTTGGCGGGGTTTAAGTTCCCGTCTGATGGACTCAACAATCGCGTTGACTAGAGCTAATCTGT
The DNA here is from genome assembly GCA_025362325.1 of Cyanobacteriota bacterium. Lineage (GTDB taxonomy): Bacteria > Cyanobacteriota > Cyanobacteriia > Cyanobacteriales > Microcoleaceae > Microcoleus. The sequence continues at coordinate 3,286 of JANYGO010000378.1, read as the reverse complement.
CGGTAACTGATAGTTTGTGCGCTTCTCGGCTTAATGGTAGCCAAGGAATTTGCGGGATTTGGGATTCGTTCATATTTATATTTTGATATTTTCTGAGTCTATTTTAGCAAATTTAGGGCTTACGCCCGCGTGGCCCAGAAACCGGGTTTTTTCGACAAGTTTTGGTTGTGATGCAAAGATACTGCCAAAAACCCGGTTTCTTCGATCGCCCGCGTGGCCCAGAAACCGGGTTTTTTCGACAATTTTTGGTTGCGATGCGTAGATTCTGTCAAAAACCCGGTTTCTTCGATCGCACCCGTGGCCAAGAAACCGGGTTTTTTCGACAATTTTTGATTGTGATGCAAAAATGCGGCCAAAAACCCGGTTTCTGCTTCCCATCGAGCTAACTGCTGACAGTATCGTCACCCAAATTATCGAGAAATGCTTGCAGCGCATCGCGCCTATTGCGAAGGCTCTCTTGATTAGGAACAATGGCTAAACATTGATTAAATATTTCCAGTGCTTCTTGCCAATTCTTGAGTGCTTCCTGTCTCTCAGATAATTTTTCTTGCAAATCACCCAAACTTCGCAGCGCAATCCCTTTGTTGTTGAGAAAATGATTCTGATCCGGTGCAATAAGTAAAGCAGAATTATAGGCTGCGATCGCATCAAAGTAATACTGTTTTGCCGCCTCAAATTCACTTAGCTTTACTTGCAAATCACCCAAATTTCCTAGCACAATCCCTTTGTTGTTGAGATAGCCGATATCATCCGGTGCAATAATTAAAGCAGAATCATAGGCTGCGATCGCATCAAAGTAATACTGTTTTGCCTCCTCAAATTCACTTAGCTTGACTTGTAAATCACCCAGGCTGCTCAGCTTAGTCCCTTTGTTGTTGAGATTACCGATATGATCCGGTTCAATAATTAAAGCAGAATCATAGGCTGCGATCGCATCTGAGTAATACTGTTTTGCCTCCTCAAATTCACTTAGCTCGACTTGCAAATCACCCAGACTTCCCAACACATTCCCTTTACTGTTGAGAAAATAAGTCTCATCCGGTGCAATAACTAAAGCAGAATTCAAGACTGCGATCGCCTCCGAGTAAGAAAGTTTAGCAGCCTCAACTTCTCTTAGCCTTGCCTGCACCTCACCCAGAGAGTTCAGCACGAGCCCTTTGTTGCTGAGAACATGGATTTCATCCGGTGAAATAAGTAAAGCTAAATTACAGGTAGCGAGCGCATCTGATAAAGACTGTTTTGCAGCCTCAAATTCTCCTATACCTTTCTGTAACTGACCCAGATTTAGCAGCACGATCCCTTTGTTGTTGAGCGTGCCTCGACGATCGTCAGGAGTTGTGATGAGTGCGCGATCGTAAGCTGTAACTGCCTCTAAATACTCTTGTTTTCCTTCTGCATATCGAGCTAATACAGTATAGTAAAATCCTTCAGCTCGTGAAATCCAGCCCAGCAAATAATCACTTTTAATCCACAACTCATCTCTAACTCCCAGCAGCGACTTGCATTCCCCATAGCGACTCTTGTTCAAAGCTTCATTAAACACCTCTACCCATTCCTCAACACCTCGCTCCCAATCCAAGCGATTAGCATGAAAAATTGCCTCCGCCACATTCCCCACTTCTCGGTAATGCCGCTCTAAAAATTCATGAGCTCTGCGAGTTTTCGGATTATCCCTTTCCGCATCCAAGCGCCGCAATAAATCGTGAATCCGATACCAATTATCCCCCCGCTTTTCCGATTTCCACACAAAGGAAAAACTCGTCAAAACCTCAAAATTTGCACTACTTGCCTGGAAGTGACAACCCACTCCCAATTTCACATACAAATCCTCATCAAAAGCGCGGCAAGCACTCAGCGAATGCACAGCCGATCGCACTTCGCGATCCACATACATCAGCAACCGATCCGTTAACTCCGCAGTCTTATTTTCCAACTTCGGAATCCGCGCAAAATCCGACGACAGCAACTCAATTCCCCGCCGCCTTTCTGCCAGCACCACATCCGCGCACAAACCCAAATAAAATGGATGTACCTGCAAATTATCCCAACTCTCATCAGGATTGACGCTGGCATATTTAATCACAGCATCAGCCAAATCAGCCTTGTCAATCTCCACTTTGTGCAAGTAATCCCTAGCATCGGCGGGAGACAGATGCCACACCAATTGTGCATCTATATAATCTTCGGGAATCGGAAACTTCGACGCATTCGGCCACCGCAATTGCGTCACCGGACAATCTCGCCCCGCCACAACAACCACAATCCCCAATTTGTAATCCAGCGCCCTAAGCAACCGCCGAAACCACTCATCTTGATACCAAAAAGTTGCGCCTTGAGAATTCCGTTTTTCATCCCACATTTTCTCGTGAGTATCGAACAGCATCACCAGGCGATCGGGTTTGTGTTTCCCAGCCATTGCCGCATTCAAATCACCTGCAAACAATTTCGGCAAAAAGTCGATCAATTCAGTATCAATATCTTTGCGGCGAATTTCATCGGCCTTTTCGTCGCTGACACCCAAGCGAGTTTGAATTAATTTCATCGCTCCCTTAATGCCGCTCAATTTAACTATGCCTTTAATCACGGCTACAGCTTGCGCCACCACCGGAAAATCCGCAAAAGTTTCAATGGCAGGTGTCACCAATTGAATTACATCATCGGGGAAAAGTTGGCTGAGAGTTGCGTCAGACTCGCCTTTGTTCAGTAAATACCAAAAGCAAGCAAAGTCATAATTGGGAAACTTAAATTTATAATTCTTTGCTGCTTCTGCCAGATTGCGCCGCAACATCAGCAAGCCGTAAAATCTATCTTGCGGTTTATCTTCTTTAATGGGTATCAATCCGAAATCGTGCCTGACTACGGGTATGGGAGTATAGGTTTTAGGTTCAGCGTGGCGGACGAAATTAGCAACTTCGGCGGCTTTTGATTCTGGGAGTGCGCGCCATTGTTGCCAAACCTGCGGCGAAAATCTTTTGCAGCAGTGATACTCCAAGTGTTTTAGCAGCAAAGACTTGCCGTTGCCTCCATCTCCGTAAAAATACAAAATTTGTTGGCACGCGGGGTCTTCGTTTAAATAAAAGGCAAATCGGCGGGTAAATTCGTGTCTGTCTGTGAAGAGTTGCAGTTTGCGATCGTCGCTAATATGTTCGCTTTCAAAATCTTCGTCATCTATTGGCATAAATGTATGGGTGAGGTGTTAATTAAATTATACACCCAGCGATTGAAATCGCGTCTATACAAACCAAATTCACTCGGCGATTGAAATCGCGTCTACACATACGAAGTC
>JANYGO010000316.1 GCA_025362325.1 Cyanobacteriota bacterium | reverse complement strand
TGACCTCTGATTTTACTAATTGGTCGCTTGTCACTTAACAAACCTTTCAGGGCTGTTGCACCGGTTAATAAAATAATTTTGGGGTCTAAAATGCGAATTTGTTCGAGCAAGTATGGTTTGCAAGCTTCGATTTCTTTGGCTGTCGGAGGGCGGTTGTTGGGTGGGCGACATTTGATGACGTTGGCAATGAATACGTCGGTTTCTGCACTCAATTCCACGGATTCTAAAATCTTATCTAACAGTTTGCCCGATCGCCCGACGAAGGGCAATCCGGTTTCATCTTCGTTTTGTCCGGGCGCTTCTCCCACAATCAAAATTGAGGCTTGAGGATTGCCGCGCCCGATGACGGCGTGAGTGCGGCTGTTGCCCAATTCGCAGCGGTGACAGCGGTTGCAGTGCTCGCCGATTTGTTCCATATTTTGATAGGTGCCGGGAGGAATGGGAATTTTGGCATTTGCTGGGATTGAGTCGTTTTGGAAGGCGGCACTTTGATTGCTGTCAAAAAGACTGAGTTGCAAGTCGCTGGACATACATTTTATAATTGGAGAGATTTTTTTGAGTCTAGAGTTTATAGTTTAGATGGCGCTGGGCGATCTGAGATTTACTGGATGCTTCTATGCGCTGCTGTCGATTCGCTACGGGATAGCTACGCTTTACGCACAATCCCAAATTAACACTCGCAAATCTCCAATTGTTTGGTTGAGCTCGTACAGGCAAAAATATGTTCTCTAACCCGTTTTTTGACGATCGCGCCGATGCAGGCGAAAAACTGGCCGAGGCAGTTGCAGACGAGCTCGGCAAGTTGAATTTAACTGCACAAAATGCTGTGAAGCCGATTGTTTATGCCTTGCCGCGCGGGGGTTTGCCCGTTGCTGTGCCCGTGGCGCGCCGCTTGGGCTGTGCTTTGGATGTGGTTGTTGCCAAGAAAATTACTCGCCCAGATAATTTAGAATTGGCGATCGGGGCTGCAACTGCTGACGGCCATGTGATCTGGCAAAAGCAAAATCAGCCAAATTTACGCTTGCAAAAATCAGCACTCCAGCAGGCTCAAAATAGCGCTCAATCTCTGTTGGCTCCTTTGGCTTCGGGACAGCCCAATGTCAGCGCGGCGGGGTCTTTGGCGATTTTGGTGGATGATGGGATTGCGACGGGGATGACGGTGGCTGTGGCGGCGAAGGCTTTGCTGTCGCAGCAACCGGCGGCTTTGTGGATTTGCGCGCCTGTCGCCCCGCTAGATTTGATGGATTTTTTGGCGGAAATAGCCGATAAGTCGATTATTCTGGAGACTCCTCACCCTTTTTACAGTGTCAGTCGCTTTTACGCGCAGTTTCCGCAGGTGGAGACGGCGGAGGCTTTGTTGTGTTTGCTGCAACAAACTGAATGGCGATCGTAGGTTAAGCTGGAAGGCTAAATCCAAAAGCTCGATCGCTAAAACATGAGACCTTGGCAATATTGGTTGGACACTTTGATTCTGTCTGCTCAGCACAATCCGCCTCGCTTTGTTGAGTTGGTGATGTTGAATTTGGCGATGATTTTGCTGGGGCTGTGGAGTGTAACCGCGCAGTGGCCGTATTTAGCGCTGTCTTTGAGTTATATTATTGGTTCGTCTTTTTCAATTTTGGTGCGGGAATCTATCGGCCCGCGGCCTCAGTTTCAGTTGACTCATTTGACTGCGCTGTTATTATTAATTATCAGTTTCTATAGTTTTGCTGAACTGATTAGATAGTTGATGTTTTTTGACGAACCGCGAAGACGCAAAGAAATACAGGCGGGACGCCTGTTCCACAATAGAAGAGGAGAGAATATCGCAAGTTAACAAATTATTAGCGATTATTCTACATTATAATAGGATTGATGCAAAATTATGCGATTTCCGGCGGGATCGAAGGCATAAATTTCTAAACCGTGAGAAGCTTTGATAATTTCTCCGGCGGGCGGATATCCTAATGCCCAGATTCGGGCGATCGCAGTTTCGATATTGCTGACTTCCAAACACAAACTCATGCCTGTTTTTGCTCGACTTGCAAATTCCGATTTGTGGGAATCTTTGGGCTTGAATATGCCGAGTCTTAAGCCGGGAAGTTGAAATTCAGCATAAGTATTGGGAATATAGGGGTTTGGTTCTAGGTCGAGAAACTTTGTGTAAAATTTAACTAGAACTTCCTTGTCGATGTCGGCTAAAGTCACTAGGGCGGCGCTGTACTGGAAACTCATATAAATTGGTAATGGGAAATTAGTAATGGACAATTGGGGGAATTGCGTTCAATCATTGGTATCTGACTAATAACCGTGGTGAAAACTCAAAACTATATTATCATATTCTCATACAACAAATATTTCTCTATGGAAATCACCAATTTTATTGCTCTGTCTGTAATTGTGGTCGCTGCGCTGGGGATTGGCGTGGGAACAATGACTTGGGCTTATTTCGGCAAGGGCAGCATTTCTGTGCTGTTTAAAGAACCAATTTTGAGTTTACCAGAATTTCCAGCTACCGACGCAGGTAGCAAAGCTGCTGTTTATTTCCAACAAGGCATTGAGGCTTATCAATCAGGAAATTACCGCAAAGCTCAAGATAAATTTACCAGCGCTTTAGAAGAAATTTCAACTTTGGCAGAAGCTTACCACAATCGCGGTTTGGTTTTTGCGAATTTGCGATCGGACGGCGAAGCGGTTGCAGATTTGATCCGTGCTAGCGAATTGTACCAACAGCAGGGGAATGGATTTGCGATCGACACGATCAAACAAAATCTGGCAGCTTTGAAGCAGCGGAAATTAGAACGAGAAAAACCAAAATCTGTAGCGACATAAATTAGTAGGTTGGGCCCGTGAAATGAAACCCAACCTATAGTTATGGCCTGAGAAACCCGGTTTTGCGATCGATGTATCGTGTTCGATCCAAGGTATTTGGGAGAAACCGAGTTTGTTGACAGAATTGTTATGAAAGTTTAGCATCAAGATTTAAGATTCTCCCAAACAGCTAAACTTTTCTGGTATCTTCTATTTTGTCGATTTTAGCAATCAGCATTTCTCGGCTAGATGCTACCACTCGATAATTAGTAATTATATCGAAAGCTTCCCACTCTTGAGTTACTTCGCTGTCTTGCCACAAAAACCATTCGCGGTAGATTTCGCCGTCATCAATGTCGCCGCACAAAGGAAGCCAATCATCTCCTCCCAAGCTGTCAAAGTCTCCTCCTACTAAGTCAATCCAAGCTGCAACAATACAAGATTCAATAGCACTATTGTCAAAAGCAACTACGTTAGACTTAACAGCAGTTTTGGGAAAGCAAAGTGTGGATTTCATAAGTGTTACCTGAATGTTATGTTATTAATTTATAAAAAATTCCTCAAGGGCGGTGAAAGCACAATGCCGCTATCTCAACCTCCACAGTTTCTACCTCAAAAAACCTTGACCCCCAAAGCGCTCAAGTGCCTCTGCTGTATAACTTGAGAGCGCTTTGAGTTAAGTCGCGGCAGAGGCCCAATTCAGCCAATTTGCGAACTGGCACAGCAAAAAGCACGCGCGGCGAAGCTATCCCGTAGATAATCGCCCGAATATTGCTGTTAAAGCCGATCGCACTTTCAGAAGCGCAGACATCGCGATTGCCAATTATATACTTGGTACGTTGGGGAGTTTCAGTACAGTTTTTGTGGTAAAATTAGCAGTAACTCGGCTGGCGTAAGGAAAGCCCAGTTCGGTCAAGAGCTTTCCAAGCGTAGTGCGATCGCAACTTGTGATTTATGGTTAATTTGGGGTAAAGCCCGATCGACTCTTAAGGGAAAAAACTATGGAAGCAACCAACGCAGAAAGAATTATCAATCTGACAATCCACTACACTAACGGCAAACAGCAACACTTCGAGTTCATTCCGCCAGAGATAAGAGTAGGAGAGCAAGCAAATTTAGGCACTCGCCTGCACAAAATGTTGACTTCAGACCCGATAATTCTAGAATTAGCAGACAAACTTCTAGTTATCCCAGTTCACAACATACAAAGTATTGAAATATCGCCGGTTCCTTCAAAATTGCCAGAAGGTATCATTCACGAAGTTCGAGAAATCAAGAAATAGCTAAGCGGTTCTGCCTCCCTAATTAATTTTTTGGGCGGGCAGGATGCCCACCCCACCCAGAGTTTCAATAAACAGAAATGTAGCAATTAAATGTGCGACAAGTTATTACAGCCAACCCAAAAATCACCCAAAAAAATATTGCTTGCAGTGGCAATATATGTGGTGTGAATCAGGACAATAATTGCAGGTTTCGCAGACTTTAAAATACCATAAAAAAATGCTAGAACTCCACTGTCACACAACTTATTCCGACGGCACTCTTACCCCTGCCGAACTCGTAGCAGCCGCCGCATCTTCGGGGGTTCGCGCTTTGGCCGTCACGGATCACGATACGATGTCGGGTTGGGATGAAGCCTTTGCCGCCGCTGCTTTGTACGGTATAGAAATAGTCCCCGGACTTGAACTCAGTACAGTGCACAACGGTCGATCGTTGCACATTTTAGGTTTTTATGCCGATGCAAATAAGTTGCGCGTTCCTTTGAACGATCGCATAGAAGGAAGATTGAGGCGATCGCAGGAAATGGTAGATAAACTAGCAGCGTTGGGATATGCGATCGAACTGCCAACAACATCCCCAGGAATGGCACCGGGACGGCCTCACATTGCCAGCGCGCTGGTAAAAGCTGGTCACGCGAAATCATCGCGGGAAGCATTCGATCGCTGGCTGGGAGACGACGGCCCCGCCTACGTGCATTACGAGAAATTCTCGATCGCCGAAGGCATAGATTTACTCAAGAGTTGCGGCGCAGTACCGGTGTGGGCGCATCCTTATTTATTTCGCGGCGGCGCTGTTGAGGAAGTTTTAAAAGAATTAGTAGATGCTGGTTTAATGGGAGTCGAAGTATACCATCCCAGCCACAGTTCCAGCCAAATTCAAAAGTTGAAAGATTTGTGTCTTGAATACGGTTTGCTGGTAACTGGTGGCAGCGATTATCACGGCCCCGATCCTGAAAGGAACGAAAGGAAAGGTGTTGAAAGTACCCAATTGAATATGCTGCATATACCGTTGGAATTGCTCGAACCGATTAAGGTTGCGGCGGCGAGTTTGAAGTAATAAATGTAGGGTGCGTCAGCTTTTATCGGAGTAAATGGGAACAATCAAGCCATTCTGACGCACCTTACAAGACATCGCGATCGTTCTGTAGGGTGCGTCAGTTTATATAGCGAGTAAATCGAAATAATTAAGTCATTCTGACGCACCCTACTAAAAACCGATGAAAATAAACCAAACATAAATTAATGTGAAGTTAGCGAGGAATTGCTGTTGAGCTAATGTTAGGATAGCAGTAAAGTTCAACTACTCGGCGGAGCTTATTATGAGTGTAGAAGACAGGGCGAAGGCGATCGGCAAAAACGTAGAAGGCAAGGCTCAGGAAATTTTCGGGAACATCACGGGGAACAAAAAAGACCAAGCTGAAGGCCAAGCAAAACAAGCGGAATCGGCCGCCCGCCACGCTGCAGAAGATGCTAAAGATGCTGTGAAAAATATCGCAGATCAGGCTAAAAGAGCGATCGACAAATTGTAGAAACTGGACATCAAACCGCGATTTGCGGTAGGGGCGGGTTAACCAACAATTTACGGTAAAAATGAATAATTTTGTAAACCCGCCCCCACCCAATCGATATGTCCGATATGTCATTGCGAGCTCTTAGTGAAGCAATCGCCGGGATTCTGGGATTGTTTCGCGAGCTCGTAATGACATTGTTGTTTGGACTCTGGGATGGCGGCGCACACCGAACAATGATAGATAATGTTGTTGAGTGCGATCGACCTTTGGAACTTGCATAAAGCCTGGTGACTCCTGCGATATCCCTTCAGAAGCGCAACGGAGGAGTCCAGATGACAATTAATTATACAACTGAATCGGAGAAATCTTGGTACAAGTCTCCGGCGATTGTGGCTGCTGTGGGTGTTAGCGCGATCGCCCTCGCAGCTTTCGTTTACCCGGAACTCGCCACTCAACCGATCGTACACTACCGCGCGGATGATAATTCGCTTTCTGCCGATCGCTACAACTTGCAGCGACAAACGCACTGTCAACTCAGCAGCCAACATTATAAACCGGGAGATACCGCTGTTAGCATTCCTTTTGCCGATCGCGCCGTCGTCACTCAACCAATCTCAATCTTCAACAGTTTGACGCTGATGGGGGAATGTCAGAAGAATGTGCGATCGATTACCAATCAAAAACCGGGAACTCCTCTAATTCCTTTATTGGAGCGAGCTAAAGTTGCGATTCAACAACAGCATCAAACCAACAAAAATCCAGCTATCCTCACCATTCTAGCAAATGCCTTTGAGCCGCGTCAAGGGGAGCGAAACATTGATTTTAGTCTAGTCAAAGCGTTAGTTGATGACATCGAAAAAGAAGGAGTAGTTATCTCTTTTATTGTGCCGTCTGGTCAATTATACGAAGATTTGACCGAGGAGTTGAGCGGCAAAGCCAGCGTGTGCGCTTTAGATGAGGGTCAAGATGAAAACTCCGTTAGGCGATCGATGACACCTTGTATTGATTCTGCCTTTGAAAAAGCCCGAAAACTTGCCACCAAATCCAATTAATCAGGATTGTATAAATCACCATTTCCGGGCGAATATAATTCGCGACTACACAAACGATGTCCGCCGGACGCCGACTAGAAGAGTAGAGAGAGGAAATTCACCGATTTAGGTATTAAAACCCATAAAAAAATCAGCCCTCCGGGTGCGTCAGTCTTAAGGTTAGTACGAAAAATTTAGGTTTTTCCAACTGACGCACCCTACTAATTGGGCTGGCGGTTTACAACACCAAACAATCAATATTCTCAAAGATTCCCCAATTTTGCATAACCAGACAATCTGTACCGATACTCTCTTAACAGCCACAAAACAATCGAGGCAAACATTATGAACTCTACTCCCAATTCTAGCACGAATCCCCAGCACATTATTGCTTCCTGGCGATACCTATACCAAGAATTAATCAAAATGCTGCCCGAACAAATTCAATCCCAAATGTGTCACTGGGAAAAAGAAGATGCAGAAGGAGAAGTAGCAAAAAATCGGATTAACGATTTAACTCCTTCCGCCAACCGCAAGTACAATCCAGAAACCAAGAAAGTTGTTAACATTCTTGTCGCCGCCATGAGCGCGCTTACCTTTAGTGCGGGAGGGCAAATTCTGACATCTCGCTTGGGCTCTTTGAGCATTCCCGCGAGTTTGGCGATTGGCGGCGCGGCCGGGCTTTTGGCGGATAAGAAAGTGATGCAAGTGGTGGGACACTCTCGCAAGAAAGGCAGCACTCAGCAAGCCTTGAAGGATATCGGTAAACAAGAACAAGCCCATCCCCCTAAAAATGAATTGGGCGAGCTTTTTTACCAAGCTCAAACAGGTTTGGTGCTGCAAGTGGAAGGGAAAAATTTGGAACCACAACCTGTTTCTGATGTGGCTTTAGCGCTGGGATTGAGTGGCACCGAGTATGCGATGTCTCTGGGGATTGTGATTGGGTTGGGATTACCGGGGGGAATTGTCTTAAATGCGATCGCAGCTAGTTTACCAGTTGTCATGCTCTGGACAGCCGCTTCCCTGCAAAATGACGCTTTTGAGATGCCGGAGTGCGATCGGGCTTTAATCGATCAATACAAAAATCATCTCCCCGAAGAGATTGCCCAAATCGAAGCAATTCAGATTGTGGGTATCGACGAAGAAATTGCTCTAAAACAGCGAGAACTGGCTTACCAACAAGGCTTAGAGGTGCGCCGCGATAAATTTGTCAGCGAAGGCGATGCCAACGACCGTTTGAAGAATTGGGAGATGGTAGAAGCGGACTTTCAAATGGGTTGGTATGCTGAGGAAAAGCACCAATTTGAAAAAGATTTAGACGAAAAACGGGAGCAGCGAATCTTTCAGCTCAAAGCAGAAATTGCTGAACTTGACGAACAATATCAAGCCCCAGTGGGTACTTATTCCCCAGCACAAATGGCCGAATTGAAAGCTGAATGGAAGCAAGCAAAAGAGCAAGAATTGAAAAAGAATTTCGCTGAAGACATTCAGTGGATGAATCACAAATACGGCAACAAAATCAAGCATTTAGACGAGGAAATGGCGGCGGCTAAGTGGCGGTATTCCGAGGCCGAATCTCGGTGGCGGGAAAAACGCGATTCTGAGGGCAGAAATGCTGCTTGATGGGTGCGGGTAAGGAGACGGCAATGCCTTTCGTAGTCTCAACTTAACTTCAAACGTAGTGCAAGTCTTCTGTTTAGCAATTAAGGCCAGATCCCCGGACAAGAATCTTCTCAAAGTCCCCCTTGCTTTCGGGGGATGCGAGGGGGATGTGGCATCGGGGATAAACGACAGATACAAAGGGTTCCTCGTTACCAGGCACAGCGTTGGAACCTGTTAACAGATTTCTCCGGGTAGGGAAACGGCAATGCCGTGTCCTCACAGATGCCAGGGACACCGGAGGACGGACACGGAGACACGGGAAAAAAATTCCTCAATTCTGCATAAAGCCCCCAACCGCTGCGATATCGATGTATCAACACGCAAAAACGGGACTATGACAAGACACAATGCCCCCGTCGAATTTTTAGAGAGTCAGGAATTCACACCGATTTCCTTGACTTTGTTCTTGCTTGCACATTACTGCGCTATTTTCTCTGGGATAATGGAATTATCCCGATGCTATCCAAACGCGCCAGTGAATAAAGACGAACAGTTACGCGAACTCTTACAACTCTTAAAAAACCCGGAAGAGAGGAGTAATGAGCAACAAGAAGAAATTCAGTGCCAATGCCTGCGACTAATTTTCCAACTCTTGAAAAACCCCGAAGAGAGGAGTAATGAGCAACACGAAAGACTCAAAAACGAATTGTTCAAACTTCTTCCCAATTTAACTGGATTTCGCAAGCGTCGCGACCCTAACATACTTGATGCTGATTTCGACGGATTGGTGCAAGAAGCTTATTTGGGTTTTTTCAAAACTTTTTCTAAGTTTTTACACCAACTCGACCTCGAAAATACTGCTGATGATGAGTTACGAAAGAGGATTGTTAAGCAGTTCCATCAAATTATTAGATTTAAAGTTTTTGACTATTACCGCCAACGTGGTAGACAGCCTTTTACTTTTAGTTATGATGCTCCGCAGACGAGCATAAAAGGTGAAGACTTTGATTCGGAAGGAGTGCTAGACGATACCACGGAAATTGGTCTTGATAAACTCATTGAGCAAGAACAAGCTAAAAATAGGCAGTGCATTGGTCGCAAACTGCGGCAATATATCGAAGAAGACCCGAGGGGAGAACTGAGAAACAGTTATCCGAATGAAATAATAGATAAGTCTCGATCAAAGACCCCGGAAAATCTCCGTCCTCGCCCCGATGCCAATTCTCACGTACTCGCACTGCGGCTGCTATTGAAAGAGCCTCCTGATGACTTATCTGCAATTGCCAGAGAGTTAAAAGTTAACGATCAAACTCTCTACTCTCACTGGAAAAGAGCGCGCAAGAAACTTGTCAAACAACTGGCGACCAGAATTGCGATCGAATGTGGATATCAACCGGAGGACTTACAATGAATAGCATGGATACATATTTGTTAGAAATTCCTCTGGAGCAAGATGCACGCAGTTTAGCTCTGCAATTTGCTTCAGAGCAAGCTAATCCCCCAAAAGGCAAGCGGGTTTATTTCAATACCCTGGCTGTTTGGGCGGTTAACTATTTTTTGGAGTGGATGGAACTCGAAACCGATATTAATGGTGGTGATAGTTGGCATCCAGGAATTCGGGCGGTTTTTGATGTCGCGGATTTGGTTTTACCGGGAATTGGTAAGATAGAATGTTGTCCTGTGAAGGTTGGAGAACAGGCGATTTCTCTGCCATCGGAAGTCCGGGAAAATCGCATTGCTTATGTCGCCGTTGAGTTTGCCGAACCTTTCGATAAAGTCAAACTTTTGGGCTTTATTCCGGCGGTGGGAATTGGCGATGATACTGAACAAATTCCGCTGAGTGCACTCAAACCTGTTGAGGAATTGTTGGATTATTTGTATCGGATTGAATCGGGGATTTCGGAATTGGAAAGTGCAATCAAAAAAAGGCTATCTTCTCCGACAGAAGATGACCTGGTAGAGGCAAAAGTGCAGGAAATATTGGCACGTCTATCGATTGCGGAAATTGTCGCTAAGTTGGAGGGAGTTTATCACAGCCATGAGGAAAGTAATTGGGGGTATGAAGGAGGAAAAGCTTTAGCTGAAGTTGGTTCTGGTGGTGGACTTTTGGGAGGTAGAAACTCAGACTTTTCAATGAAGAAATCTTCACCTACGGGCATAAGTTCAGATATTGATGAGGATGTCAAAGCGGAACTTAATTTGATTGCTGAAGATTTGTTGGAGAAATTAGCTGAGATTTGGGGTGATGGCGATGAATAAGGTTGCTGGGGAGTCGGTGGGTGGCGAGAAACCGGGTTTCTACGAGTTTTTTAGTTGAGTGACGAGAAATCTCGCAAGAAACCCGGTTTCTGGGGAGTCGGTGGGTGGCGAGAAACCGGGTTTCTACGAGTTTTTGGGTTGAGTGATGAGAAATCTCGCAAGAAACCCGGTTTCTGGGATGACAAGGTAGCTATAAACCCAAACATACAATTCATTACAATTGGTCAATCGCAAATACTAAATAGAAAAAACATGACCCAAAATAATTTATTGTCTCGCATCTCAATTGACTCGAATATCTGTTTTGGGAAACCCCGTATTCGCGGCCATCGCATCTGGGTTTCTCTGATTCTTGACTTTCTAGCTAGCGGCATGACTTTTGAAGAATTGCTTGAGGAATATCCGGGAATTGAACGAGAAGATATTCTGGCTTGTATTGCTTATGGGGCTGAGTTGGCACGAGATTATTATGTGGAAATTCCTTTAGGTGAAAAAAAGGAAGTCTTAAAGTGAAGATGAAGCTTGATGAAAATTTGGGTAGCATTCGGGTTGTTTCGCTGTTACGTTTAGCAGGCCACGATGTTGCGACTGTACGGGAACAAAATTTGACTTCAACAGTGGATGAATTGTTGATTGATATCTGTCGGAGGGAAGGTAGATGTTTGGTGACTTTAAATAGAGGCTTTGGCAATCGTATCCGGTACAATCCTTCTGATTATCCTGGGATTGTGCTACTGCGTCTGCCTTCTCAAGCGAAACCGCAAGATTTGCAAGAGGCAGTAGAAACGTTAATTCGCGGATTGGATGCCGCAGAAGTTGTGGGTAAATTGTGGATTATCCGAGGGGAACAGCTTCTGGAGTATCAAGCAATATCGGATGATGAAGGTGTTAATTTCTAAGAGTCGGTGAGTGGCGAGAAACCGGGTTTCTACGAGTTTTTGGGTTGAGTGATGAGAAATCTCGCAAGAAACCCGGTTTCTAAGAGTCGGTGGGTGGCGAGAAACCGGGTTTCTACGAGTTTTTTAGTTGAGTGATGAGAAATCTCGCAAGAAACCGGGCTTCTGGGGAGTCTCGGGATTTTGCATAATTTCCCCTCAAATCAGCGATAGATATATATAGAGTTAAAGGAAATTCTCATGGACGAACAACGCTTGGCGGCTTATCTCAATCTGATTAAACAACTCCTGGAATGTCCTAACGGTGAAGAGGGTGATATTCTCAACGCCCATCGAGAGTGGGTGGATGCCGATTTGCTGCAAGAAGTTATGGAAGTAGTAGCCGCCAACATGACAGAAAAGGGTGACACAAATGCAGCCGACTTTCCGCAAAATCTAGCGGCAGAATTGGCGAATGCTATCGGTAATACAGTAACTAATGAAGAGTATTTATCTTTTTTAGGGGAGGTGTTGCAGGCAACCTCAGACAGTGATGGAAATCCTCAAGTCGTCTATCCTATTTTACAACAAAATCTCGACAAATTGACTCTAAAATTTGCCGAAGCATTACAAACTTGGGCAAGATCGACATTCACAGAAATTACCTTAGAACAAGCTCATTCAATTGCAACTATTGCCATTGTTGGCAACTTGATTCAGCAGTTCCCCCTAGGCAGGCGGGCATGGAATTTAGAAATTGGCATCGCCTGTTACGACTCTGTTTTAAAAGTCTGCACCCGCGAACAATTTCCCCAACAATGGGCGGAGATTCAAAATAATTTGGGGATTGCCTACAATTATAGAATTCAGGGAGAAAAGGCTCAGAATATAGAATTGGCGATCGCCTGTTACAACTCTGCTTTAATAGTCCGTACCCCCGAACAATTTCCCCAACAATGGGCAACGACTCAAAATAATTTGGGGAATGCCTACATTGACAGAATTCAGGGAGAAAAGGCTCAGAATATAGAAGATGCGATCGCTTGTTACCGAGAAGCTTTAATAGTCTACACCCCTACCGCTTTTCCTTTAGAATGTCTGAAATCTAGCAGAAGCCTCGGCAAGATCGCTTTCACTGCTGGTTTCTGGGAAATTGCGATCGCAGCATACGAACAAGCGATGACTGCGGTGGAATACAGTAGAAGTTGGATAA
This sequence comes from Cyanobacteriota bacterium, assembly GCA_025362325.1. Taxonomy (GTDB): domain Bacteria; phylum Cyanobacteriota; class Cyanobacteriia; order Cyanobacteriales; family Microcoleaceae; genus Microcoleus. The sequence continues at coordinate 1,096 of JANYGO010000316.1, read as the reverse complement.
CTTCCGACGATCGCCGTCAACAGATTGTAGCAGAATCTATTGGAGTTTACGAAAACGCGATTCAAGCTTGCGTCAACAGCGGCAAACTAGAAAAAGCTATAGAATATTGTGACAGAACCCGTTCCAAGCAGTTAGTCGATTTAATGCACAGCAATGACTTGTATGCTAACGGTGAAATTCCGCCCGAAGTCGCACAATATTTGCATAAGTTTGAGGCGAAGCAGCAGGAAATTGACGGGGAAGTTGAACAACTCCGCAATCCATCGGAGGGGAATAAAGGATTAGCGGCAAGTCAGTCGCGGAGTCGGGCGGGTGTTGCTGCTTACACGGATAAGATAGCAGAATTGGAAGCCGAGAAACAGCAAGTCTGGGAAAACATTCGTCGTTTAGATGCAGTTTTGGCGGGACAGCTTCAAGTCGTTCCGATGGAGTTTGCGGCGATGCAGCAACTCATCGAAAATCCCTATACGGCGATTCTGTGTTTTTATACTACTCGAAATGACACTCATGTTTTTGTGATTTACAAGGATAAACCCCCGCAGGTTCATACTTGTCATGGAGAGGGTGTGGAAACTTTTCAGAATTGGATTAGCAAGAGTTGGTTGTCGTCTTATTTGAGGGATAATAAAAGTTGGCAACAGGGCATGGCTGAGTTTTTGTCTCAGTTGTCGCAGCGGTTGAAAGTTAATGACTTGATTGGTAATTATCTGGATGGAATTGAGGAATTGATTGTGATTCCGCATCTGTTTTTGCATCAGATTCCCTTGGCGGCATTGCCTGTCGATCCCCCCCAACCCCCCCTTGCTAAGGGGGGGGCTAAGAGAGGAACAAGATTTTTCCCTTCCGAAGGGGGAATCTCTTCCATCTCCCCTCCTTAGCAATCAGGAATCTCTTCCATCTCCCCTCCTTAGCAAGGGGGAAGTTCTTCTATCTCCCCCCCTTAGCAAGGGGGGCCGGGCAGGGTGGATTAATTGTCAGCGGGGGAATGTATGATAGAAGAGCTAATCAAGTCGGTCCCGTCCGGGTAGACTATAATTATGGAATGAATCAGCAATGAATTTAATTGAAGCAATAAAAGCAGTTCCCGATCATAGAC